>NZ_JBVJIN010000023.1:0-107636 GCF_055586285.1 Actinokineospora sp. NPDC051303
ACCGGTGCGTGTCAGTCGTGATCGGGGTGGTTCCTGGCGGTGCGGCCGCGGCGCCGCTCGTACCGGTGTTGTACTTGGGCGTCGTGGCCGTGCCGTCAGGGGCCGCATCCGGCGCGGCTGGTGCGTGCCGGTACTTCGACACAGGCCCTAGGAAGCCCAGGGCAGGCGCTGGCCGGGCGGGGCGCTTTCCAGCCAGGAAAGGAAACCGGTCAGCGCGTCCGGGGTCATCGCGATCTCGACCTCGGGATGCGGCGGGCCGCCCAGCAGGTTCTCGATGCGCAGCACCCGGGAGCCCAGCGGCATGTTCGGGGTCTCGAAGCGGCCCGGGTCGCGGCGCGCGGCGATCTCCAGACCGGCCCGGTGGATGACGCGGTCGGGGCCTGCGCGCAGGCTCAGCGCGCGGAACCAGGCGAACTCGTCGCCCTGGTAGCGGCCAACGCCCAGGTGCCAGCCCTTGCCGGTGTCATCGATGCGGGTGCGCAGGGCGACGTGGATGCCCCCCGCGCGCAGCAGCCGCACGCGCCGGACGACCAGGAGCAGGAGAACGATCAGGACAGCGGCCAAGAGCGTCACGACCACCACGCTGATGTCCACCGGCCGCTCCCGCCCGCTAGGCCGTCATCAGGCCGATTGCTCGGCGGCGCGCAGGCGGGCGGCTGCCCGGTTGCGCTCGTCGGTGTCCGCGTGTTGCAGGTCCGAGCGGGCCTGGGTCACGTCGATCTCACCCGCCAGCTCCGCGGACTCGGCCAGGATGCTCACCGAGTCGGCCGTGACGGAGAGGAAACCACCGTGCACCGCGGCGACCACCGTGTCGCCGTCGGTCGTGCGGATCTTGACCACGCCACCGTCGACCAACTGGCCGAGCACGGGCTCGTGACCGGCCATGATGCCGATCTCACCCTCGGTGGTCTGCGCGACCACGAACGTGCCGGTACCCGACCACAGGCGTCGTTCCACGGCGACCAGCTGGACGGACATCTCAGCCACGGGTGTCTCCTTCGGCTCGCGGTTCGCTGCCAGTCTAGTCGGACCGCCGTCAACCTCCCCAGCCAGCCCGGTGTCGGTTAGGACATACGACATTTCGACCACAAGGGGGTGACGACGATCGACGCGGATGATGAGTTCGCCGAGTTCGTCGCGCACAGGTCCACCGCGCTGCTGCGCACCGCGTTCCTGCTCTGCGGCGGAGACCAGGGCGCGGCCGAGGACCTGCTGCAAGACGTGCTGGAACGGGTCTACACCAAGCGGAGACGCGTGCGCGGGGACCTGGAGCCCTATGTCCGGGCCGCGCTGGCCAACGCCTCGGCGAACCGCTGGCGGCGCCGCTCCCGGCGGGTGCCCGAGTCGCCGCTGGACGAGGCGGCGGAGCCGGGGGTGCGCGGACCGGAAAGCGCGGTGCTTGACCGCGACCAGGTCGCGCGGGCGCTGGGGACGCTGCCCGCCCGGATGCGCGCGGTGCTGGTGCTGCGCTTCTTCGACGACCTGTCCGAGGCCGACACGGCGGCCACGCTCGGCTGCGCCGTCGGCACCGTCAAAAGCCAGACCTCCCGCGGCCTGGACCGGCTGCGCGAGGTCCTGGGCGCCCACAGCCTCACGAGGGGATGAGCATGGACACCACCGAACTCTCGCGCGTCCTGCGGGAGGCCACCGAGGGCGTCGAGCCGCGCCCCGATTTCACCGGAGCCGTGCTGCGCGGCGGCAAACGCCGCCGGTTTCGCCACCGCATGGCCGTGGCGGGCGTCCTCGCTATGGTCGTCGCGGCCGGGGCGGCGACCGTGACCATCTGGCAGGCCGACCCGCCCCCGCTGGCCGCCGCACAGCCCGATCCGATGCTCACCGCGCCCACCCGAGGCGACCTGGCGGGCGACCAGGCTTACCTGCGGGAGGCGGCGGCCGCTTTCGAGCGCGGCATCGCCGCCGCCCCCTGGGCAGCCGACCCCGCCGAAGCGCGCCTGGGCAAGCCACACGTCTACTGGGCGGGAAACACCCCCGCGGGCAGGGTCGCCGTCGTCGTGCAGGAACGCAGGCCGGAGGCGGGCGTCCTGATCCAGGCGGATGACACCCGGGTCGACCTGAGCACCGTCCAGCGCACCGTCGTCGGCCTGGTCACCGGCGACCAGCCCACCCTGGTCAACAGCTTCCGCACCAGCGGCGGACCGATCGCCTTCCTGTTCGGCCCCGACGACCGGCACGCGGTGGCGATCGACGGCGGCCCACTGCACATCTCTCCGGAGTGGACAGTCAACCCAGATGGCCACGGCACGCGGAGATGGACGCCCATGACCGCCCTGGACGGAATCTGGTTCGCCGCATTCCCCGGACCGGTGCGCGGCGGCGATGTGCGGGTGGTGCGCGGCCAAGACCCCGACAAGGCCGGGCACTCCAGCAGCCTGACCGTGCTGCCCGCGTCGCTGTACGCCGAGGGCACGGACCGGCAGAGCAAACCGATTCCCCAGCGGACAATGGACTGGCCGCAGAACCCTCCACTGAGGACGACCGGAAGCACGTCACCCCCGCTGACCGCCACCCTCGACGTCGGCGCCGAACTCCAGACGGCGGGCTATGGCGATCCCCTGGCCCGGGTCGGCGTGGTCGGCTTCGAGGTGGTCGCGGACCTCCCCGGCGGCGGCAGCGCCGTGGCGGTGGAGTACGCGCCCAACTTCACCGGCAGCAGGCTCTACCTCGCCCTCAGAAACCCGGAAGGCAAGGTGACAACCTGGACCTACGGCGGCCCACTTGACCCTGCCGCCCCACTTCCGGTCGCACTATCCCTTCCGGACGGTCAAGGCTGGCTCGTCGCCGCCCGAGGGGCCGACCTGAGCTACCGCACCGCCCAGCCGGGAGCGCAGCCGGTTCCGGTGGGCAAGGACGCCGCCCTGATCCCCGCCGACGCCAACCAGGTGACCGTCACCAGCCCAGACGCAGACCCGGTGACCGTTCCCCTGCGGTAACGGAACGAGAGGCCGGTGTCCATTGCGGACACTGGCCTCTCGTCACACGTACATGGTCAACGCGCGGGCAAGCAGCGTGCCGCGGTTGCCAGCGCACGCGGGGCGATTACCTCCCTGACCACCGAGTCGAACCAGCAGCACAAGGCACCGCCTCCCACCCTCGACCGCCAGACGCCGCCGAGTGCCCATCCGACCAACCGAGGGCGGCGGGGTGTCGCCAGCGGCCCGATGGGAGACGCCAGAATCCAGTCGGCCGTCGAAGCCTGCCGGAAGCGGAAGCAGTGTCTCGAAATCGGTAACCACACCGCGCCGACTTGACGTAGCCAACTCGCCCAGCCAACAACTGCTAGGTGCCTCGGAAGCGCATCCAGCAACGAACAGGCTGGCTACGACCAAGGTGCTGGCTGCAATCTTCATTGCTCCCTCAGGCAACTTGCTGAAACAGGTTGGCCAGGCAGGCGGCGTGGCGAACAGGGAAGACCAGACGATGGTCACATTCAGCGTGGACAAGATAGTCCTCGACCCGCCATGCACGAGCCCGTATGCCGAGAAGGCGGAGCGAGGCCACTACCTCGCGCTTCACATGACCGTAAAGACGCATCCAGATTTCAAGGCCGAAGAGTCAATCTCCATGATCACCCAGCACGATTTCGATATCGTGGGACCGGATGGCATCACCGAGAGCGAAGTAGCCAGCTTCCGCCTGTGCATGAAGAATGACGAATACTTGACCACCGACCAATTTTCACCATCCTCTCAATACCGAGGCGTGATCGTTCTCGACACAAGAAACACCACCGGAGTGATAGCAATGCGCCCGCTGGGGATGGAAAGCGGCTGGGAATGGAGCTTTTAGTCCGCTGCTAAACATCGCAGCCACGTAACAAACAAACCCACACACCAGAAGGGCCGGTGTCCGCAGTGGACACCGGCCCTCTCGGTTCAGCTTGGGGGCGTTACTTCTTGCCGGTCAGCTGCTGGTACTTGCGCTCCAGGTCGTCCAGGCCGCCGATGGAGAGGAAGGCCTGCTCGGGAACGTGGTCGTATTCGCCCTTGGCGACCTTGTCGAAGGCCTCGATGGTGTCGGAGACCTTGACGAACGAGCCCTCTTCGCCGGTGAACTTCTGGGCTACGAAGAAGTTCTGGGAGAGGAAGCGCTCGATGCGGCGGGCGCGGTTGACCGTCACCTTGTCCTCTTCGGACAGTTCGTCCATGCCGAGGATGGCGATGATGTCCTGCAGTTCCTTGTACTTCTGCAGGATCCGCTTGACCTCCTGGGCGACCCGGTAGTGCTCGTCGCCGACGACGGCCGGGTCGAGGATGCGCGACGACGAGGTCAGCGGGTCGACCGCCGGGTAGATGCCCTTCTGGGAGATCGGACGGGAAAGCTCCGTCGTCGCGTCCAGGTGGGCGAAGGTGGTCGCCGGGGCCGGGTCGGTGTAGTCGTCCGCGGGGACGTAGATCGCCTGCATCGAGGTGATCGAGCGGCCGCGGGTCGAGGTGATGCGCTCCTGCAGCTCGCCCATCTCGTCGGCCAGGGTGGGCTGGTAGCCCACCGCGGACGGCATGCGGCCGAGCAGGGTGGAGACCTCGGAACCGGCCTGGGTGAACCGGAAGATGTTGTCGATGAACAGCAGCACGTCCTGGTTCTGGACGTCGCGGAAGTACTCCGCCATGGTCAGCGCGGACAGCGCGACCCGCATGCGGGTGCCCGGCGGCTCGTCCATCTGGCCGAAGACGAGCGCGGTGTCGGGGAGCACGCCCATCTCTTCCATTTCCAGGAAGAGGTCGGTGCCCTCACGGGTGCGCTCGCCGACCCCGGCGAACACCGAGGTGCCACCGAAGTTGCGGGCGATACGGGTGATCATCTCCTGGATGAGCACCGTCTTGCCGACGCCAGCGCCGCCGAACAGGCCGATCTTGCCGCCCTCGACGTACGGGGTGAGCAAATCGATGACCTTGACGCCGGTCTCCAGCATCTTGGTCTTGCCTTCGAGCTGGTCGAAGGCGGGCGGGCGGCGGTGGATGCGCCAGCGCTCGGCGTCCGCGGCGTGGCCCGGCTTGTCCAGGCACTCGCCGAGGGCGTTGAACACGTGGCCCTTGACCGCGTCGCCGACGGGCACGGAGATAGCCTCGCCGGTGTCGAGCACCGGGGCGCCGCGGACCAGGCCGTCCTGGGGCGCCATGGAGATGCAGCGCACCAGGTTGTCACCGAGGTGCTGGGCCACCTCAAGGGTGATGGTCTTCTTCATCGACTCAAGCTCGACGTCGACCTTGAGCGCGTTGTACAGCTCGGGCACCGAGTCGCGCGGGAACTCCACGTCGACGACGGGACCGATCACCCGGACGACCCGGCCGGTGGCGGTGCTGGTGCGTGGTTCCTGAATGGCAGTCATCGCTAATCATCACTTCCTGCGGCAGCGAGCGCCTCTACGCCACCGACGATCTCGCTGATCTCCTGGGTGATCTGCGCCTGGCGAACCTGGTTGGCCACTCGCGTGAAGCTCTTGACCAGTTCGTCGGCGTTGTCCGTGGCGGACTTCATTGCCGTGCGTCGAGCGGCGGACTCCGACGCTGCCGATTCCAGCAGTGCCGCGTAGATCCGGGTGTTGACGTACTTCGGGAGCAGGTTGCCGAGAAGGGCCTCGGCGCTCGGCTCGAACGAGTAGGCCGAGGAGATCCCCGGGGACTCGCTGTACTCGATCTCCATCGGGCCGATGCGCTTGGCGACCGGGCGCTGGGACAGCATCGAGCGGAACTCGGTGTAGACGATGTGCAACTCGTCCACGCCCAGCACGCCATCGACGCCCGGCTGGTCGTCCACGTCGTCCTCGCCCGCGAGGAAGGCGCTGATCAGCGCCTCGCCCGCGGCAACGGCGTCGCTGTAGGCGGGCCGCTCCGAGAAACCGGTCCAGCTGCCGGTGACCTCGCGCTGCCGGAACCGGTAGTAGTTCAGGCCCTTGCGCCCGATCACGTACAGCACCGGGGTCTTGCCCTGCTCGCGCAGCAGCGACTGCAACTCCTCCGCGCGCTTGATGGCGTTGGCGTTGTAGCCGCCGCACAGGCCGCGGTCGGAGGTCACCACCAGCACACCGGCGCGCCGGGTGCGCTCGCGCTGGGTGAGCAGCGGCGAGTCGAGGTTGCTCGCGCCCGTGGCCAGCGCGGTGAGCACCGCGGTGATCTCGTCCGCGTACGGCTTGGACTCCGCGACCCGCGCCTGCGCCTTGCTGATCCGCGAGGTGGCGATCAGCTCCTGCGCCTTGAAGATCTTCTTGAAGGACTGGGCCGACTTGATCCGCTGGCGGATCTCCCGAAGTTGCGCCATGCCTACTCCTTCGGCGGCGCGGGCTTGTTGACCTTCACGGTCTCCTGCCCGACCTCGTCGGCGTCCAGAGCGTCGGCGGGGACGTCGCTGACGCCGCCGCTCTCGGCCGCGGTGAAGTTCTCGGAGAACGCCTCGACAGCCGCGATCAGCCGCTCTTCGTTGTCGTCGGAGAGCACCTTGTTCACCCGGATCTCGTCCAGGATGCCCGCGTGGCGGTGGCGCAGGTTCTCCAGCAGCTCGGCCTCGAAGCGGCGGACGTCGCCGACCGGGATCGAGTCCAGGTAGCCCTTGGTGCCGACGTAGATGGACACGACCTGCTCCTCGACCGGCAGCGGCGAGAACTGGCCCTGCTTGAGCAGCTCCATCATCCGGGTGCCTCGGGCGAGCTGGGCCTTAGAGGTGGCGTCGAGGTCGGAGGCGAAGGCGGCGAACGCCTCCAGCTCGCGGTACTGGGCCAGCTCAAGACGCAGCGTGCCGGAGATCTTCTTCATCGCCTTGGTCTGCGCGGCTCCGCCGACCCGGGAGACCGAGGTGCCGACGTTGATCGCCGGACGCTGGCCCGAGTTGAACAGGTCGGCTTCCAGGAAGCACTGGCCGTCGGTGATGGAGATGACGTTGGTGGGGATGTAGGCGGAGATGTCGCTGGCCTTGGTCTCGATGATCGGCAGGCCGGTCATCGAGCCGCCGCCGAGCTCGTCGGACAGCTTCGCGCAGCGCTCCAGCAGGCGGGAGTGCAAGTAGAAGACGTCGCCGGGGTAGGCCTCGCGGCCCGGCGGGCGGCGCAGCAGCAGCGAGATCGCGCGGTACGCCTCGGCCTGCTTGGTCAGGTCGTCGAAGATGATCAGGACGTGCTTGCCCTGGTACATCCAGTGCTGGCCGAGCGCGGAGCCGGTGTAGGGCGCGAGCCACTTGAAGCCAGCGGAGTCCGAGGCCGGGGCGGCGACGATGGTGGTGTACTCCAGCGCGCCCGCCTCCTCCAGCGCGGACTTGACGCCCGCGATGGTGGAGCCCTTCTGGCCGATGGCGACGTAGATGCAGCGGACCTGCTGCTTCGGGTCGCCGGTCTCCCACGCCTTCTTCTGGTTGATGATCGTGTCGACGCAGACCGTGGTCTTGCCGGTCTTGCGGTCGCCGATGATCAGCTGGCGCTGGCCGCGGCCGATCGGGGTCATCGAGTCGATGGCCTTGAGGCCGGTCTGCAGCGGCTCCTCGACCGGCTGGCGCTGCACGACGGTGGCGGCCTGCAGCTCAAGGGCGCGCTGCTCCTCGGCGACGATCTCGCCGAGGCCGTCGATCGGGTTGCCCAGCGGGTCGACCACGCGGCCGAGGAAGGCGTCGCCGACCGGGACGGACAGGACCCGGCCGGTGCGCTTGACCTCCTGGCCCTCCTCGACCTTGTCGTAGTCGCCGAGGATGGCGGCGCCGATCTCGCGGGCGTCCAGGTTCAGCGCCACGCCGACCACGCCGCCGGGGAACTCCAGCAGCTCGTTGGCCATGGCCGAGGGCAGGCCCTCGACGTGGGCGATGCCGTCACCGGTGTCGGAAACCGTTCCGACCTCTTCCCGGTTGACGTCCGGGGAGTAGCTGGAGACGTAGTTTTCGATCGCACTGCGGATCTCGTCCGACGAGATCGTCAGCTCCGCCATGAAAGTTCCTGCTCTCGCTTCGTTCTGGGAAGACTAATGGGGGTCAGCCGGCCAGCCTGCGCCGCAGCGCGTCGAGCCGTCCGGTGGTGCTGCCGTCGATGACCTCGTCGCCGACCTTGATGACCAGACCGCCGCCGAGGTCGGGGTCGACCTCGATGTGCAGCGCGATCGGCCGGGCGTAGATCCGCTGCAGGGAGGCCGACAGCCGGTCCTGCTGCTCGGCGGAGAGCGGGCCAGCGGAGATCACGTGGGCCACCGAGCGCTCGCGCCGCTTGGCCGCCTGCGCGGCCAGCGCCTCCAGGCCAGCGACGACCTGCCTGCCGCGCGGCTGGCCGACCAGGTTCTCGACCAGCGCCGAGGTGGTCTTGTCCACCTTGGCCCCGATCAGCTCGCGGACCAGGGCGAGCTTGCCCTCGGCCGTGGCGGTCCGGTTGGCCAGCACCTGCTCCAACTCGGTCTGGTCGGCGATGATGCGGCCCAGCCGGAACAGCTCGTCCTCGACGGTGTCGAGGCGGCCGTCCCGCTCGGCGCGCACCAGCAGCGCGGTGGTGGCCAGCGACTCCAGGCCGTCCACCAGCTCCCGGGGGCTCGACCACCGGGCGGCGACCGCGGCGGCGACCACGGTCAGGGCCGACTCGGAGATCTTGCCGCCGAGCAGGTCCCGCACGAGCCGTTCGCGGTTCGCCGGATCGGTGGCGGAGTCGGCGAGCGTGCGCCGCAGGCCGATTTCCCGGTCCAGCAGACCGACGACCGCGAACAGCTCTTCGCCGAGCGTTGCGGCGGCCGTGGCCCCCTCGACGACGTCGAGCAGGGTCAGCTCGACGGCGGCGAGGGCTTCCCGGCTCGCGGCTTGGAATGTCATCTCAGGCGTCCCCTAGCTCTTCGCAGGCGCCGAAACCGAGTCGAGCTCGGCCAGGAACCGGTCGACCGTTCCCCGGCGCCGGGCCTCGTCCTCAAGGGACTCGCCCACGACCCGGCTGGCCAGTTCGACGGCGTGGCGGCCGAGGTCGGCGCGCAGCTCGGCGACGATCTGCGCGCGCTGCGCCGCCAGCTGGGCCTGCCCCTGCGCCACGATACGCGCGGACTCCTCCTGGGCCTGGGCGCGCAGCTCCTCCTTGATCTGCTCCGCCTCCGCCCTGGCGTCGTCGCGGATGCGCGCGGACTCGGCGCGGGCCTCGGCGAGCTGCGCCTTGTACTGCAGCAGCGCGGCCTCGGCCTCGGCCTGGGCCCGTTCAGCCTTCTCGATGCCGCCTTCGATCTTGGCCGTGCGCTCGGCGTAGAGCTTCTCGAACCGGGGCGCGACGAACTTCGAGATCACGAACAGCAGCAGCAGGAAAGCCACCAGGCCGAGGATGACCTCGGCGAGGTGCGGCATCACCGGGCTCGGGGTTTCAGCGGCCAGGATGAATGTGTTCACCACGACGTCTCCCTGACGAAGAAGGGCTGAATCAGCCGCCGGACGCGATGAAGAACACGACCAGGCCGATCAGGGCGAGCACCTCGACAAGGACGAAGGTCGTCCACGCGATGCCCATGAGCTTGCTCTGGGCCTCCGGCTGGCGGGCCGTGCCGTTGATGACCGCGGCCCAGATCAGGCCGACGCCGACGCTGGAGCCGATGGCGCCAAGGCCGTAGCCGATGGCCGCGAGGCCAGCGTTGATCGAGGCGGGCGCCTCCTGGGCGAGAACAGCAACACTGCTCACTTTGTGTATCCCTTTCCAACTCGGTCCGCGGGCACCCGCGGATCGGGGGCTTGATGGGTGTCCCTAGTGCTCTTCCGCGAGTGCCATGCCGATGAAGTTGGCCGACAGGAGCGCGAAGATGTACGCCTGCAGAACCTGGATGAACGCCTCAAGGAAAGTCATCGCGATGGCGAAAGCCCAGGAGACGAGCGATACCGGCTTGAGCGCCACTGGGGCGTGCAGGAGCAGGAATTCACCACCCAGGGTGAAAACCAGCAGAATGAGGTGTCCGGCGAACATCGCGGCGAAAACTCGGATCGCCAGCGTGACCGGGTTCAGAATGAACTTCTGCAGGAACTCGATGGGAGCCACCAGCAGGTAAATCGGACCGGGCGCGCCGGGCGGCATCGTGGCGTGCTTCAGGTAGCCGACGAAGCCATGCCGCTTGAAGCCGACGTAGTGGTAAACCGGGTAGACCACCAGCACCGACAGCGCCAGCGGGAAGCCGATCCGCGACATGGTCGGGAACTGCAGCACCGGGATGACCCCGAAAAGGTTGTTCACCAACACGAAGGTGAACAGTGTGAGAATAAGCGGCACGAAGGGCTTGAAATCCTTCGAGCCGATCTGCTCCCTGGCGATGGAGTTGCGGCCGAAGTCGTAGACCGATTCGGCGGCGAACTGCCACTTGCTGGGGATGACCTTCAGGTTCCGCGACGTGATCAGAAAGAACGCGGAGACGATCACGACGGACAAGACCACCAGGACCATCGGTTTCGTGACGTCACCGAAGATCGGCGGGAGAATGAAGTCCTTCACGCCGGGTGGACTGAACGTCTCACCCTCGGCCAGCACCAGCCTGCCCAACTCTGGGCTCCTTCCGGTTCTCCCGGCCGGCGTTCACTCCGCCGGGGGAATCGTCACGATCAGGTCGTAAGGTACCTGACGAACATGGCATGTCTGCAGCCGGCCACCTGATGGCCTGGTCAGCCAACCCGCGAGCTGACCGCAATACGCCAAACCGACCGCTGACGCAAACCCTACCAGGCGGTAACGAAGGAATCATCAGGTGTGTGGCGTGGCCCGCCGACGAACTACTCCTCGTCGGCGGTGATGATTGTCGGCAGCTTGGTGCGGCGAAACGCGACCGCCTCCGCGACGGCCGCGACAATCACCACGGCGATCATCGTGAGGCCCAACGACCGGCCGTGGAGCGCGTCGACGCCGCGCAGCGCGGTCATGACCAGCATCAGCACGAACAGCTTGACGAGCAGGCCGCCCAGCGACGCGGCGAGCGCGGCCTGCGGCCCCAGGGGGGCGGTCTTGCGCATCAGGAACAGCGTCAGCAGCGACGAGCCGCAGGCGAGCGCGCCGCCCACCAGCGCGCCGAGCGCGCCGGGCGCCCCGTTCAGCACGCCGAAGAGGACCACCCCCGCGGCCAGGGTCGCCACCGACGGCCACAGCGCGGTGCGGAACATGGCGTCCGCCAGCGTGAGCAGCGACCGGGTGTGCGGGCCAGGCCTCGGCTCGGCGGTCGCGTCGGTGGTCGCGCTTGTCTCGTTGTTCTCGCTCATCGTGGGTTCAGTCTAAGGCCGGGCGCGCGGGCGGCCCCGGCAGGCGTCACCGGGACGAGCGGATGCGCGGCAGGTAGGAGATCACCGCGGTCAGCACCACGACGATCACGATCCCCCAGATGACGAGCGCGACGTCGTAGAGGGTCACCGCGATGGCGCCGAAGGCGATCAGGCCGGCCCACAGGTAGATGAGCAGCACCGCGCGGCGCTGGGAGTGCCCGATTTCCAGCAGGCGGTGGTGCAGGTGCATCTTGTCCGCCGAGAACGGGCTCTCGCCGCGGCGGGTGCGCCGGACGACGGCCATCATCAGGTCGAGCACCGGGACGAACAGCACGGCGGCGACGATGAGCAGCGGGGAGAACACCGCGAGCGCGTCGGTCGCGCCCCACTGGGTGGGGTTGGCCCGGCCGGAGACGGTGGTGCTCGCCGCGGCCAGCATGAGGCCGATGAGCATCGACCCGGAGTCGCCCATGAAGATCCGGGCGGGCTGGAAGTTGTGCGGCAGGAAGCCAAGGCAGGCCCCGGCCAGGGTGGCGGTGAACAGCGCGGGCGAGTAGTTGCCGATGTCGCCGCCGGACTCGTCAAGCTGGTTCATGGCGAACACGCAGGTCGCCGCGGCCGAGATGAGGCCGATGCCCGCGGCGAGCCCGTCGAGCCCGTCCACGAAGTTCATCGCGTTGATCATCGTGACGGCGAGCAGGATGGCCAGCACGCCGCCCTGGTTCTGGTCCAGGACCAGCACCGAGCCCAGGACGCCCTTGTCGCCGCCGCCCCAGGGCACCCACAGCACGAACCACTGGATGCCGAAGAGCACCAGGACACCCGCGCAGGTGGTCTGGCCAGCCAGTTTGGTGAGCGAGTCCAGCTCGAACCGGTCGTCCAGCATGCCGATGGCGACGATGACGCCGCCGCCGATGAGCACGGCGACCGGGTCGAACGAGTAGTCGAACGCGCGGCGCAGCACGGGGAGCTGATGCGCCAGCAGCATCCCGCCGCAGATGCCCAGGTACATGGCCAGCCCGCCCAGCCGGGGCATCGGCACGACGTGCACGTCGCGCTGGCGCGGGTAGGCGACCGCGCCCATCCGGATGGCCAGCAGCCGGACCAGGCCGGTCAGCAGGAACGTCAGGACCGCGGTGATCAGCGCGACCAGCAGGTACTCCCGCACCGGCAGGCCAGCGGGCGCGAATCCGCTCGTGGGTGTCACGCCCGCTGGCTCCTCGGGTAGGCGGGGCGGGCGGCGGTCATGGCGGCCACCGCCTCGGCCAGCTCGGCTGCGGCGGCTGGGTCGGCTGCGGCGGCTGGGTCGGCTGAGTCGGCCGCTGTGCGCACGGCGCGGCCGACCAGCCGGGCGATCTCGCGCATGTCGGGCTCGGTCATGCCCTGCGTGGTGACGCTGGGCGAGCCGAGCCGGATGCCCGACGCGACCGACGGCGGAGCCGGGTCGAACGGGACGGGGCTCTTGTTGAGCATGATCCCGGCCGCGGCGCAGCGCGCCTCGGCCTCGGCTCCGGTGACGCCGAGCCCGCGCAGGTCGAGCACGGCCAGGTGCGTGTCGGTGCCGCCGGAGACCGGGCGCATGCCTTCTTCGGCCAGCCCCTCGGCGAGCGCGGCGGCGTTGGCCACGACCTGGCGCGCGTAGTCGCGATAGGACGGCTCGGCTGCTTCCCGGAGCGCGACCGCCTTCGCGGCGATCACGTGCGGCATCGGGCCGCCCTGGGTAAACGGGGCGACCGCCCTGTCGATGGCCTCGGCGTGCTCGGCGCGGCAGAGCACCAGGCCGCCGCGCGGACCGCGCAGGGTTTTGTGCGTGGTCGCGGTGACCACGTCGGCGAAGGGCACCGGCGACGGCGCCGCCTGGCCCGCGACCAGCCCGATGAAGTGCGCCGCGTCGACCAGCAGGATCGCGCCGACCTCGTCGGCGATCTCGCGGAAAGCAGCGAAGTCGATCAGCCGGGGGTAGGCCGCGGCGCCCGCGATGATCATCCGCGGCCTGCGCGCGCGGGCCAGGTCGCGGACCTGGTCGTAGTCGATCAGCTCGGTCTCCCGGTCGAGGCCGTAGTGGACCGGCTCGAACCAGCGGCCGGAGAAGTTGGCGGGCGAGCCGTGCGTGAGGTGGCCGCCGTGGCGCAGGTCCATGGCCAGCACGACGTCGCCGGGCGCACAGAACGCGGCGTAGCAGGCCAGGTTCGCGTTCGTCCCGGAGTGCGGTTGCAGGTTGGCGTGGTCGGCGCCGAAGAGGGCCCGCGCCCGGGCCGCGCCGATTTCCTCCGCCGCGTCGACCTGGGCGCAGCCGGGGTAGTAGCGGCGGCCGGGGTAGCCCTCGGCGTACTTGTTCGACAGCGTCGAGCCCAGCGCGGCGAGCACGGCGGGGCTGGTGAGGTTCTCGCTCGCGATGAGCTGCAGCCCGCCGCGCAGCCGGTCCAGCTCGCCGAGCACCACCTCGGCGATCTCCGGGTCCGTGCTGGTGAGGGCCGCGAAGTCGGGGCCCCAGAACGGCGTGGGCACGGGGGGTCGCATCTCCTGCGTGTCGAACGGCTGTCGGTGGGGCGGGCGCCAGGCGGGCGGATCAGATGGGCGAATCAGGTGGGCAACGCTACCGTGCGGTGCGCACCTCAGCGCCCAAAGCCTCGGATACGGCGGCGACGCTGACCGCGCCCTCGCGCAGCACCACGGGCTCGTCGCCGCTGAGGTCGACGATGGTCGAGGGCACCGGGTCGCCGGACGGCCCGCCGTCGAGATAGACCGACACCGAGTCCCCGAGCTGGTCGACGGCCTCCTGCGCGGTCGCGGCAGGCGGGCGGCCGGAGCGGTTGGCGCTGGAGACCGCCATCGGCCCCACCTCGCGCAGCAGCTCGATCGCCACCGGGTGCAGCGGCATCCGCAGCATGACCGTGCCGCCGGTCCGGCCCAGGTCCCAGGCCAGCGACGGCGCGTGCGGCAGCACGATGGACAGGTCTCCCGGCCAGAACGCCTCGACCAGCGTACGGGCCGACTGGGGCACCGAGAGGACCAGCCCGTCGATGGTCGACCACGAGCCGACCAGCACGCCGACGGGCATGTCCGGGCCGCGGCCCTTGGCCGCGAGCAGCGAGCTGACCGCGGTCGGGGAGAACGCGTCGCAGCCGATGCCGTAGACGGTGTCGGTCGGGATCACGACCACGCGGCCCGCGCGGACCGCGCTGGCCGCCGCGGCGAGGCCGTCTTCGCGCTGGCCGCGCTCGCTGCAGTCGTAGACCGTGGTCACGGCGGCGAGGATAGCGGTGCGCGTAGTCGGACGATCACGCGCCTCCGCCGCCGATCCCGCCCGCCCGCGCCTGCGCCCGGGTGCGCCAGCTCTGCCTGCGGAAGCGCACCACGATCAGGTAGAGCAGGGCGCTGCCGACGACGATCCCGGCGACCACCAGCGGCACGCTGCCGGTGACCCCGCCGATGGCCACTAGGGTCAGCCCGCAGGAGACGGCCAGCACCGCCAGGCTCACCGCGATCCCCTCCGGGCGCCAGTGCCAGCGCCGGCCCGAGCGCACCTCGGCCAGCAGCCGCTCCGCGCCCCGGCGCAGCTCCCGGTCGTCCACGTCGAGTTCGAGGATGCGCTGGGCGGCGTGCTCGCACAGGGCGAGCTGGCCCTCGCTGGTGAACACCAGGGTCTCCTCGCCGGTGCGGTCGCGGGCCTGGTCGGCGACCGAGCACCAGGTGCTGGCGAGGTAGTAGCGCAGCACCGGATTGCCCGTGCCGCCGTAGACGCGTTCCAGGTCTTCCGCGGCGGCCACGGCGTCCGAACCGGCCACTTTCGCCTGGGACAGGCCCAGGAACGCGAGCGCGTTGCCCGGGTCCAGCTCCTCGGCGCGGCGGTAGTGCCTGGCCGCGGCGCGCCACCGGCCGCGGGCGAGCAGCACGTCGCCGATGCCGACGTGGTCGTGCGGGTGCGCGCGCAGCGCCGCCGACCGCTCGAACTCGCCGAGCGCCTCGTCCAGCCTGCCCGCGAGCAGCGCGGACCGGCCGCGCGCGAACGATTCGGCGGCCTCTCCCGCCCCCGGTTCGTCCTCGCCAGCGGTCAGTTCCCACTTGGCGATGACGTCCTGCCATGTACGAAGCATTGGATCACCCAAGAGGTCACGCTACCCTCGGTACGGCATACCGCAGGCCCGTGTCCAGGGAGTAGCCACGACCAGCCGCTTCACGCGCAGAGGATCCCAGCTCAGCTCACGCTGGCTGGCGTCCTCGCTTGTCGTCGCCTACGCCGCGGTCAGCGCGGCCGTCGGCGCGGTGCTGCTGGTCGCGCCCAAGGAGCCCGAGCGCGACGCGCAGTCCATCACCACCTACGACTACGCCGACTCGGCTCCCCCCGCGCGGCCGGGCGAACCCGCGCCGTCCCCGCTGGCCGAGCCCCCGGCGGACCCGCGCGTCGCGCCGAGCCCGTCGAAGGTGGCGCTGCCGGTGCCCGAGGGCTACCAGCGGGTCGCCGGGCCCGGCGGCATCGTCACCACCATCCCGGACGGCTGGATCGTCACCCGGTCGAGCGGTCCGGGCGCCATGCAGGCCACCGATCCCGACGACCCGACCCGGTTCATCCGCTACGGCGGCGCGCCCGCGCCCGCGGTGGACCTGGTGCGGTCCCATGTGGACTACGAGCGCGCGTTCGCGGCCACCCGGCAGCGGTTCCAGCGGCTGAGCCTGGGCACCGCGACCTACCACGGCGTGCTGGCGGTCGACTGGGAGTTCGAGCACGACACCGCCGCGGGCCGCCTGCACGTCCATTCGATGTACTGGCGGGTGGACGGGACGGAGTACTTCCTCTACGCCAGCTCGACGGTCGAGCGGTGGGCCGAGACGGCTCCGGTCTACCGCACGATGATTGAGAACGTCACGCCCTAGGGTCCGCGCGGCGGGCGGTGGCGAATCGCGGGCGGCCCGCCAGGTCCGGGTGGTCCTCGACCTCGGTGAACACGCCCTGGCCCGCCAGCAGCGCGGGCACGGCCGCGCCGTGGCTGTCGTCGTGCTCGATGGCGACCGCCCCGCCGGGACGCAGCAGGCGGGCGGCCGCGGCGACCACCGAACGGATGACGGTCAGGCCGTCGGCTCCGGAGAACACCGCGTGCGCCGGGTCGTGCTCGGCGACCTCCGGCGGCACCTCGGTCCCGTCCGGAACGTACGGCGGGTTGCACAGCACCAGGTCGACCTGGCCGTCGAGGTCGGCGAACAGCCCCGGGTCGGTGACGTCGCCGGAGTAGAGCCGCACCGGGGTGTCCCCGGCCGCGGCGCGCGCGTCGGCGTTGCGCCGGGCCCAGGTCAGCGCGGCGGCGTCGATGTCGACGGCGTGCACCCGCGCGTCCGGGCGGGCGTTGGCCACCGACAGCGCGAGCACCCCGGACCCGGTGCACAGGTCGACCACGACCGGTGAGCGCGCCTCGGCCAGGGTCGCCAGCCCCCAGGCGAACATCAGCTCGGTCTCCGGGCGCGGCACGAACACCCCTGGCCCGACCGCGACGGTGATCGCGCCCATCGCCGCGTCCCCGGTCAGGTGCTGCAACGGCTCGCGGCAGGCGCGGCGGGCGACCAGCGCCCCGAGCGCGTCGAGCACGGTCGCGTCGACCAGCGGCACCAGCGGCAGCTTGCCCCGCTCGACGCCGAGGACGTGCGCGGCGAGCAGTTCGGCGTCGTTGCGCGGCGAGGCGACGCCCGCGTCGGCCAGAACGCGCTCGGCCGCGCCGATGGCCAGCCGGAGGGGGTGCCTGCTCATGCCCGCAACCCTTTCACGGCCGCGGTCGGTGTCAGTCAGGTGTCCGCACTGGACGCGCGGGCGGCTCCGTTGGACAGTGGAACCGACGCCACCGCGCAAGGGGAAGTGAGGAGAAACACCGTGAAGGCACAACCTGGTGACTGGCTCATCGTCGAACGCGGCGATGTGGACCACCACGCCCGCCGCGGCCGCATCGAGGAGGTCCGCGGCCCGGACGGGACGCCGCCGTTCGTCGTCCAGTGGAGCGACAGCGACCACACCGTGCTCGTCGCCCCCGGTCCGGACGCGCACGTCCTCAGCGAGGCGGAGGCCACGAAATCCCGGTAAGCACCGGCGACAAAGGAAACCCGGTAGCGGCCGGTTAGCGGTCTAGCCCGCCGAGCTCGCCAGCCGTTCGGCCCGGTCGGCCTCGGACAGGGCGTCGAGGACGCCGTCGAGGTCGCCGTCGAGCACGGCGTCGAGGTTGTGCGCCTTGTAGCCGACCCGGTGGTCGGAGATGCGGTTCTCCGGGTAGTTGTACGTGCGGACCCGCTCCGAGCGGTCGACGGTGCGGATCTGGCTGCGGCGCGCGTCGGACGCCTGCCGGGCCGCCTCCTCCTCCTGGGCGGCGAGCAGCCGGGCGCGCAGGACCTGCATGGCGCGGGCCTTGTTCTGCAGCTGCGAGCGCTCGTTCTGGCAGGAGACGACGATGCCGGTCGGCAGGTGCGTGATGCGCACGGCCGAGTCGGTGGTGTTGACGCTCTGACCGCCCTTGCCCGACGAGCGGTACACGTCGATGCGCAGGTCCTTGTCCGGGATGTCGACAATCTCGGCGGCCTCTTCGACGTCCGGATAAACCAGCACGCCCGCCGCGGAGGTGTGGATGCGCCCCTGGGACTCGGTGACCGGCACCCGCTGCACGCGGTGCACGCCGCCCTCGAACTTCAGCCGCGCCCACACGCCGTCGGGGTCCGAGCCGCGGCTCTTGATGGCGACCGTGACGTCCTTGAACCCGCCCAGATCGGACTCGGTGCCGTCGAGCACCTCGGCCTTCCAGCCGTGCCGCTCGGCGTAGCGCAGGTACATGCGCAGCAGGTCGCCCGCGAACAGCGCGGACTCCTCGCCGCCCTCCCCCGACTTGACCTCAAGCAGCACGTCGGCGGCGTCATGCGGGTCGCGCGGCAGCAACAGCTCGGTCAGCTTCGTCTCCAACGCCGGAATCCGCGCCGCCAGCTCGTCAGCCTCCTTGGCGAACCCGGAGTCCTCCCTGGCCAGCTCCCGGGCGTCGGCCAAGTCGCCGCGCACCGCCTCCAGCTCCCGGATGGTCTTCACCGCCGGGGTCAGCTCCGCGTAGCGGCGGCCCAGCTTGCGGGCACGGTCCTGGTCGGCGTGCACGGCGGGATCGGCGAGCAACTTCTCCAGCTCACCGTGCTCGGCCAGCAACTCGTCCAGCGATGATGAATCCACCGGGAACACCTCACGATCGGGGATTTTCGAGTCCGGACACGACGACGGCGCCCGCCCGGTGACCGGGCAGGCGCCGTGCGTGGAGCTACTTGGCGTTCTTGGTCCGCTTGCCGTAGCGGGCCTCGAAGCGCGCGACCCGGCCACCGGTGTCGAGGATCTTCTGCTTGCCGGTGTAGAAGGGGTGGCAAGCCGAGCACACCTCGACGTGGATGTTGCCGGAAGCCTTGGTGCTGCGAGTGGTGAAGCTGTTCCCGCAGCCGCACGTCACGGTGGTGGTGACGTATTCGGGGTGAATGCCGTTCTTCACGGTGGTCGCCTCTCAATCTGTGGCCGCCGGGTCCCCGAAGCGGGGTGAACCGGAGCCGGACTCGACCTACTAGTGTGCCAGAGCGCTGACAGCACCTCTAACGCGGTCCCACCTGCCGCTATTCCGCCGACCGTTCGTCGCCGTACGCCGACCTTCCGTCGCGCGGTTCACCGAAGCCTTCCAGACCCGGCGCACACTGGTCGCGTGTTGTACGCCGTAGGCAGACCGCTCTCGGTCTCCGCGTGGCTGGCCGCACCGGTGTTGTTCATGGCGGCCGTCCTGGGGTTGACCGCGTTTGGCGGTCTTCTCATCGATGCGCAGTGGCAGGTCGCGATCACCAGTGGGCTGTGGGGTGGTGGCGCGGCGATCACGGTCGCGCTGTCTGGGGCGGTGACGTGGCATTCGGGGCGGCAGCGGGTGCTGTTGGCTTTGCCGTATCCGGGGGTGTTGTTCGGGGCGGGGTTGGTCTTGGACCAGATCGTGGTGGCCAAGCCTTATGCGGTTGCTGTTGGGGTGCCAGCGGTTTTGGTTCTGGTGGGGATGGCTCGGGTGCCTGGGCGTTCCTGGCTCGATCGGGTGTCTTAGGGCTGCTCGTTCTGCTCGGACTCTCGTGGTTCCCGGGTCTCGTGGGTCTGCTCGATGGGGTGGAGTGGTTTCTTTGGGGCCCCTACGAAGGAAGATCCCGTCGTGGGAAAGACGGGTGGGGAGCCTACGGCCCCACGACCACGGCAAGTTTAGGGATCTTCCTTCACCCCCAAAGAAACCACTCCACCCCATCGAGCACTGGGCGAGCGTAGGCGCGGCTTCGTGGGGGGCAGGTGGCAGGAACGCGGGGCTGGCAAGAAGGCCGGGCTGGCCGCAGAGCGGCCGGACACGGCCTGGCAGGAGGCCGGGCTGACAGCAGAGCAGCCTGGCAGGAAGGCACAGCCTGGCAGCAGAGGGGCTTACAGAAAGACCGGGCCAGCAGGTGGGCTAGCGGGCTGGCCCACACAAAGGCCACCCAACCACGCCCGCGACTGCTCTTGATTTGCCGCCCCACAGCCCCACAACAAAACCCCACCCACCCTGGGGGCTAACCCCGCTCCAGTCTATCAAGCCAGGCCGACAATCGAGGTCAGAACGATCATGCCTGTGGATAACTTTCCATGTCTGGGTGGGAAAGCCACAGGCCCGGCACCCCGAAAGGAACGGGGGCCGGGCCTGTGGTTGTGGGGCTGGTAAATCAGTCGTCGTTGCCTGAGGGGGTGGTTTTGGCCACCTGCATCAGGAACTCGATGTTTGTCCGGCTCTTGCGCAGTCGGTCCAGCAGGAGTTCGATCGCCGCCTGGCTGTCCAGGGCGTGGAGGACCCGGCGCAGTTTGACGGTGACCGCCAGTTCGTCCGGGGAGAGGAGTAGTTCCTCCTTGCGGGTGCTGGACTGGTCGACGTCGACCGCGGGGAAGATGCGCTTGTCGGCGATCTTGCGGTCGAGCTTCAGCTCCGCGTTTCCGGTGCCCTTGAACTCCTCGAAGATGACCGTGTCACCGGCCGAGCCCGTTTCCACCAGGGCGGTGGCGAAGATGGTGAGGGAGCCACCGCCTTCGATGTTGCGGGCCGCGCCGAGGAAGCGCTTCGGGGGGAACAGGGCGGTCGAGTCGACGCCGCCGGAGAGGATTCGGCCGGAGGCCGGGGCCGCGAGGTTGTAGGCGCGGCCTAGGCGGGTGATCGAATCCAGCAGCACGACCACGTCGTGGCCCATTTCCACCAGGCGCTTGGCGCGCTCGATGGAGAGTTCGGCCACGGTGGTGTGGTCGCCCGGGGGGCGGTCGAAGGTGGAGGCGATGACCTCGCCCTTGACCGACCGCTGCATGTCGGTGACTTCCTCCGGGCGCTCGTCGACGAGCACGACCATGAGGTAGACCTCGGGGTTGTTGACGGTGATCGCGTTGGCGATCGCCTGCAGCACCGAGGTCTTGCCCGCCTTGGGGGGCGAGACGATGAGCGCGCGCTGGCCCTTGCCGACCGGCATCATCAGGTCGATGACGCGGGTGGTGAGGATGTGCGGCTCGGTCTCCAGACGCAGTCGCTCGTTCGGGTAGAGCGGGGTCAGCTTGGTGAACTCGGGGCGGTTCTTGGCCGCGTCCGGCTCCAAGCCGTTGATCGTCTCCACCCGCACCAGCGGGTTGAACTTCTGCCGCTGCTGCTCCCCTTCCCGCGGCTGGCGGACCAGGCCGGTGATGGCGTCGCCGCGGCGCAGGCCGTGCTTGCGCACCAGCGAGAGCGACACGTAGACGTCGTTCGGTCCGGCGAGGTAGCCCGAGGTGCGGACGAACGCGTAGTTCTCCAGCACGTCGAGGACACCGGCGACCGGCAACAGCACGTCGTCGTCGCGGACCTCGGTGTCGTTCTGGCCGGTGCCGCCCTCGACCCGGCCGCCGCGCCTGCGGCGGTCGCGGAAGCGGCGGCCGCGGCGGCCGCCCTCATCGTCGTCGTCGGGGCCGGTCGCCCGGTTGTCCTGCTGACGATCCTGCTGCCGCGTGTCCTGCTGGCGGTCCTGCCGCTCCTGGCGGTCCTGCTGCCGGTCGCCCTGCTGGCGGTTGCGGTCACCGCGCTGGCGGTCGTTGCGGTCACCGCGCTCGCCCCGCTCACCGCGGTCGTTGCGGTCGCCCCGCTGCTGGCGCTCGCCCTGCTGGCGCTCGCCGCCCTGCTGACGCTCCTCGACGCGAGCGGAGCGCCCGGACTCCGACGCCTGCTCGGCGCCTTCCGGGCTTCCCGCGGCCCGGCTGGCACCGCGACGGCGCCGGTTGTCCCGGCCGCCCTCGGTGTGCCGGGGGGCCTCCTGCGGGGCGTCCGCCTGCGGTTCGGCTGGCGCCTCCGCTGGCGCCGGTGCCGCGGCCTCGGCGGGCCGGGCCTCGGCGGGCTGCTCGGCCTTGGCCCCACGCGGCTCGCGTCGGGGCTTGGGCTCGGCAGGCACGTCGGCGCCGTTGAGCGGCAGTTGCGTGGCGACGGCGCCGGAGCCGCCCCCCTGCCGCTCCTTGATGGCAGCGATCAGATCACCCTTGCGCATTCCCGCGGTGCTGGAGATCCCCAGCTCGCCGGCCAGCTCGCGAAGCTCGGCGAGCACCATGCCGGAAAGACCCGCGCGACGCTTAGGTGTGCCGCCATTGGCACCCGTGCTCTGCGCCTTGTCGGACTGCGACTCGGCGGTGTCGCTGCTCAATAGATCGGTATTGGTCACACATGTCCTTCCTGACCGGTCCCCGCCTCCTACGTGGACCAGCGGACCGCCGTCCGTCGGAATGCGAGACGGCGTATCTCCCCACTGCTTGCTTGCCCTCGTCACGAGCCTGGCCACAGAGCGGGCCAGCCGTAGGACTCGGTCGCCAACAGGGAGCATCTGGTCACCACGGTCGTCGGGAACCTGCGAGCCCCGGCCCTGACCTTTGGAGAAGGACTGAGCCGATACCCCGGCAGATGATGCGACCCGGAAAGAGTTTCCGGGAACGACACCGGGCGCCCGTGCGCGCGGTGACTGAACGCCCCCGAGGGTAGACGGCCGTCACTCAAGGTGCAACAACCGGTCCACTGCGCGTCGCACCGAGATGACGATGTGGCGCGGTGATCTGAATCACGAGGGCCTTCAGGCAACTGGAACGCGGCGGTCACGGCCGGTATTCCCGATCAGTCGAGCGGGTCCACGCGCACGCCCGCGCGGTCCACCGGAAGCGGGATCACGCTGAACCCGGTGAGGTCGACCTCGGCCGGGACGCGGCCGTCCGTGGTGAACGCGAGCACGGTCGGCCCAGCCCCGGACACCGCGGCCGCGACGCCGAGCGCGCGCAGTTCGCGCACCACGCGCAACGTGCCCGGCCAGGCTTTTTCCCGGTAGTCCTGGTGCAGCGTGTCCGCGGTGGCGGCCAGCAGCAGGTCCGGCCGCTCGGCGATGGCGTGCACGGCCAACGCCGCGCGGCCAGCGGCGAACGCGGCGTCGGCGTGCGGGACGACGGCGGGCAGCAGGCCGCGGGTGACGTGCGTCGCGGACTCCTCCGACGGCACGATCGCCACCGGGCGCAGGTCCGGGTGCGGCTCGACGCGCGCGGCCCGGAATCTCGGGCCCGGCTCGCACCAGGCCACGACCAGGCCGCCGAGCAGGCTCGCCGCGACGTTGTCGGCGTGCCCCTCGAACTCGGCGGCCAGGTGCAGCGCGTCGTCGTCCAACGGCTTGCCCGCCAGGCCGTAAGCCGCGGCGATCCCGCCGACGATGGCCGCCGCCGACGACCCGAGACCGCGGGCGTGCGGGATGACGTTCGCACAGGTCATGGCCAGGCCGCCGGGGTCGAACCCGAGCTGGTCGCAGGCCGCGCGCAGCGCGCGCACGACCAGGTTCGACTCGTCGCGCGGCACGTCTTCGGCGCCCTCGCCGGTCACGGTCACCGCGAGCCCGGACGGCGCGCGCCGGACCTCGATGACGTCGTGCAGGCCCAGGGCGAGCCCGAGCGCGTCGAACCCCGCGCCCAGGTTCGCCGACGACGCGGGCACCCGGACGCGGACGCCGGAGGTCACCGCAGGTCCAGCGCCGAGGCGACGGCGGTGGCGTCGACCGGCACCGGCTCGACCTCGACCAGGCCGCGCAGGGCGGTGTCGGGGTCCTTGAGCCCGTGGCCGGTGACCGTGCAGACGACCACGGACCCCTTGGGCAGCCGCCCGTCCGCCGAGGTCTTGAGCAGACCGGCGACGCTGGTCGCCGACGACGGCTCCACGAACACGCCCTCGCGGGTGGACAGCAGCCGGTAGGCGTCGAGGATCTGCTCGTCGGTGGCCGAGTCGAACAGGCCGCCGGACTCGTCGCGGGCGGTCACCGCGCCCGTCCAGGACGCCGGGCTGCCGACGCGGATCGCGGTGGCGATGGTCTCCGGGTTGGCGACCGGCTCGCCGAGCACCAGCGGCGCGGAACCGGCCGCCTGGAAGCCGAACATCCGCGGCGCGCTGTCGGTCAGCCCGTCCTGGGCGTATTCGGAGTAGCCACGCCAGTAGGCGGTGATGTTGCCCGCGTTGCCCACCGGGAGGCAGTGGATGTCGGGGGCGCGGCCGAGGACGTCGCAGATTTCCCACGCGGCGGTCTTCTGGCCGATGAGCCGCACCGGGTTGACCGAGTTGACCAGGCCGACCGGGTATTCGGCCGCGGTCTTGCGCGCCAGCTCCAAGCAGTCATCGAAGTTGCCGTCGATCTGCAGGATGCGCGCGCCGTGCGCGACGGCCTGGGCGAGCTTGCCGAGCGCGATCTTGCCGCGCGGCACCAGCACCGCCGAGGTCATGCCAGCGCGGGCGGCGTAGGCCGACGCCGAGGCCGAGGTGTTGCCGGTGGAGGCGCAGATGACCGCCTCCAGCCCGTTGGCCAGGGCGTGGGTGATGGCCACGGTCATGCCGCGGTCCTTGAAGGAGCCGGTCGGGTTGACACCCTCGATCTTGAGATAGACCGTGCACCCGGTCAGCTCCGACAGGTGCGGCGCGGGCAGCAGCGGGGTGTTCCCCTCCCCCAGGGTGATGACCTTGGCGTTGGGGGGGATCGGGACCCTGGACGGATAAGCCTGGATGATGCCCGGCCAGCCTGGCCGCACACCGGTGGGGATGGTCATGAATCCTCGCCTTCGACCCGCATCACGCTGACCACCTCGTGCACGAAGGGCAGCCCCGCGATTTTGTCCACTGTGGAGCGCAACGCGGCGTCTGGCGCCGAGTGGGTGACGATGACCAGGCTGGCGTCGGCAGCCCGGCCCTCCTGGCGCACCGCCGCGATGCTCACCTCGTGTTGGGCGAACACGGCGGCGACGGCCGCCAGCACGCCCGCGCGATCGGCGACGTCCAGGCTGATGTGGTACCTGGTCGACGCCTGCGCGATCGGGCGCACCGCGAGGTCGGCGTAGGCCGACTCGCGCGGTCCGCGCCCGCCGACGACCAGGTTGCGGGCCACCGCGACCAGATCGCCGAGCACGGCGCTGGCGGTGGGTGCACCGCCCGCTCCCTGCCCGTAGAACATGAGCTGTCCGGCGGCCTCCGCCTCGACGAAGACCGCGTTGAACGCGCCGCCGACGCTGGCCAGGGGGTGGTTGCGCGGGATCATCGCCGGGTGCACGCGCACCGCGACGGACTCGCCGCCGTCGCCGCCGACGCGCTCGCAGATGGCCAGCAGCTTGATGGTGCGACCAAGGGCGCGGGCGGCGGCCACGTCCGACGGGGTGACCGCGGAGATGCCCTCGCGGTAGACGTCACCGGCGGTGACCCGGGTGTGGAAGGCGAGCGAGGCCAGGATCGCGGCCTTGGACGCGGCGTCGTAGCCGTCGACGTCGGCGGTCGGGTCGGCCTCGGCGTAGCCCAGCCGGGCCGCCTCTTCCAGCGTCTCGGCGTAGCCCGCGCCGGTCTCGTCCATCGCGGAGAGGATGAAGTTCGTCGTGCCGTTGACGATGCCCATCACCCGGGTGATGCGGTCCCCGGCCAGCGACTCGCGCAGCGGGCGCAGCAGCGGGATCGCGCCCGCGACGGCGGCCTCGAAGTACAGGTCGACCCCGGCGGCGTCGGCGGCTTCGAACAGCTCGCCAGCGTGCTCGGCCAGCAGCGCCTTGTTGGCGGTGACCACGGACTTGCCCGAGCGCAGCGCGTCGAGCAGCCAGGTCCGGGTCGGCTCGATGCCGCCGATGACCTCGACCACCACGTCCACGTCGGGGGCGGTGACCAGCGCGGCGGCGTCGGTGGTGAGCAGGTCGGCTGGCACGTCGCGGTGCTTGTTGGGCCTGCGCACGGCGATGCCCGCCAGCTCGACCGGGGCGCCGACGCGGGCGGCCAGCTCGTCGGCCTGCTCGGTGAGCAGCCGCACGATCTGCGCGCCCACCGTCCCGCAGCCGAGCAGCGCGACCCTGATCGGTTTGGCGGCCTCGCTCGTCACGTCATCTCCAGTCGTAGCAGGTCGTCCACGGTCTCTCGGCGCAGCAGCAGCCGCGCCAGCCCCCCGCGCACGGCCACCACCGCGGGCCGGGGCAACCGGTTGTAGTTGCTCGCCATCGAGTAGCAGTAGGCGCCGGTCGCGGCCACCGCCAGCAGGTCGCCGGGAGCAAGGTTCTCCGGTAGCCAGCAGTCTCGCACCACAACGTCGCCGGACTCACAGTGTTTGCCCACGACCCGGGACAGCACGGCCGCGGCGCCGCGCTCGCCCTCGTCGCTGGCGCGGGAGACCAGGCGGGCGTCGTAGAGGGCGTCGTAGAGGGCGGTGCGGATGTTGTCGCTCATGCCGCCGTCGACGCTGACGTAGCGCCGTCCGGTGCCGTGGCCGAGCGCGACGTCCTTGGTGGTGCCGACCTCGTAGAGGGTCACGGTGCCGGGGCCGACGATCGCCCGGCCGGGCTCGACGGCCACCTTCGGCACCGGCAGCCCGGCCTGCTCGCACTCCTTGGTGACGATCGCGCGGAGCTGGTCGGCCAGCCACATCGGCGGCGGCGGGTCGTCCTGGGCGGTGTAGGCGATGCCGAGGCCGCCGCCGAGGTCGACCGTGGTCAGCGACTCCAGCGCCTCGGCGCCGTGCTCGGCGTGCAGTTCGGCGAGCAGGCCGATGACCCGGTGCGCGGCGACCTCGAAGCCGTCGGCGTCGAAGATCTGCGACCCGATGTGGCTGTGCAGGCCGACCAGCGACAGGTTCCCGGCCTTGATCACCCGCCGGGCCGCCTCCGCCGCGTCCCGCCCGGCCAGCGAGAAGCCGAACTTCTGGTCCTCGTGCGCCGTGGCGATGAACTCGTGGGTGTGCGCCTCGACGCCCACGGTGATCCGGATCAGCACCGGGGCGACGACGCCGCGGTCGCGGGCGAGCCGGTCGAGGCGGACGATCTCGTGGTAGGAGTCGACCACGATCGCGCCGACCCCGGCGTCAAGCGCCTCGGCGAGTTCCGCGACGGACTTGTTGTTGCCGTGGAAGGTGATCCGCTCGGGCGGGAAGTCCGCGCGCAGCACCACGGCCAGCTCGCCGCCGCTGCACACATCGATGCTCAGGCCCTCGTCGGCGACCCAGCGGGCGATCTCCACCGACAGGAACGACTTCGCCGCGTAGTGCACCAGCGCCGGTTCGCCGAACGCGGCGGCGTGCTCGCGGCAGCGGGCGCGGAAGTCGTCCTCGTCCATCACGAACAGCGGCGTGCCATAGGTTTCGGCCAGCTCGCGCACGTCGACGCCCGCGAGCCGCACCACGCCGTCGGCGCCGCGTTCGGCTCCCCTGGGCCAGACTCGCGGGTTCAGCTCGTCGAGCGCGGCGGTGTCCGCGGGGCGCTCGCCCGCGGTGTTGCCAGGCGGCAGCACGTCCGCGTGCCGCGGTCCTGCCGGGTGTGCCCTCATCAGTCCCTGTTCCTACATTCGTTCCGGTGCGGTGATTCCGAGCAGTCCCAGCCCGTTCGCCAGAACCTGGCGGGCGGCGTCGCACAGCGCGAGCCGCGCGGTGGTCAGCGGTCCGGCCCGCTCGTCGCCCTGGGGCAGGACGCGGCAGGCGTCGTAGAACTTGTGGTACGCCCCGGCCAGTTCCTCAAGGTAGCGCGCGACTCGGTGCGGTTCCCGCAGATCCGCGGCGGCGGCGACCACGCGCGGGAACTCGCCCAGCGTGCGGATGAGGTCGCCCTCGCGCGGGTGGACGAGCAGCGCCAGGTCCGGGGTTTCCTTGTCGGGCAGGGGGATGCCGAGGTCGGCGGCGTTGCGCAGCAGCGAGGAAAGCCGCGCGTGCGCGTACTGGACGTAGAAGACGGGGTTGTCGTTGGAGCGCTTGCTCCACAGCGCCAGGTCGATGTCCACAGTGGAGTCCACAGTGGAGCGGATCATGGCGTAGCGGGCGGCGTCCACGCCGATCGCCTCGACCAGGTCCTCCATGGTGATCACGGTTCCAGCGCGCTTGCTCATCCGCACCGGCTTGCCGTCGCTGACCAGGTTGACCATCTGTCCAATGAGGACTTCCACGGTGTCCGGGTCGTCGCCGAACGCCGCGGCGGCGGCCTTGAGCCGGGCGATGTAGCCGTGGTGGTCCGCGCCGAGCAGGTAAACGCAGAGGTCGAACCCGCGGCGGCGCTTGTCCTGGAAATAGGCGATGTCACCGGCGATGTAGGCGGGCTGCCCGTCGCTCTTGATGACCACCCGGTCCTTGTCGTCGCCGTACTCCGTCGAGCGCAGCCACCACGCGCCGTCGGCGAGGTAGAGGTTGCCCGACGCCTTGAGCTCGGCCAGCGCCTTGTCCACCGCGACGGAGGCGTGCAGGGAGTCCTCGTGGAAGTAGACGTCGAAGTCGGTGCCGAACTCGTGCAGGCTCCGCTTGATCTGCTCGAACATCAGGCCGACGCCGACCCGCCGGAACGTCTCGGCGCGCTCGGCGTCCGGCTGCCCCAGCGCCCCCGGCTCCCGGCGCAGCACCTCGGCGGCGATGTCGGAGACGTAGGCGCCCGCGTACCCGTCCTCAGGCGCGGGCTCGCCCTGGGCCGCGGCGATCAGCGAGCGCGTGAACCGGTCGATCTGGCTGCCCGCGTCGTTGAAGTAGTACTCCCGGGTGACCTCGCCGCCCTGCGCGGACAGCACCCGGCCCAGCGCGTCGCCCACCGCGGCCCAGCGGGTGCCGCCCAGGTGGATCGGGCCGGTCGGGTTGGCCGAGACGAACTCCAGGTTGATCCGGCGCCCGGCGAGCGCGTCGCCCCGGCCGTAGGCCGCCCCGGCCGCGCGGACCTGGGTGACCACCGCGCCCTGGGCGGCGGCGGCGAGCCGCAGGTTGATGAACCCGGGCCCGGCGACCTCGGCGGAGTCGACACCGGTGTCCTCGGCCAGCGCCCCGGCCAGCCAACCAGCCAGGTCACGCGGGGCGACCCCGGCGCGCTTGGCGACCTGCAGGGCGAGGTTGGTGGCGTAGTCGCCGTGCTCGGGATTGCGCGGCCGCTCCACGGTGACCTGGGCCGGGACGACCCCGGTGTCGAGCCCGCGGTCGCCGAGAACCCGCACGGCGGCGGAACGAACCAGGTCAGCGAGCACGGCGGGAGTCACCCGGCAAGTCTAGGTAGGCGGGTCGCACGGTCCGTAGCCGGCCGGGTTCCATAGACTCCTTGCCATGATGCGGTACGCGCGACACGCGGCGCTCGGCGCCGTCGCCTGCCTGGCCCTGACCGGCTGCGGCGGAATCGAGGAGCTGGGCGTTCCCACGTCCAGCGGCCCACGCGGCTCGGCGGCGGACAAGGCGGACAAGCAGACGGGCGCGCCCGGCGGGGGCAAGGAGTTCACCCCCGGCGAGGACAACCAGGACCCGACGCAGAAGATCGACGGCGTCGTGGAAGCCGAGTACGAGCCGGGCAAGCACGTCAAGCCGGACCAGCGGGTCGCCTACGACCGCAAGCCGCCGCTGGGCGGCGCGCACGACGGCATCTGGGCGGCGTGCAACGGCGTCGTCTACCCGACCGCGGTCCGCACCGAGAACCTGGTCCACTCCATGGAGCACGGCGCGGTGTGGCTCACCTACGACCCGGCGAAGGTCACCGGCGACGACGTGGTGGCGCTGGCCGAGCGGGTGCAGGCCAAGCCCTACACCGTCATGTCGCCCTTCCCCGGCCAGCCCAAGCCGGTGTCGGTGCAGTCCTGGGGCAGGCAGCTCCAGGTGGACGAGGTGGACGACCCGCGCATCGACCAGTTCATCACCGCCACCCGCGCCAACCCGTACCTGAGCCCCGAGCCCGGCGCCTCCTGCGACATGGTCGACGCCGACCTGTTCGACCAGGACGCGCCGCCGCCGTTCGACCCGGCCCCGCCCGGCCCCGACGCGGTCTCACCGACGGGTGAATGACCGGGGCGTCTGACGCGGTTGACACCCACCAGACACCCGGTCCTTAGAATGGCGGTCGCACCTGCTCTGGTGCAGCTCCCCGGCGGGAGCCCACTCGACACCTGAGGTTCGAGACGTATGGCCAGCGGGACGAAGAAAAAGGGCAAGCCGAACGCGGTCAAGGCCGCGCGGGCCTCGGTTGTGGCCAAGAAGGGCAAGCCCTGGGGCACCATCGCCGCGGTGGTGGCCGTGCTCCTGCTGGCGGGCGGCGTGTTCGGCTACGCCTACGTCAAGGTGTCCGCCGCGGAGAAGTTCCTCCCGGCCGACGACAACAAGGACCCGTCGGAGAAGATCGCCGGGGTGACCCGGCAGACGTACTCCCCCGGGCAGCACGTCGACGCCACCCAGCGGGTCGCCTACGACCAGAGCCCCCCGTTCGGCGGGCCGCACGACGGCATCTGGGCCGACTGCACCGGCATCGTCTACCCGACCGCCGTCCGCAACGAGAACATGGTCCACACGCTGGAGCACGGCGCGGTGTGGATCGCCTACAACCCGGACCAGGTGACCGGCCCGGCGCTGGACAAGCTCAAGTCCATGGTCGAAAACAAGCCGTACATGGTGATGTCGCCCTACCCCGGCCTGGACCGCCCGATCTCGCTCCAGTCGTGGGGCCACCAGCTCAAGCTGGACAGCGCCGAGGACGAGCGGATCGACCAGTTCATCAAGTCGCTGCGCGCGAACAACTACCAGAACCCCGAGCCCGGCGGCCGCTGCGACAGCAACGGGACCGGCTTCAACCCGGCCGCCCCGCCGCCGTTCGTGGCCGAGAAGCCCGGCCCGGACGCGATCGGCATGGACGGCAAGCCGGTCACCCCGGTTCCGCCCGCCGCCCCGACGAGCAGCGCGCCGCCCACGCAGTGACCGAGCAGGACCAGACCGAGGACCGCGCTGCCGCCACTCCCAAGCGGTCCGCCGTGGTGTACGGCGCGGCGGCGCTGGCGGTGCTGCTGGTGGGCGCGGCGATCGGCATGCTGATCACGCTGTCCGCCGTGGGCCGCGACGACCCGCCGGGGGCGGACTCGGTCGACGTCGGCTTCGCCCAGGACATGCGCACCCACCACCTGCAGGCCATCACCATGGCTGGCTGGGCACGCAACAGCAGCCAGGACGCGGAGATCCGGCAGCTCGCCTTCGACATCGAGTCCACCCAGCTCGACCAGAGCGGGCAGTTCAGCGGCTGGCTCACCGCGTGGGGGCAGCCCGCGCTGGCCCCGATCGACCAGCCGCACATGCGCTGGATGGCAGGTGCCACGCACGGCCACGGCGACGGGCCGTCCGGCATGGCACAGATGCCCGGTATGGCCACCAGCGACGAGCTGACCCGGCTGCGCAACAGCACCGGCGCGGAGTTCGACGTGTACTTCCTGCAGCTGATGCTGCGCCACCACCAGGGCGGCCTGGAGATGGCCGCCTACGGCGCCGACCACGCCCGGCTCGGCTACGTCCGCAACATGGCCGCGAAGATCAAGGAAGGCCAGCAGAGCGAGACGACGCTGCTCACCGACATGCTGACCGCGCGGGGAAGCAAGCCGCTCCCGTCCTGACTCACCAGGAAAGCTGCGCGCACCGCGACGCCGGGCACTCGACCTGCAAGGTGGCGTGCTCGATCTGGTACTCGCGGGTCAGCAGGTCCCTGGCCTGGGTCAGGATGTCGCCCTGGTCGGCCCGGTCGGTGACGGCGAGGTGCGCCGAGACGACCTCCATGCCCGAGGTCAGCGTCCAGACGTGCAGGTCGTGGACCTCGGTGACGCCGGGGACGGCGGCCAGCTGGGACGTCATCTCACCGATGTCGAGCCGCTCTGGGGCGTGCTGGAACAGGATGCGCAGCGCGCGGCGGGCCAGTGACCAGGTCCGAGGCAGCACCCACAGCCCGATCGCGACCCCCACGATCGGGTCGGCCCACCGCCAGCCCGTCGTCAGCGTGATCGTGGCGCTGACCAGCACCCCGACCGAGCCGACGAGGTCGGCCACCACCTCAAGGTAGGCGCCGCGCACGTTCAGGCTCTCCTGCGCGCCGTCCCTGAGCAGCAGGAACGACACGACGTTCGCGGCCAGGCCAGCGCCAGCCGCGAGCAGCACCGGCAGACCGGCGACCTCAGGCGGGTCGGTGAACCGGCTGGCCGCCTCGTACACGACGTACCCGGCGACGCCGAACAGCAGCACGGCGTTGGCGAGAGCGGCCAGAACCTCGGCCCGGTAGAGCCCGAACGTGCGGTTGGGCCGGTTCCGCGCCCGCCGCGCCGCGGCGACCGCCGCCAACGCCAGGCCCACCCCGACCACGTCGGTCAACATGTGCGCCGCGTCGGAGAGCAACGCCAGCGACGAGGTCGCGATCCCCACCGCGAACTCCACCGCCATGATCCCCGCGGCGATGGCGAACGCGGCCCACAGCCTGCCCGCCAACCGCCCCGAAGCACTGGCCGCGTCGGCGACGCCGACCCCGTGACCATGTCCGTGCCCCACTGCCCCAACCCCGCTTCCCGCTCCGTCTACGCGACATATTGTCGCATGCGCATACATGCAATACCACCACCCGTCGAGGCATGATTCGTCACTCGACCGAGCGGAGATCAGCACTCGCACCGGCCCCACAGGCCGCGGTTCTGGTAGATGGAAAGCAGGCTCACCAGCGAAAACCCCAATCGGAACGAGGTCAGCGTGCGCCCCCTCCCCCGCCCGCGGCCACTCCTCAGATCACACCGCCCCGCGCCCGGTCTCCCCCGGCAACCGCTTCTCATGCACCCCCGGCAGCTCCACCGCGTGCTCAGCGGAAGCGTCGAGCAGGTTCACCGCGCCCTTTCCGCGCGCGGCCGCGCGCGGGTCCCTTTTCCGGTGCGCCGGGTGCGTCCGGTGACGGCCCTGGTTCTCGTGGCCCTGTTCTTCGGCGTCGCCCTGGCCCACCCGGAGACGCGGACGGCGCGCATCGGCAAGCCGGTCCTCCAGGTCCCGTCGGCCGCCGACCGCGCGGGGTTTTCCGGCGGTCTCCCCGGAACCGTCGTCCAACTCGCCGTGCCCGAGCCCCCCACCCTGACCGGCCCGTTCACCAACGGCGGCGCCATCCCGCCCGCCCTGCTCGTCGCCTACCGCCAGGCCGAAACCCGCCTGGCCACCACCCACCCCGACTGCGGCCTGCGCTGGCACCACTTGGCCGCCATCGCCCAGGTCAACTCCGGACACGCCCACAACGGCCAAGTCGACCCCACCGGCGACACCCTCACCCCCCTCTACGGCCCGGTCCTGACCGGCAGCCCCGGCATCCCCCCCGTCCCCGACACCGACGCAGGCGCCCTAGACGCCGACGACGTCTGGGACCGCGCCGTCGGCCCCCTCCACCTCACCCCCACCGTGTGGACCACCCACCACCAAGACGCCAACGGCGACGGAAAAGCCAACCCCCACAACATCTACGACGCCGCCCTCACCGCGGGCCACTACCTGTGCTCCGGAAACACCCGGCTGCCCCACCCGCAGGACCTGCAAGCCGCCCTAGCCCGCTACAACCCCACACCCCAGTGGTCGACCACGGTGACCACATGGATGCTCACCTACGCCTCACTCACGCCCCCCACCGAGCCACAACACCAGTCCTCCGCACCCCCACGCTCTGACCCCCCAGACCCCTACCCCCTCCCCGAGCCGATCCCCGCCCCCAAACCCACCACACCCGACGTGGCCCCCCAACCCACCCCGGTCACTGAGCCAACTCCCACCCCCACACCCCCAACCCAACCCGCCCCCACCCCAACCCCGCCCACTCCGACTCCCCCCACCCAGCCGAGCCCCAGCACCCAACCCACCCCCAGCCCCACCCCTCAGCCCGAACCACACCCCGTCGTACAGCCCGAACCCACCCCACCCCCAACCGCGACGCAGCCATTGGCCGCCCAGCCAACAACCGCACCGCCCACCACCGAACAGCAGACAGCCACACAACAGCCCACTGCGCCGTCCACCGCTGAACAGCCGACCGCTCAGCCACCCGCCGACCAATCAGCTACTCGCCCCACCCCCGACCAACCAGCCGTCCAGCACCCCACCCGACCACAGTCACAGCCAACACCCGACCGGCCCACCACTGAGCAGCTGCTCACCCACCCCGCTACCGGCCAGCCGGTCAACCACCAGGCCACACGCCCCACCAAACCCGCCGAGCACCATGGCCCCATGACCCGCCCCGTCGAAGCCCCCGCCCCCGAACCGGCCGCCCACAACGCCCTCGGCTCGATCTCCGCCCACCTCCCACCCGCCCTTTACGACCCGCACTGAACGCCGACCCCACGAACCAAGCAGGGGTCGTGAGGTAGCGAATCCGGCGGCCACCCGGTTCCGAAACCGGAAGAGTCCCAGCGGTTTCCGTCGGCATGCTGGTGATCGAGGGCAGCTTCCAGGTCGCCGTCCCCGGTGGTGACGCCTAAAGGCCACCTACGAGACAGCTCTGCACCTCAGTCACCGACCGAGCCTGCGGCCATCATCCGGGTCATCAACGCGATCATGGGCACGGTCCCTGTACGGTTTCGGCAACGTGCTCACCTCGCCCTTCACCTCGGTGTACCCGCGTGGGTTGCGTCGCTGATCGCCCTCCCTGTCGACCTGTCGATCCTCGGGCTCCTTCTGGCCACGCGGCACTTGGCACTCACCTGCGCCCCCCTGGACGTGCTACGACCGGTTCGCTGACTGCTGACCTTCGCGAGCATGGTCACGTTCGCTGAACGTGGCAGAACCTCTCGTCGCGGGCGAGTACGAAAGCGGCGGCGCGCTTCTCCACCGAAGTCGCCCTGGTCCCCTACCGCCACCCTCGACAGCACCTGCCCCGACTGGTCGCCGCCACCGTGATTGAAGCCCTCAGCCAGCTTCCCGTGACCGCGGTGTTCACCGTCGGCCGCGCACCGAGGCTCGCGACCCTCCCACCGCAGGCGACGTCACGATCGTCCCCGGCAGCGAAATGGCCAGCCACGCCGAGCTGGTCATCTGCCACGGTGGGGAAACAGACCCGGCCGACGGCGGGATTCAGGGCGGCATCCTGTGTCCCGACATACGAGTAGACCCACAAGAAGTTCGGCAGCGGGTCCGGCTCGACAAGCGCCCGGAACCGCGTCACCTCTTGGTAGGGCTGGCCCCAGTGGGATGACGGGGGCGGCCCCGATGGTCTTCATCGTGGTCGGCTGACAGGCTGGCCGCATGCCGATTTCTCATTCTCGCCGTGGTTTCATCAAGATGAGTGCCACGGCTGCCGTTGGTGTGGCGTCTCTCGGTATAGCGGGCACGGCATGGGCTGCCGAGCCGCCGCGGATTGCGCCGCTGCGAATCCCTACTGCCGTTGGCACCTTCGACGCTGTCGCCGCAGGGCCGCGACATGGCCGGAAAGTGTTGTTGTTGCATGGCTTTCCCGAGTTCGGCATTGAGTGGGACCATCAGTTGCGCGCTCTGGCTGCTGCCGGATACCGGGCGGTGGCGCCTGACCAGCGGGGCTACTCGCCGGGCGTACGGCCTACCGGGATCGAGAAATACCACTTGGACTATGCCGTTGGGGACGTTCGGGCGATGGCTGACGCTCTTGGCTGGCGCAGGTTCGACCTGGTCGGGCACGACTGGGGCGCCGCGGTGGCCTGGATCGCCGCTGCGAAGTACGCACGCCGGGTGCGCTCGCTGACCGCTGTTTCCGTGCCACATCTCGGCGCCTTCGCCGAGGCGCTGCGGACCGATCCCGCGCAGCAGGAGGCGTCCAAGTACATGGAGTTCTTCCGACAACCCGCCCCGATCCCCGAGAACACGATTCTCGGATCGGGACCGCCTAAGCTGCCAGGCGTTGCGCCGGAGAAATGTGCGGAGTACTTCCGGCGGCTTTCCCAACCGGGCGCCCTGACCGCCGCGCTGAACTGGTACAGGGCCAACGATTTTGTTGGCTATGAACAGCGAGTTGCGGTACCAACACTCTTCATCGCGAGCACGAAAGACCCTATGGTCGCACCTTCGGGCATACAAGCGACGAAGAACTGGGTTACCGGACCGTACCGGCTGGAGAACCTTGAGGGGATCGAGCACAACATCCCTGAACAAGCCGCCGAGACCACGACCTCTCTACTCCTCGCACACCTCGCTTCTGTGTGTTTCTAGCAGTCCTATACCCACCAACAGCAACTTTCTCGGTGGTCTGGCTCAGCAGACCTTGGCAGGCTCCTTCATCAGCAACCACGCCTCGTCGACTACGACCAGCCGGGGTTTGCCGATGACGGGGTGGAGACCTGCCGCCAGACCGCGTCGAGGGTGAGCAGCGCGTCGATCGGTTTGAGCTCGTCGGCGAGATCCCGCAGCGAGAACACCACCAGGCGCCCTCCGGGGCGAGTCGAGAACAGCCCGGAGAACGCGCCGGTGACGTACGGGCGCAGCCGCGCCGCCAGCTCGACGCCAGCGAAGTGGTCGCTGGGTGCGGTGCGGAGCCCGTCAGGACGGGTGTGGATGGGTCGGAGCGGCCAAAGATCAGGCTGTTGTGGTTGTCGAGCGCGAACCGGTCATGGCGCACGAGCCCCCGGCTGCCGATGTCGAAGCTTGCCTTCACCGCGGCGACCCCTGCGGACAGGTCGTAGACGTCCCCGATGGCCGCTTCGACATGCGGATCGAGCAGGCGCTCTTTCTCGCCGTGTGCCTGCTCGATCACCGAGACCGAAACCACCACCAAGGCCGTCTTCCGTACGTACGACACGGGAGACGATCGGCATCCGACACAGAAAAGTCCCGCCGCGGAGATGGATGATCTCCACGGCGGGACTGTCTGCGCTGTGCCCCTGGCAGGATTCGAACCTGCGCTCCCGCCTCCGGAGGGCGGTGCTGCCACCTGCTCTGACCAGCCGAAACAGGGTCAGTCGATCACTCATTGGCACACCATCGGTACAACGGACGACAGGCCGGAACGAACGACCGAGGGTGGTTCTCGGCTCCGTACGGCCTCGATCATCCTGGGTGTGACTCTGGGTGACTCTCGTCCGGGTCGACTGGAGGTTCCATGTAGGGCAGCAGTTCAGGGGGAACACCGTCGTCGAACTGGACGTCAACCATCGAAACATCCCCGGCGAAGCTCACTTTGTCGAATCCGGTGGGTCCTGAGAAGCTCGCTTGCGCGAACTGCGCGACACCGCCGAAGCTCGCCTTGCTGAACCAGACGTCCCCGCCGAAACTCGCCTCGCTGAACCAGACGTCCCCGCCGAAACTCGCCTCGCTGAACCGGGTTTTCCCGCCGAAACTCGCCTCGCTGAACCGGGCTTCCCCGGCGAACCTCGCCCCGGCGAACCAGGCTCCCTCGCCGAACCTCGCCCCGGCGAACCAGGCTCCCTCGCCGAACCTCGCCCCGGCGAACCAGGCTTGCCTGCCGAACCTCGCCCCGGCGAACCAGGCGGCCCCGTCGAAGCTCGCCTCGCCGAAGTAGGCTTCGTCGAAACTCGCCCCGGCGAACCTGGCGGCCCCGTCGAAGCTCGCCTCGTCGAAGTCGGCTTTGTCGAAGCTCGCCCCGTCGAACCCGGTAAAGCCGAAGAACTTCGCCTTGCCAAAGTTGGCGGACCGGATGCGGCAATCATTGAAGTCAGCGTTGGTGAGGGTGGCTCCGGTGAGGTCGAGGTCGATGTCGGGCCAGAAAGTGTCAGCCGGGCGGTTCGGGTCGGGACCGGGGCGTAGGTGACGAGCGAGGATGCGTTGGGCGGTCAGCCTGACTTCGCGCTCATGACGTCGATCCTCATCACCTTGGCTTAACTCAGGGACGGGAGACACTCGGCGAATCTCGGACGCGGCGGCGCGAACAGGAGACGAACGCATCAGAGGACGGGTCACACCCAACCGGCGGGCACCTGGTTTGTCGGTGGGTGGGGTGTAGGGGCCGCGAAGATAGGCGCAGATCACGTCCACCACCGTCTGCCGCTGGTCCGGATTTTGCTGCGCCACCCGCTCCAGCGCGTACAGCCCGCCGTGGCGTACCGCAGCTTTGTCCGAGCCCAGTTGTTCAACTGCCTTGACGTAGAGCTCGGTCAATCGGCGCTCGTTCGCGTCGTGAACGGTGTCGGCGGCGACCTTCTGCTGATGAGCGAGGGTCAACTCCGCCGAACGCTGCCTGCGCGCGGCCAACCACAACGCCGCCGCCCCACCAGTGCCCACCACCAACGTCGCCGACGTCCGGATCGCGTCCAACCGGTCGGCCGGGGTAGTTCCGGAGAAGTTCGTCAACAAGACCACCGCAGCGGTGATCCCGACGCCGAGCAACACCAACGCGCCGAGAGTGATCGCCCGCGGCGAGAGCGCCCGCATCACCGGAGGTTCGTCGGACGGCGCCTCGACGGGCGCGCGGCGCGACCGTGCTGTCCCCACCGCACCCGCGGCTGCGAGCAGACCCACGGCCACCGGGACAGGCCACCAGCGGCCAAGCCATCCCCACACAGACGCCCACCACGACCGTGCCGCCCACACCCCGGTCACCGCACCAGCAACGCCCAGGCCCCAAGCCAGCACACCCAGACCCCGCCGACCTGTCATCGCCGCCCACCACCTCGCCGCTCGTGCACGCGCTAACGAGGGCCGGGTGGAAGATGCCTCCGCGTTCGTCACGACGACAGCATCGCGCAGTTGCTTCCCCTCACTCGTACGAGGCCACTCCCAGGAGCGGCCATTTTGCGTTGTCGAGGGTGTCGCCCCCTCGCCGTAGCCTCGTCGCGTGGCCTCCATCGAGGACCTGACCGCTCGGCTCAGTGGCGAGTTGTCCAGGCTCAACGCGCTCAAGGCTGGCGTGATCGCAGCAGTGCTGACCCCGCTCGATGAAGTGCGCCAGGGCGTGGATGTCTTGCTCCACGGCACCGCGACCCATCGACAGGTCGCAGGCCCGCTCGCCCATGCCCGCCAGGGGGTGGTCGAGCTGTATCAGGCCCTGACCGCGGCCGAAGAGTCGATCGGGGCCGCCATCGCCCGCCAAGGGGTCATCGCACCCGCCACCAAACCTCCGGTACCCGCACGCGGGGAACCGACCCGCAATGGGCCGTCAGCACCCCCGCCCGCCGTGTCTCCGGAGCGCATCGACCAACTCAGGCGTGAACTACCGCCCGATGTGGTTCCGCGAACTCAGCGACCACGTGGCACGCCCGAGCCCAAAACTCATGGCAGGTGGATCGACCCGGACGGCAACACCCATGCTGAGGTCAGCGGCAAGGACGATAAGTACCGCGATGCGATCGAGTACTTCCAAGAAACTTCCCCGAATAAGATTCCTACCGGGGCTTCCGACGTCGAGATGAAGCTGGCGGCGCACATGCGGAAGAACAAAATCCGGTCGGCGACCCTTGTCATTAATAACGTGCCGTGTGTGGGCAGGTTTTCATGCGATGCCCTGGTTCCCGCCATTCTGCCTGCCGGGTATACAATGACGGTATATGGTTCGCATGGGTACCACAAGGTCTATCGAGGAGCGGGACATCCAGTATGACCACTTTTTCGGCGTACTACGAGACGGAGCATGCCGAGGCAGGCGTTCCTGTGCGAGCGCTTGACGAACTGGACGCGCTTGTCGATAAATGGCGGGAATTGACGAATACCTACGGCTGCCCGATCGCTGTTCAACTGCTCAGGGATGACGACGAGACACCGATATTCGCCGCAGGCTTCACCGAAGACGGCCGTGCGGCCCTGTACTACTCCGGATCGGACTGGCCTGGAGTCTGGTACACCCTCGGCCCCGACCCTGGCAACGAAGCGGCCACCACCTACTCGTATATGAACGGCGATATCGAAATGCCGGACTCGGCCCTACTCCCCATCGACGCCGTGCGCCAAGCCTTGCGTGAGTATTTCACCAACGGCGGTAGGCGACCGGCCTCTGTGGAGTGGAAAGAAGAAGAGTAAGTCAGACCGGAAGGCGTTTACACGCACCGGGAGGCCCCGTACGGATGGTGATCTGCACGGGGCCGGGGCCACGCTCTCGTGTCAAGGCGCGAATTGCGCCAAATGTTGGCTCATCTCGTCCGCGGAGAGCCCGCAGAATGCGGCCAGGTCCACCACGACCGCCGGGTCTACCGAGACGATCACCGTTTCGGCATCGTTCGCGAGTCGATTTCGAGCCCACCGACGCAGCCAACGCAGATCAGGCTGCTTATCCTCGATTATGCGCCGCAGGTCGATTAACATTACAAGGTTGCGCAAACCCACCTTGGCGTCCTGCATCGCCAGGGTGAGCAGTTCCGGTGGCGAGGCATTCAAAGTGCCGCACATGTCCACGAATCGAACCACCGTGCAGTTCCGCACGCCCAGTTCGTATGTGGCCAGCGTCTGGTCCTGAATCGAGTGGTTCATTGCCCTGACCATCGCCGACCGTGTCCAGCCCATCGCGGTACGGGCACGCCGCAACTGTTCCCCGAGAGCGACAGGTAGGAGTTCGTTCACCGAGGACTGTTCCCGGAGAGCGATAGGTAGGGGTTCGTTCACCGAGGCTGGCCTCCCATCGGCCTCAATTGCACCCCTTCGGAGAGCAACGCCCTACGCACGGCCGATGGGGACACCCCGTGCTGCTTGGCCAGGCTGCGTAGGCTCGTCTGCGGATTCGAGACATACGCGTCTCGCAGTGCTGCGGCGTTCACCGGAATCATGCTGACGCGTCTCGGAAAGACGATTCCCGCGGAAACCAGGATGCTCTTGATCCTCAGCATCGACACACCCGTGTTGAATGCCATCTGTTCCATGCTCACGCCGTGGAGGTATCTTTTCACGAACTCGACGGCCAATGCGTCCTCGGGCAGGCCGATACACGCCGGCCACTCCGGGGCGACAAGGCCCCCTTCATGCAGGAGTCGACGCGTATGTGTCCGTATGAGCCCGAATTGTTCCGCCAGGTTTCCGATCTGTGTGACTCCGGGCTTGAAGTCCGCGAGCAGCTTTTCTATCAGCGCGCGCCGATCCCGCTCTTGCGCTTTGGTTTTCATGCGTTTCTTCCATCGAATATCGTCGCCCAATTTTTGCCCACGCTCAGGACGCGTGGAAGCGCGCGGGCGAGAACAGCGTGAGCCAGTCACGCATGTCGTGCTCGGGGACGCCACATAACCGGGCGAGTGGGCCGATGCCCGCGGAGGCGATGCGGACCGCCGGGCGGGGTGGGGTGTGGCGCACGACGCTGCGAGCCCACCCGCGCAGCGGGGCCAGCTCGGGGCGGTCATCCTCAATGATCGCGGCGGGGCACACCCACACCTCGCCGGGCACGCGCGGGTCGAGCGCGCCCAAGCGCCGGGCGATCTCGCCGACGAACACGGCCAGAGGCACATCCAGCACCTCGCACAGGTCTGTGAGCCGGTCCAACGTGCATCTACGCTTTCCGTTCTCATACGTACTCAGAGTGGGCACGGATATTTCGCTACGCACTCGCGCGACCACCTGGCGCCGGTACAGGCCACGTTTTTTCCGGTACTTGAGCAAGGTCGCCCCGATCGCCACGGCCAGCGGGCTACCGGGATAGGTGTCCTGCTCTCCGCTGTGTGAGTCCGAATCCGAAGCTAACATGACGACTCGCCTTTCTTGCCGGTAGATGTCTTCTTTCCTCTGAGCCATTTGATTTGATGGACCACAATAGAGAAACAACTCCCTATAAGGCCCATCAGTCTGTCGCCCCACACCGCGGCTGCGAACACGATCGCGCCCCACACGACCCACGACAGCACAACCGCCCATACCCCGGTGCCTGTGGTCATGACGAGCTTCTGAGCCGCGCCGGCCACGATGGCAACCGAGACAGCGTAGGTCGTGTCTCTGACAAACCTCAGCACCTTTTTTCGGCCCATATCTGCCTCACCTCACGAGCGCGTTCATTCCCAATCGGGCCGCTCGGTCGGATCTCCGACCGCGTCGCCTAGCTAAAGAGACGCCCCGCGCATCATCCGGCGAGCCTCGCCCGCAGGACCGCCATGTCCCCGGGATTTGATCCGGATGCCAGCCTGAACCAGGACCTCACGAGCACGTTTGGGATTCACCCCTGCCGCCTTGCCAGCGTCTGTGAGCGTCGCCCCGGGCCGTAGGTATACCGCCACGATCAGCTCAGCCAGCGCACGATTCTCCGCAAGACGACCTTCTGCTCTCAGTTCACGTTTGGACGGCGTCGTTGTCTTCGTCTTCCTCTTTGCCGCCACACCACCTCGACGGACCCTGTTTCCCATGGGACGCAGGACCACCCCGGCGGCCAGAAGCGTACTACGCGCCCAACCATAACTCCTGCCCATTTCGTTCGCGATGTCGGTGATCGTTTGACCGTTCTCATATCGCGCCCGCATCTGGTTCAGCAAACTCGGCGTGAGCTTGAGACGCGCGGCTTTGGGCAGCCTGGGCAGGCCCTCAGACATTGGTCATCCTCCTATACCACAGCAGAGATGAACTCATAGATTCCCCACAGAGCCGCGGACGTCGTGCTAATTGCGATGACGCCACACCCGGCGACCATCAGGTATTCTCCCCTGTAAAACTTTCCGGACCCCATTTCTTGCCAAGCGCGCGAGGGGACCTCAGTGAGAAACTGCTACCCGGGTGGTACTCGGGCAGCAAACCAGCGCGGCAGGCTAACAGAACCGCGTGCGCCCGATTCTCCGCACCGAGCTGCGCGAAGAGCCGCTGAGCGAGGGCCTTTACTGTCAGCGGCGTGATCCCCAAAACCGCGCCGATCTCCGGGTTGGGTAACCCCTGGGCCATGAGCCGTAGCACGTCAACTTGCCGTTTGGTGGGCGGACTCAACACGAGCAAGACAACGCCGCCGCCACCCACACCCTCCAAATAGGACAGCAAACGCACTGTGTGGTTCACAATCGCAGCCCGGTCCGCCCGCCTCGCATCCGCAGATAGGCCCTTGTCCTCCGCGTCTGCGTCCGGATATGGGTCTGGGGTGGCTTCGCCGTGGGCCACAACCATCCTCTCGATTAATAAGTCGCCATTCATCGGGTAGAACGCCTGTCGGGCCGCCCACAGTGCCTCGGGGGCGCTGGCGGCCCGACAGGCTCACCTCCCGCGCGCGCCGTTGGGCGCGACAACGGGTCGCAGGGAGGCATAGAAAAAGCTGGCCTGGCGCTCTTCGTCGGTCCCCACCCTGACGTTTGGTCCGACGAAGAGCGCCAGTCTCGGCACTGCCGGGTCGCTCGCTTGGGGGATCAGCGATTTGGCAGTGCCATCCTCCTACGGTCTCCAGACTGAGTCATGGACTGAAGACACAAAGAGGATTTGGACCTACCAGGCCGCCCATGGGGAGGTCGGACGACGGCCCCGGCAGGTCCTTATCCCTCGGTCACGAGTCGTCAAGCTGTCCTGACAACCTGTGACTGTGGGAGTCTCCCGGCCGCCGCCTCGGGGCAAAGATCCTTCTCGGCCGAAGATTGTTCACCACATAAGCCGGGTCGACCTTGTGCAGCGACGGCAACGTGCCCCCAGGGGGATCGAGCGTGACAACCCAGCGCAAAGCGTGCGCAGCAGGCTTCGGGCCGTATGCTTCCAACACATGTGTCGGGTGAAACGGGTCCACTCCCTCAACGCGCGGTGTGCGGTAAGCAAAGCCCGTGTCCTCACTCCGGAGAATCACTACGTCATACACAGTCGGGCACTCGAATACAGCGCCGAACGCTTCCGGCGCACAGTTCTGTCCGAATATGTGGACGGTAAAGCCCCTGACTCGCAACTCATTAAGCCAGTAATCTATATCCAGTGTCGTCTCGACCTCGGCAGTCATGAGCGCCCCCGGCCCAACACGGCAAGATCAACGGGCGGTATCACAGCGATATCTACAGGCGGTATCACCACAGTGTCGCGCTGCTCAGCAGCCCGCCTCTCGGCCTCTACCCGCTGGGCGACGGTCCGCGTCTCGGCCGCCGCTCGCTCGCGCTCGGCCTTCACTCGCTCGGCCGCCATACGCGCCAGCTCCCGCCGCTCAGCACGCGCGAGCCATAGCTCCAACAAGACCGCACCACCAAGCAGGGCGCCCAGCAGTGCCCACCAGGCGATCACCGGACCGCCCCCGCCCGAAGCTGGCACCGCGGCCCACGTGTCACACACTCCACCGCTGCTCGCGTACCCATGTTGTCCGTTCCTCCGTGACGAGGGGAGTCCTGTCCCATCGCGATCTCTTGACCTGCTGAAACAGACGGTAGGCAGGAGTGTGAACCTTGAGTGACAGTGAACTGACAGTCCGTTCGGGTGATGGGACTACCGGGTACGCTGTCAAGAGAGGGCACAGGTCGACCGGGAGGAGGACATGTGACGAACTACGACCACCCCGGTACGCGTGTTGCGACGTCACGCAAGCTCAGGGGTTGGACACAAGATCGCCTTGCGCGTGAATCCGGCTATTCCGTTTCGATGATCCGCAAAGTCGAGCGAGGCGTAGAGCCCGCTTCTCCTGGGTTCTTGTCGGCTGTTGGTCGAGCGCTCGGCAAGGCCGTGGATGAACTAACCGGTACGCCGTATCTCGACGTGATCGAAATAGAGGGCGGCCTTGATGGGATAAGCGATCTTCGTGCGGTTCTCGCAGAAGGGCGCCATGTCCGGCCAATCGAGCCGCCGTCGCTTGAAGAGTTGCGAGATTCGCTCGAAGCTATAAATCTACGCTACCGGAACGACCGAGGACGGCAAGCGCTGGCCCACCTTCCGACGCTCATTCGTCAGCTACACGGTGCGCTCCATCTGGCGGCGACCGATGAACAACGTGGCGCGGTTCACACATTGTTGGCTAGCGCATATGTGACCGCGGAGCGGATCGCGCGCCGGTTCGGCTATATGCAGCTCACTACATCAGCGTTGGACCGCTTGGATGAGTTCGCCATGCACGCGGATGACCCGTTGTACGTAGCCCAAGGGCTGGTTAAACGGGCTCGCATATTGATGTACCACGACAGCTTCGAGGTGGGCCTCTCGTTGATCGAGCAGGGGTTGGACCACATTGAGGGAAGCGACGAGAGCGCGCTTGCGGTACGGGGCTACGGCCACCTCACCGGGGCGATTGTGGCGGCGCGGTCTCGGAATGCTGATGTGGCGCGGAAACACCTTGCGGAGGCCCGGAAGGTGGCCGCCCACGTCAACGGGGAGTCGGACGCCTACGGGACGCTATTCGGACAAGCGAACGTCGGCATCCACTCTGTAGCTGTGGAACTGGAAGCAGGGGACCCTGGGGTAGCGGCGCGAGAAGGCTTCGCCTTGCGATTGCCGAAGTCAGTGGCACCTCCCCGAGCCGGACACCATTGGCAGGACACGGCCCGCGCTTGCCTGCTTATCGGAGACGGAAGAAAGGCACTTGATGCCTTGAACCGGGCGCGCAGGTTGGCCCCTCAACAAACCCGCCTACATCCGATGGTGCGGGATACGTTGCGTGGTATCGCCGAGCTGGAGAGGCGGACGTCCGACACTGTGGCGAACTTTGAGGCTTGGCTCGGCCCGAACCCGGCGTTGAGTCCGCGACCAAGACGATAGAGGGACGTTGCTCTCGTCCTCAGCGTCCGCGGTTGGGTGACCTTCCGGCCGCGGTTGTAGCTCGACGGGGTTACGCGAGGGCCCAGTAGAGACCTCCGCCGACGAGAACGCCGAGGATGGCGCCGATAAGGACTTGGGCGGTGGTGTGGTCGCGGAGCTCGACGCGGGACCAGCCGACCAGGAGCACGGCGGGGCCGAGGGCGATGGCGATCATCGGGTGGTAGGCGATTATCAGGATGATCGTTGCCCCGGCGGCGACGGCCGCGTGCATCGACACCTTCCAGTGGGCGGTGAAGGTGACCACCACGGCGACGACGAGGGTGGCGAACATGGCGGTGGTCAGCGCGATCATCTGGCTTGGGGCGTCGCCCAGTGCCAGCGCGACCCAGCCGATGGCCAGGGAGCTGACGCAGGCGGCGAAGGGGACGACGCGTCCTTCTCGGTTGTTCACGTGGTGGCTGTCCCAGGCTCCGCGTCGGGCGCCGCGCACGATGACGACCATCGGGATGACCGAGCCCGTGACGCCGACGATCAGCCCCCAGAGGAGGGTCGGGCCTAGTCGGTGGGTGACGCTCCATGCGACTGCCAGGGGAAGGCCCAGGACCCATACCCAAGGGGCGAGAAGTTCGGTGGTCCATCGCGCGAGGCGTCGCTGCTGGGCGTGCGGGATGGAGTCAGGCGCGGTTGTCGACATAGTCGAGTTCCTTCGCGACGTGGGAGACGATCGGGTTGGGCAGGGCCTTGGCGATGCGGACCAAGGCGTCGACTTCGTCTGCTTCGGCGGCTTCGGCCGGGCGGCCGTTCTGGTCGGGGATGCCGATAACGAGCGGAGGGCCGGTGACCATCGGTGGTCGTCCGCGGTGGAAGGCGCGCATGGCCACGACGATGGCGGCGGCCTGGCCTATGGCGTGGGCCTCGGTCGGGGAGGTGTGCTCGGCTTCGGCCATCGCGCGGGCGTGGTGGTCGACGCGGGGGTCGAGGTAGGGGCGTAGGGGTCCGATGGAGATGTCGCGGATCTCGGTGACCAGCGCCCGCAGGTTTCGGTGGCCGTCGAAGACCAGCTCGGGCGCGACCGCAGTCATCAGGCGCCAGAGGGGCAGCAGGTCGCGACGGGCTCGGTAGGCGTCCCAGCGGGTGCCGATGGGGGGAACCAGGACCCCGGCCATGAGCAGGGCGATGGAGACGATGACGATGACCGCGCTCACTTCGCCACGCCAGGGCCACCCGAGCCCTGCCGCGTGCGCGGTGGCGGAGGCCACGCGCTCGATGGTGTAGAGGACGCCGACGCCCGCGCCCAGGCCGAGCAGGCGAAGACCGGCGCGTAGCCATCGACGTGGAACGAGTCGGGCGTAGCGGGACATCCAGGCGACGTCGAACAGGGCCAAGCCGAGGTAGGCCGTGTAGACGGCGAGGTAGGCCAGCACCCAGGGACGGCCGCCGTGGTCCGAGGCGATGTCGGGTATCCCCGCGGTCAGAGGGCCGAGGATGGCGCAGGCCGTGAGCGTGACCAGGGCGACCACGAGCAGCGGCGCCCTGCGGCCGATCTGTCGTCGGGCGACGTCGGGCGGGTGGCTGAGCCAGATCACGAACTTCGCCAGCCAGGCCGCGGCTATCAGCACGCACACGTGCATCAGGTACTGCGGCGCGGTGGGGATACCGGTGAGTGCCCCGAGGGCGGGATTGATCGTCGAGACGATCAGCGCCAGGTCGAGGAACGCCAACGCGGCGCACATGGCGCGGACGCCTGGCCTATGGGTTCCTCCGTACAGTCCCACCCTCCACCAGTAGAGGAGCGCGACCGTGACCACCACGATGGGGGTGACCGCCCCGAACGCGAAACTCATCAGTGTCAGCCTTCAAGGATTGAGAAACGATCCAAGATGGATGCCGTCTCGGGGTCGGAGTCGGTCGTTCGGGTGGTACGCACTGGCCCAATTCGACTTTCGATCAAATAGGCGAAAAGTTCGGCCGTCTGTTCTCGGGCATCGGAGTAGAAGCTCCTCTGGGCCCCAGTTTCGGCGATGGGGTGGCGGCAACAGATATGGCCGAGTTCATGCAGTACCGAGTGTCGCTGGTGATGCACGGACGTGTCCGTTCTGTGGAAGATGCGGTAGCCGTCCACGTCCGGGAAGCAGATCGCGGCGGGCAGCAGTTCACCGACACGGGCGGCCTTGTCGACATAGGCGTCCGGGTACGGCGTGATCGCGATCTTGCAACCGATCCGCTTCTCGATCACCCGTCGCATCCCGTCCATGCTGAACGGCTCGGGGATGTCCAGGCTCCTGACCAACCGCCGCACTGCCGCACGGGTCAGCACTGGATCTGGAACACGTTTGTGACGCGCTCTTCCGATCATTCGCGCACGCAGGGAATCCCACAGCGAACGCATGCCGTATGTGATCTTCACTGGTCTCTCATGTCCCTGGTTCGTGCTCAGGTTGTGCATCAACGGTGCTGCCGACCTGGTTGACCTCGGCGATCAACTCTTCGAGCAGGGCGAACAGTCGCGGGTTGGCCATGCCCACCCTGCGCAGCAAGGCGCCTGCGGGAACGCCGACGTCAAGGTGTGTGTCGACTTGGTGCTGGCTGGGCGCGGGTTTGCCTGACCATTGACGCTCGATGCCCTCATAGACTTCCGGGTCGAGAAAATAACCGGCAGGCACCCCGAAGAAGGCGGCAAGGCCGCGTAGGTGATGGGTACGAGGGTTGTCGCGTTCACCATTTCGGAGTTGCCACACATACGCCTGACTGATATCCACACCGGTGGCGCAGATCGCATCAGCAATCGCCTGGTTCGTCAGTCGGCGGCCGGAAGCCCGCTCGTGGCGCTCGACTAAACGATTTAACAGCAGGTCAAGGCCGGGCATGTCGTCCATGTCGTCGCATCCTCCCTTTTCACCCCCGTGAAAAACTGAATTGATCTTTTTCACGGCTGTTGACAAGTCGACCGTCGTCCAACGTATGCTCTCGCTCGCCGACTTACAACCGGGGTGAAGGAGATTTCCACCACCGTGAAAAAAACGATCTCTTGGGCAGGAAGCCTGGCTGATCAAAAAGGGCCGTCGGCCTTACGCCGCTTGTCATTAATGGATCTTTATCCGACGCGATCAATACCCGGCCTGCTTCCGTTGCTCTCGGTCTGGCTATCGGTCATATGAAGATCGAGCCAGGCCCGAGCTCCTGAAGACAACAGGGGAGCCCCTCTTCCGACCAGGAAGAGGGGCTCCACGTTTGGATGTCGGGCTACCGGGATCCGTTGAGACGGTCAGTGAGCTGTTCCAGGCCGCGTGCGATCCGCTTGCCGACCGCTCGCTGACTCACGTGTTCGTGTGCGGCGATCTCTTCCTGAGTCCAACCGACCCCGTAAGCCAGCAGGAGGGCTACTCGCAGCTCACGGGTGAGGAGCGTCTGCTGCCACGCGGTTCGGATGTCGGCCAGGTGCGCCCAGTAGGTTCCGCCGTGGGAGACCACGCCCGAGGAGCGCGGCATATCTGGGTCGGGGGCGTAAGGGTTCCGCATTCCCCACGCCCAGGTCCGGTCCCAGACGGTCGGCAGCAGCCGCTCGACCAACTCCGGGGTGTAGGTCATAGCTGGGCGCCCTCCAATCTCTGGATCGAGATGGTTCGGCCAGCTTTGCGAGCTTGCGGGCGGAGCTGGTCCATCAGGCGCGACCAGAGCCAGCGGACCAGGTATCCGGGGTGTTCGTGGTCGGCCAGGTAGGCGCGGACCTGGGCGGGGTGGGACGCGACGAGGATGGCCGCTTCCTGACGTAGGTCGTCGGGTTCGGTCATCCAGCCGAAGTCGCGGGTGAGGCTACGCACGGCCACGTCGATGCTGTTCCGCACGGCAGGGTCGCTGCTGAGGCTCCAGTCCATCGGGTTTGTCAACGAACCACCTCCAGTGGGCTGGTGATCCCGTTCTTGGTGATGGCCACGACCAGGCCGGGGTGTCCGGTCGTGCCCTTGGCGTGCCGCCACCAGGTGGATTCGCTCTCCATCGCGGGCGGCTGGATGAACCACCGCTTGCCGTCGCTGTCGACCTGCTCGTGGTGCAGGTGCCCGGCCAGGAGAAGGTCGGCTTGGTGCATCGCGGAGTCGGTGTTGAATGCCTGTCCTCGCCACCAGTCGAAGTGCTTGCCGGGGCGCCACTGGTGGCCGTGAGCGTGCGCGACGACGGTCCCGGCGACCGGCAGGACGACGGTGAGCTCGTCGGTCTGCGGGACGTAGAACTCCACATGCCCGAACGCCTGCGGGTTGAGCGCGGCGGCGTCGGCCACGGCGATCAGCGACTCGGTGTCGTGGCTGTCGTCGAAGCGGGTGACGCCCTTCCCCGCGAACCGCGTGGTCTCGCCGTGGTTGCCAGGCACCGCGGCCATCGACACACGCTCGGCGTTTCCGGCGAAGACGACCAGGGCGTGGAGCATGACCCGGCGGGTGAGCCGGATCTGCTCATTGAGGGTGAGCGGGGTGCGCCAGGTGTTGGCGCCGCCCTGGGAGACGAAGCCCTCGATGTGGTCGCCGAGCCAGGCGATGTGAACGTGGCCGATGGTGAACCGCTGCCGGTAGGCGGCGAGCAGCTCGGCCGCGCGGTCGAGGTAGGCGATGGTGCGCCGCAGTGTGCCCTCGACTCCGTCACCGTCGATCTTGCCGAACTGGGTGTCGCCGAGCGCCACGATGAACCCGTGATCGCCGTCTTCCCTCTGCGCGACCGGTTCGTGCTGCCTGATCTGCGCGAACAGCTCGTCGAGCGGCGGACGCTCCGCGCCGGGTCCCGACCCGCGCCGGGCGAAGGTGTAGCGGGTGGACACGCCGGTCGCCCCGTTGGCCATCGTCCACTCCGAGCTGCGGAACCCTGTCACCTCCCACAGCGCGGGGTTCTCGCCCTGAGCGCGGAGGTAGGCGGCTGCCGCGTCCTCACCGACCTGGGCGTCGCCACGGACGGTGACCTCTGCGACGTCACCGCTGACCTCGACTTGGCGGGTGAAGTCGCGCTCGGGGACCTTCGTGGGGATGGCGGGGCCGACCGGCTTGGCGAGGAGCTGCTCTGTCAGCCTGTCAGCCAAGGTCACGCCCCTTCTGACGAATCGTTCGTCGGTAGCTGCGGATGGTGGAGGCGGACACGGCCAGCCCGTGCTCCAACAGGAGTGCGCTGAGCCAGTCCGCCGAGGTGTCGCCCACCAGATGAGGACGTAGGGCCTCTTGCTGCGGGGAGTCGAGTCGCTCCCAGATGCCCTTGAGAGTCGGCCCGGGTGTTCCTGGCAAGGTGTCGGTCATCAGGCGATCACCCTGACCGGGGCGACACCGCGGGTATGCAGGCATTCCCTCCAGGCGACGGCGACAGCGGCGACCTGCTCCAGCTCGGCGGCCAGGCGCTCGACATCGCCTTGTTCGAGCGCCCCCCAGACCTTCGTCAAGAGGATGTCCGCCCAGGTGAGCTCGCCGACACGGTTGAGACGCTCGACGACGCTCTTGTGCCGGGTCGCCTGCCACCGAAGGACGGCGCTGCCGTTGCCATCCGGGTGGTCTCGCAGGCTTCCGCGGTTGTTCTGCCGGATGCGTGCGTGGCGCACAAGCGACAGCGTGTTGTTGATGAGCCGGGTCCGCTCGGTCATGCGGACCAGCTCCTCGTAGGTGTGGGTCACGCGACCAGCTCCTTCGGTCGAACGAGGCTGAGCAGGGCCTGGGGCCCGCCAGCGAGGTAGGTGTCGGTGACGTCGCCGAGGGTCAGACGAACACCCTTGGCGGAGCGCAGGGCGCGGGTGACACGCGCGATGAACTCCGCGCCCGCGTCATCCGGGTCGCCCCAGACCCAGATGCGGGAGAAACCGGCGAGCATCCGGCGGTGCCGGGCCAGCCACATGTCCGCGCCGGGAATGGCCACGGCGTGCAGGCCGAGCAGGGACAGGACCAATGCGTCGAGCTCGCCTTCGCAGACGTGGATCTCGTCGCCTGCTTGGTGAACCGCGCGGACGTTGAACATCCGGGGCGGATCGTCGCGCAGGGTCATGTACTTGCCGTGGCCGTGGCCGCGGTGATCGTGTTCCTGAAGACAGCGGAACCGGATGGTCAGCGGCTTCCCCCTGCGGTCGAGATAGGGAATGGCCAGGTAGCCGACGAACCGGCTGTGGCCGGGGTGGGGGTCACCGACGACGCCAAGCCGGAACGTAGCCGCCACTTGACGACCGAGGCCCCTTCCGACCAGCCACCTTGCGGCGTCCGCCGTAAGCGCTGCCTGATAGGAGCTCACTGCCTCCTCCAGCGCTTCCCGTTGCGAGTCCGAGAGAGGCCGCAAGGGTTCGTGCTCCGACGAAATCGGTGTGCTCCTTCTCCATGATCAGCGTGTATGTGTCGCCGCCCTTGCCACAGGAGTGGCAGCGCCACAGGTGCCGCTCCAGGTGGACCGAGCAGGAGGGGGTGCGGTCCTCGTGCAGCGGGCACCTGACCATCTGGACGGTGCGGTCGGTGCGGTCGACGTCGTAGTGGTCGAGCACCGCGGCCAAGTCGGGGCGCTGGTCCTCGCTCACGCCAGCCTCCGGCCGCGCACGGTGCCGGTGGCCCGGTCGACGCTGAGCTCGGCCAGCGTCGGGAGTGGCACGGGCTCGGCGTCGAGGAACTCCTCGATCGCGTGGATCTCGCGGATCGAGAAGTCCGGGTCCAACGTCAGGTCGGCGGCCACGGCCAACGTCTCACGGGCTGACGGGTTGCCGATCCAGCTCACCTTGTCAGTCCGAAGTAGTCGCCCACCGTGGTCAGCACGTAGGCGTCCTTCCAGTTCATTCCCGCGCGCTTGACGACCGCGATGCTCGCCACGCGCGCCCGGTCCAAGCCGCGGTGCATTGCGAAGTGGCCGCCCTCGACGAGGGCCTGGCGGATGAACTCGGCCGGGTGGAGCTGTCCGGCCTTGGCCTCGATGACGACGAACTCCCCAGGGTGCGCGAAGTCGCGCACGACGAGATCCCCCTCGTCCTCCTTGCCGGTGAGAACGAGGCGCTCGACGTCGAGGCCGTGCTCGCGCAAACCGTTACGCAGGTCGCTCTGCCACTGCACGCCCCGTCTCCGGTTGCGCGCGTTGCGCTTCGCGATGTCGATCAAACTGCTACACCTGCCAATGCCGGGTTGTGTGCCGAAAAGGCGTGGAAACGGGTCTTGCCGGGCTCGCACAGCAACGTCGCGTGCGTGCGCGCGGTCGGGTCGCTGGGACCCATGCGCTGCTTGATGACGGCGATCTTGTAGGCCGACGACGTCGGGTCCAGCGCCACCGACAGCGACAGCTCGGGTTTCTCGCTCAGACCGCCCTTGACCTGGTCGCGCGACGGCGGCGACCACGGGTCCGATTTGGCTTCCCACGACTTGTCACTGGCGTGATGGAGCAGGATCACCGTCGCCCCCGTCGCGCGGGCGAGCTCGGTTGCCGAGCTCATCACCGCCATCTGCTCGGTGTAATCGCTCTCGGCGCCCTCGAAGTCCATGAGGTTGTCGAAGACGATCACCTGCGGGTAGGCGTCCCACAGCTCGACGTACGCCTCCAGTTCCTCGTCCACGGCCCGCCAGGTGATCGGTGAGCCGAAGCTGAAGGTCAGGCGCGAGGAAGTGAGCGCGTCGAGGTAGCGCTGGCGGTGACGGCCGCCAGCAGCCATGCCAGCCTCGACCATCTCCGTGGTGTCGCCCGTGAACATCGACGCGAGCCGCGACGATGCGGTGAAGGCGCTCATGTCCGCGGAGAAGTAGAGGGTCGGCAGGTTCATCTGCGCGACCCAAAACAGGGCCAGTCCGCTTTTCTGCGTGCCGCTTCGCCCAGCGATCATGATGACCTCCCCGTGCCGGGGGCGGCATCCCATCTCGTACAGAGCGTGGAATGCCGCCACCCGTGGGAGCTCCCGACCGGACTCGGCGTGCAGGCTCAGCGACCGTGACGGCGTGAGCAACCGCCACGCCTCCTCTCAGGCCCGCAGGGGCCGGTTGTAGTGACCGGGGGTGGGAGTGTCGGCGAACGGAACAACGGAGAGCGGGTGGGCGCCGAGACCGTTGAACACGACCAGGTCCACCAAGCCATCCTCATGAACGGCAGTGACGATGGCGGCGCGGAGGACGCCGTCTGGCTCGGTCGAGTACTGCACGACATCGCTTACCGCGACGGTCAGAGCCGGGCCGGAACGGGCGCTTCGCCCTGCTCCCTGCCGAGATTCGGGCATCAGTCGAAGTCCGGCGCCGTCGCCACCGCGGCCTGCACGAGAGCCTCGCGCTTCGTGGCGTAGTCGACAACCTTCTGCTGCACGGCCCGGTCGACCTGTCGCCACACCCATGCCGGGTGCGCACCAGGCTTCGAGGCTGGGATCTGCGTCACCGTGACGACCGTGGCGCTGTTGACCAGGTTCGCCAGGTCGCGTGCCAAAACCGTTTGCTCGATGCGAATCCCCTTGTTGACGATCGGGGTACCGGAGTCCAAGTCGGCTTGCGTCGAGAAGATCGAGAGATCAACGAGCGCCGAGTCCTTCGGTCCGTTCGGAGTCGGCCGCTGCCGATCGAACGCCTTGACTTCAATGAGAATCGCGACGGCCCCAACGTGGTCCTTGGGCTTGAACCAGCCCAACTGCTGGGGGAGGTCAACGAAATTGATCACTGGTGAAGATGCTCCTCTGTTCGGCGAACCGGGGGAAAGAAAACTGCCCTAGTGTGTAACTTGTATACAAGTTACACACTACGATAAAAAAAGAGATCGCAGAGCTAGGCTGCGCCCTTGAGTGCGCGCCCGCGGGCCTTGTAGGCGTCGAGCAGGGTGCCGTCCGCGAACGCGCTTTGGTTCTCGGCCCAGAGTCGCTGAAGATCCGGGATGGTCGGCGCCGCCGCGATCTGAGCGAGGAGCGGGGACCCGGCAGGCTTCTCGGTGGCGGAAGACGAAGGCGGCCGGTGAGTTGACGAGTTGTCCGCATGGGCCCAAACATCCTGTTCGGCCGCAGGCGGCGCGTCGGTCGGGGCGGACTGCCGCGTGGGAATGGCGACCGCGCCGAGCAGCGAGGCCGCAGTACTGATTCCGCGTGCCAGCTGCGCGGCGTTGGTGACGATCTCGTTGAGCGTCAGGTCCGCCAGCGCGGCCGGGGCCAAGCCGAAGTAGGCGGCGATGTCTTCGCGCAGGTCGTTCACCGAGCCCTTGAAGACAACCCAGGTGTCGTCGGGACTTTTTCCGTACTTGATGGTGACGGTGACCCCTCGGGTCGTGGTTTCGCTACTCACAGGGGAAGTGAGCTCCTCTCGTCATATTACAAGTTACACACTTGTCGACAGGGACGCAAGCCGACTTTCCGTGTTCAGGGTCACCGCCGGAGCGAGGAGGAGGTCGTCGCGTACCGGCAGGTCGTTGCTGCGCAGGCCACCGACCGCGCGACAGTAGGCCCGCACGCCACAGCCGTTGCACAGCGCGGTGACGTTCGGCAGGAAGACGCCCCCGCGGATACCCCGCCAGGCCATCTCGTACTGCGCGTCGATGTAGTCCTCGGAGTAGATCGTCAGATCCTTCAGACCGCTCAGTTCACCGTCGCTGGCGATCCAATAGGCGCCCCACTCGGCGAGCAGTCCGTACATCCGCCACAGCCCAACGGCATAGCTGCCAAGCTGGAGCGCGGAAAGGGGGACCGCTCCGGTCTTCAGGTCGACGATGACGACCTGTCCCTCGCGCGTGATGTAGATCCGGTCAATGAAACCCAGATGCTCATCGCCGCCCATCGGGTTGCTGATCGCCACCTCGACGCCCACCCTGCCGTCCGGCAGGATCGCCAGCCTCCAATCTTGCTCGCCCTTCCAGGCGATCCAGTTCTCGATGAAGCGAGGACCATAGATCAACCACCAGTTGTAGTCCTTCTTGTTCGGACCGCCAGAGATGCCGAGATTCGTGAGCTTCTTGCCGGACGGCCTGATCTCGTTACCGCGCTCGACCTCCTTGGCGATCAGGTGGTCGAACACGGTCTTGAAGGCGGGAATCTCTCCGCTGTAGCGGCCGACTTCGGCCAGGTCGAGTGCCTCGGTGATCTCGTGCACGGCGGAACCTGCCAGGGTGGCGTACCAGGTGGAGCCGCCGAGCTTGTAGCCGCGCTCCAGTCTCCAGCGCTCACCGCACTCGGAGTACGACGACAGAGACGAATAGGACAGTCGCTGCGGTACCTCGATCGTCACGCGCCCACCTGCGGAGCGACGATCAACGGCACCTCGTCGCACGGGACGATCGGCACGAGGTGACGCCGCACCCATCCGTCATCAAGGACTTCAGCTTCGCATTCCTCCAGTGGGATCGGCTCGAAGCCGAACATCCGCACGCAACTCAACATCAAGTTGAGCCAGCGTGAATGGACGCCCGGTGCGACTTCTACATGGAAGGCCCACGCCTCGCTGTCCATGAGTAGGCGGACTTGTCCCCGGGCCTCTGCGGTCACGTACGGAACCGCTCCGCTTTCCCCGCTCGCTGTGGCGCGTGAGGTCGGCTTGAACACCTGCCGGATCACGGCAGGTGGTTGTGCGTCAGGCAATGTGAACGACCTCGCGTGTGTAAGTTGCAACTGGATGCCCTACCTGGCTTGACGACCTCCCGCCAACGGTATTCGGGCAACCCGCAAGTACATGATCACTCCCTGTGACGACCTCTTTGCGAGCATATCCGATCCCTTTGTTTACGCGTTACCTTCGCTACGAGTTGCGTAGCTCACCTACCCTGCCGATGTAGCAGGCGTCTTATCTGGAGTGTGGGTACTCAGTCGATCGACGGGGGGCGGTGAATCACATCGTCGTCCCCAGGTTGCCGCGGTATGTAGTGCCAGCCCTCGGGGGAGTCGGGGTCGTAGTGCACCACCGCGCCCTTCTTGGCCAGTTCGTCAAGCCATTCGTCCAGCCGGCGAGCGGCGGTTGCGTCGAGCTCGAACCCCTGGCGGCGTCGCGACAGGCGGCGCAGGTAGACCATCTGGGCGCGCCATTGATGTTCAGGCTTGACGTCCCAGGGAATCAGTGCGTCGTCGTGGCGAGCGATGCGTGGCTCGATGCGCTTCCGCTTGCGGAAATTGCTCCACATGGACACGCTCGTCTCGATGTTGTACTTGCTCAGGTACTCATCGACGATCCACTGGTAGGTCCGCCCTTCCTCGATCCAGCGGATCACCTCCCCCTCATTTTGGATCTTCCGCGCGGGCATCCGACTCCTCTGCGTAACGTCAACCTGGGCCACGAAAGTGTGTATCTTGTCATTCGGATCAAGGTGTGTCAAGGTTGTAACGGGATGGCCTGTCGCCACCCTGTCATCGCCACCGGATTCGTCTTAGGGACAGCACATGGAGATCACCGTCACCGTCTGCGACGTATGCAAGGACCGTGGCCGCGACACAGAGCGTTACCAAGTCGTGCGCGTCGAAGGGGATGCGAGGGCCGAGGTGGATCTGTGCGACGAGCACGCGACGCCCTTGGAAGCAATTCTCGGCGCTGTGACGGGCTCCGTCGAGTCCGCTACCGAGAGCCGCGCGAAGACCGTGGAGGTCACTCCGAAGCCCACCCCCTCGAAGCCCAGGTCGGGCGCGGGGAGCAGACGTCGCCAGCGGGCAGGCATCAACGTTGTTCCACTGGAAGAAATCGGGAGCACTGAGGTGTCCGACTGAACCAGAACCACGTCAAAGCCCCCACCCGCCCGGGATCGGCGAGTGGGGGCTTTGACGTGTTGGTCAGACTACATCGGCATCGGCTGGAGCCTCTTCGTTGCGTCCGGTGAGCGGGGTGACCGCTCCGCGGGCCCAGACGACGAGCACGGCGGTGCCGAGCAGGTCGATGGCACCCGCTACGGCGTTCTCGGCTGCGGCGTCGATCGGTAGCGCGCCGAGCACGACCAGCACGTGAACGAGGCTGGTGATCGCGGCGACGATCGCGCCTCGGATGAGCAGCGGCTCACGGGTGCGCAGTGTGGTAGCCACGGTGATGTTCTCCTTCGTGTAGGGGTTCGGGTGGTGTTCCTCGGTCGCCGCGTTCGCGGCGCCGGGGGTTGGTGAGTCAGTCGCGGCTGTTGTCGATATGGCGGTCGAGGCGCTCGGAGACCGCGAGGCGCTCGGCGCGCTCGTGGCCGAGGTCGCGGCGTAGGCCGCCGATCTCCTGGCCGTGGTCACGCAGGGCTTCGTCGTGGCGGTCCTGTCCGGCGAGCACCCGGTCCAAGCGGGCGATGACCTTGTCGACGTCGTCACGCAGGTTCGTGGTGTGGGAGTTGTGCACCTGCTTGCGAGCCTCGGCGGTGTGCTCTTTGACCTCGTTGAGCTTTCGGTCGGTTCGTTTGAGCAGTCCGGCGAGGATGCCGAGAAAGGTGAAGCCGCTGGTGATCAGGGCGACGATCACGGGCTCGCTCACACTGCACGCTCGACAAGGTCGGAGACGAACTGCTCCAGACGCTCGATGCGCGTCTGCTGGTCCTGCACGACCGACAGCAGAGCGACCCCGAGCAGGTCGTAGCGCAGCGACATGATCTCGCCGTGCTCATTGCGTTGGACGATCTCGGGCAGGGTTTTGTCGACCTCTTCGGCGATGAGGCCGAGCTCGTCCTTGTGGTCGGTGCCCTTGCGGTCGTAGACCCGCGGGCGCAGCGCGAGAACCTGCCTGGGGGCGATGTGGTGGTCGCGGACGTTCTCCTTGAACCGCAAGGCCGAGGTGTTTTGGCAGAAGTTGCGGTTGCCGTCGACCCAGACGGAGAACCAGGGGCCGGGGCCGGGCCCGTTGGTGTGCGCGCGGTCGGTGCCGTTGGCTCGGTGCACGGCGCCGTCGATCTCGCCGCCGCCGTGGCGATGTCCCCAGGTGGCGTAGTTGCCGTGGCCGTGGTCGGCCCACGCCTTGGTGTCGCGCAGCCAGTTCAGGTCCCCTTGAAGTCCGGAGACGTCGGCTTTGCTGTGGGTGTGTCCGGCCGGTGGGAATGAGCTGGGCTTGCCGGTGACGCTGTCCCAGGTGTGGGAGTGCGGCGCCGGGGTGAATGAGCTGGGGACGCCGTCGAGGTCGTTCCAAGAATGCCGATGCGCGGCCGGGGTGAAGGTGACGGGCTTGCCCTCGATCGTGCTCCACACCACCGCGGGCGCGAGATCGGTCCACGACGCGCCGTTCCACCATTCCCAGCGGACGGTTGCGAGGTTCAGGCCCAGGGTGCCGACACGGGGCTCGCTGGGGCGGGTGCCGGTTCGCCACACGCCCACGCGCCCGCCCGTGAACTGGCGATCATCCTGCGGGCCGTTGGTGCCGATGTTGGTCGAGCCCACGGCGACGGGGACCTTGCTCAAGGGCAACTCGAAGATGCCGCTGTCGGTCCGGGTGAGCGGGGGCGGTCCGGCTCCGGGTTCGCCCTTGACGACTTGCAGGGTGATCGCGTTCTGCGTCGGGTCCAAGCGCAGCACCACGCGGTCGGTGCGCGCGAGGGGGTCAGCGGTCCGGATCGGCAACGTTTCGACGTCGGTGGACAGAACGGCGTGGCCGCGGACGATGGCGAACCCCGGTTGGACCTTTACGTACATGCCGCCCGCGTCTGCGGAGACGGCGAAGCCCGTGCCGGTGGCGGAGTCGACGACACCGCTGTCCTGGAGTTCTCGGAACAAGGCGCTGAACTGGGCTTCGGTGGTGCTTTGGTCATCGAACGGGTAGGAGGTGATGGCCAACGGCGACCTTCCTGTGGTTCATGGACAGACCGCTCGCACCGTAAGCGCGAGGGGCTGGACGGGGGATCAGCGGCCGTGGACCCACACGGCCATTTCGCGGTCGTAGCGCGTCAGCCTGCCTTCCGCCGATCCGTACACGCGGGCGGCGAGGTAGCGCACGGTCGTCGCTCCCGTGAAGAAGGACGCCCCGGTGGGGCCGCGCACGTCGCCGCTGGTCATCGACCGGTAGCTGACGCTCTCGGTGAGCATCTCGAAGCCGAGGAGGGTGTCGGCGCCGTTGTTGTTGGCCCACATGAAGATGTCCCAGCGGGTGCCGGGCGCGACCGATCCCACCTCGCTTCTGGCCATGGCCGAGATCAGGTAAGGAAATCCTGGGTCCGGAATGGCCACAGTGGACAAAGTCGTCGGGGTGCCGCCGAAGTTGCCCTCGAAGGTGAACGAGCCGAAGACCGGTGCGAGCGCCTCCGGGGAACGCAGGCGCCAGCGCATGCCGTCCCACCACATGAGCCGGTGAGTATCGGTCTCGTAGAACTCGAAACCGTTGGCGAGAAAGGACGCTGGGACGGCGAGACGATCGGCTTTGGTGCCTTCGCCTCTGGTTGATCCGATGACGGAATTGAGGATGCGGACGCCCATCTGGTCAGACCTCCATCTCGACGCCCGAAGCGTGCATCGCCACGTTGGCGGTGTTCGCCCACGCGGTGATAGTCGCCTTCTCCTCCAGTACCTGGGTGCAGTCGAAGGCGAAGGTCGCTCCGGGGGTGAGACTCACCGAGTGGACGAGCGGCACGGTGTTGAGCCGGACGAACGCGGAAGCCGGTCCGGTGCCGTGGTTGGTCAGGACCAGATTGGTCAAGATCCATCGCTTGGCGAGCGGCACGGTGCCTACGACGCTGTTCGCAGTGGAGCCCAGATTGCCTCGGTAGAGTGCTTTCGGCTTGTGCGCCACGTGTCACCACACCCCCATCAGACTCATGATCGAAAGGTCGTCGACAGCGTTGGTTCCGATCTCGGCGTTGCGCTCCAGCGCGCTCACGCGCTTGCGCGCGTCCTCCAGGCGCCGGTTCAGTGTCTCGGCGCGGTCGAATTGGCGGGGGTCGCCCAGCACAGTGCCAAGTTGGACACCGCTCGCGTTCGCGGTGAGCACGTAGCCGGTCGCAACCGCGGACAGTTCGCCTTCGCCGACCACGGCCGAGACTCGGTCGCCGAGGTACCAGTCGATGCCGAAGCGCATGGTCATGTCGTCGGTGGGGACCGTGCGCATGGCGATGCCGGTGAACCCCTCCTCAGCGAGTACCTCGGCGGCGGCCTGCTCGTATTCGCTGGGGTCGTCGGTCTGCCGTTGGTCGACGAAACGTTCGATCCGGCGTCCCCACTCGGCTTCTGCGGCAAGGGCTTGCGGGCTGGTGGCGGCGTGGAAATGGCGGTTGGTGAGCTCGCCTTGGCCACCGACGATGACCTGTGTCGCTCCGGGCGGGGCGACAGCGACGGACTGGGAGGCCAGCGTGCCGGTGAGCACGTCGAGCCGGATGTCGAGGCTGCGGTCGACCACGCGGTAGGTCTCGAACACGAGGTTGCCGCCGCGCTGCACGACACGGAATCCGAGGTCGGCCATGACGGCGATCTCGCCGATCAAGGCACCCAACACGGGGAAACGTGCCGACTTCTTTACCACCGGACCCCGGGCGAGGCTGGTGCCCATGACCAGCCGGGCCTTACGGCGGGCGGTAGGCGCGGCCGGTCCGCAGTTGGCGTTGACGAAGCCGTGGATGACCGACTCGGCGGGCCCTTGGCGCACGTCGTGCGGAACGGTCTGCGTGGTGGGGTCGGGGTTGGCCGGTTGGGGCCAGGCGAGCGTGTCGGCGAGCACGACGTTGTCCGAGGTGCCCTCGACAGCCACGATGCCCGCCGGGTCCTCCGCCGAGGAGACCACAACCGGGCTGGTCGTCGGCCCTGACATGAGGACGTCCTGGGGGCCGGTGACGATGACCCCTGAACCGGGCTGACGCAGGGCATCGGCGAGACGATGTTCCGCTGAAAGTTCCAGCCGCCACGCGCCGATGTTGTTGTGCTCACCTTCGACGCGCAGGTTGAGCTCGTCGGGGCGAATCAGTCCCACGCGCGTCAGGTCGCGGTCGCGGACTTCCACAGTGAGATCGGCCAGGCGCACCTCAGATCACCATCCATCCTCAGATCACCATCCACTTCCGGGGTCGCCACGTGCAGATGATCCTGGAGATGTCCGTGACGTCTTCCAGGCTGGCGGTCGCGGTGGTCGTGCCCGGCGGAATGGACCAGAACCGCGGGGCTGGCCCGAGCTCGCCATAACGGGAGCCGAGTTGGTCGACGACCGTGCCTGCCGCACTGTCGATGGTGAGACGGTCACCGGGGTCCAACGTGCCTCGCCAGTGCAGCAGCTCACCGGTAGGGGAGATCGCTTTGAAATCCCGTCCAGGCCCCATGACCTCCCATACGGGGTAGGCCGTGGCGTCGCCGCTGTTCTCCAGTTGAATCTGGCCGATCGCCTGAGAGCTGGCGATCTCCAGACGGGCCAGACCGCCCCCAGCGAGCAGGCCACGAGGAACAACCTGCTCACCGATCACCTTGCGCGTGGGGACCGAGCTGGTGAAGTACGGGTCCCCCGCGCGCAGCGTGACCACCAAGAGGAGGTCGTTCTCGCCAGTGGTGTCGGTGCCGTAAGCGTAGTCACCGCCGCCGACGCGGACCACCGTGGTGGTCCACGACGTGCCGTCGTCCTCGACCAACCTGAGCACGCACGCCCCGGACAGCATGATCGCCAACCGGGACAGTGTCCGCTGGAGCTCGGCGCGGCTGGACGCGTCGATCAGCAGAGGCAGGTCGATCTCACGCGGCAGGACACGGCGCCCCCGGTAGATCGCGCCGTCGCCCGCGCCGCTGAGCCACTGCACGGCGACTGGGGGCAGACCCAGTCCGGTCGCACCGGACAGGGCCTGCACCCCCCGCCCCGATCTCAACACGTCATCGAGATCGAAGACGTCGATAGCGGATTCGAGTTGAAGCCTTGGCAGCTACCAGCCCACCATCCTCGCCCGCCCCGCCGCCGCGAACAGATCCTCTTCGGAGGAAAGGCTGCTGCCGGGGGCCGCGTAGTAGTTGAGAACCTTCTGAATGCCGCGGTCACCGGTCGAGATAGCGCTCTCGGTCAGTCCCGCGATGCGGCGGGACATGGCGACAGATGTCGCACCAACGCCGATATGGGGTGTTGCGAACTCCGTGTCAGCCACGTCGGCGCTGAGCCCAAGCAGGGATTTCCTGACTGCGCTGTAGCGAGACTCAAGACCGTCGATGAAGCCGTCGATGACGAGTTGCCCGGCGTCGAATAGCAAGGTGCTGTCCCGCGCGGCAGGCCCCTTCCAGTCCGGCAGGAATGACGTCAGTTGGGACAGGGTTTGCTTGACTGATTCAAACTTGTTCTTGATTCCGTCGATGAAGCCAGTGATCAGCTTCTTGCCCGCCTCCAGGAGTGTGTCGCCGATGTTGCCCAGTGCTTCACCGCACTTTCCGGGCAATTCCCGAACGTTGTCGACCGCCGATCGAATGCGTTCCTTGATGCCGTCGACGAGCCGATCCCAGGCTTGTCCAGCGACTCGCTTGATGGTTTCCCACCCCTCGGACATCCCACTTCCAATGCGGCCGATTCCACCTGTGACTTCCCCCCACAGGCCGGACCAGAATCGGTTCCACTTCTCGGCGACGTCACGGACGAAGCCCTGAATCTTCTCCTTCGCGGAGTTCCATCCCTCGGCCCATCTCCGGCCGATTTCGGCGAGCGCGTCTTTCAGAGGTCCGAGCATGAAGATGCCCAGGAAGACATCGAAGAGTCCGCGGATTCCGTCCCAGATTCCCTTGGCGACTTGCTTGACGCCTTCCCAGACTCGGCTCCAGTCGCCGCTGAAGAGACCGGCGAAGATATCCCAGGCGCCCTTCATGACCTCAAGGGTTCCGCGGAAGATGTTCGCCACTCCGGTAAGCGCCGTGCCGAGATTCTCGCCGATGATTTTTCCGAGCATTTCCAAGGCGGGAGAAAGAACCGGAAGCACTTCGTTCGCCATTTTTGCGAACAATTCGACTACCGGAGTCGTGGCGTCGATCAGTGCGACAATCGCGTCGACCAGGGGCGGAAGGACCTCTTGCGCGAAGGAGGCAAAGGCGGGAAGAAGCGCCGTCGTGAGCGCCAGGCCCAGTTCCGCCAATGGCGGAAGAAGCAGAATTGCGGCGTCGAGGATTCGCAGAAGCGAATCCGCGACGGACGGTATCAAGGAAACCAGTTTTGGCAGGAGATCGTCCGCGACGAACTCCGCCCACACCTCGACCAGCTTCGCGACGAGTTCGCCGATCTTGGGCAAGATCGGCGTCAATGCCTTCAAAGCGGCCACAAGCGCATCGCCGACCAGCGGCAAAACCCGCTCCAGCGCCGGGACCAAGGCATCGAACGCCTTGGTCAACGCGGGGACGAGTCCCTCGTCGGCCGCTTGCGCGAGCGCCTCGGCTACACGCAGCAGGACCGGAGACAGCGCCTCGGCGACGCGCAGCAGCCCGTCGCCCAGGACGCCAGTGAGGCTGATGAACGACGGGGCCAGTGCGACCACGACGTCGGCGAGGGTGGCCAGAACCTCGGCTAGCAGCGGGCCTAGGACCCGCGCGAGCTCGCCGACGACCAAGCCCAACGCGCCAAGCGCGCGTCCGGCTGGCTCGAAGGCCGGGGCCAGCGCCTTGGCGGCCAGGGCCAAGCCCTGGAACATCGCCACCAGGCCGCTCTGGAAGGCGGGCTGGGACAGCGCCTTGGCTACGCCGTCGAGCAGCGTGCCGATGGCGTTGCCGACGATCGGCAGGATCAGCGCGAGCGTCTGCCCGAGAGTCTCGAACAGACGCGCGACCGCTGGACCGGAGATCGTGACGATCTGGTCCATCGCCGCGTGCGCGGCGCGGAAGACCTGAACAAGCCCCTGTTGGAAGCGCGGGCCGTTGACAATGTCGGCGACACGGGTCAGCGCGTCGGCGAGCGTGCTCAGAGTGGAGCCGCCCGCGGCCTCGGCCGCCTTCATGACCCCGGTGAAGACTCGTCCCAGTTGGACGAGGACCGTGCCGAGGTCGGCGAGCGCCTGAACGCCGCTGTCGATCCAGGTCTGAAGGCGACCGTCCCTCGCCGCCAGGGCGAGGAAGGCGTTCAGACGATGGGATATCTCGACAAACCAGGCGGCCAGCCGGGGCAGATAGCTCGCGCCGACCTGGCCGAGGGTCGCGAGAGACCCCGCCCAGGCGTCGGTGCCAACGCTGGCGATCTGGATGGACTGGACCAGATGGTCGAACAGTCCGTCGAGCACGTTCGCGGGCAGCGCCCGCGACAGGGCGTCGGCCAGGCGGGCGAAGAAGCCGCCGAGCGCGTTCGCGGTCCGCTCAAGGCCAGCGGCCAGGGCGGGGAGCAGCTTGTTGACGAGCCCGCGGATGGGGGCTTCGGCGACGCGCCAGAACCGTTCAGACAGGCGGTCCTGGAGAGCTGCGAGACGGTCTTTGGCCTCGGGGATGACCTCGTTGAAGTCCTTGAGGACCGCGATGGTCGCGCCGAGGCCGATGGCCAGGCCACCGACGATGCCGGGCAGTGCGAGCGCCGCGCCGCCCATCTGGGCCAGAGACGCGGCGAGGGTGAAGAGGTTGGAGGCCGCCGTGGCGGCCCACCCGGCGAGACCGGCTACAGCAAGCGAGATCGACCCGATGAGCGGGACGCTTTTGTCCAGATTGGACAGTGCATGACCGAGACGGCGGGCCATGGCCGCCGCCACCCGCAGGCCGGACAGGGCCGCCAGGCCCGCGCTCAGCCGCGCCGCTGCCGCCTTGTTGAGCTCGACGACGAACTCCACCCGGCGGGCGCGGGCCAGCGCTTTGAGCTTCGCCTGGGAAGCGGCCTGGGAGGCGGCGTTGACGTCGGTGTGCAGCTCGGCGGTCAAACCGCTGATGCGGTCTTCGATGTCCTCGATCTCGCGTTCCAGCTTGCGCCGGGCGACCGGGTCCAGACTTGGCTTGATCTCGGCGCGGAGCTGCTCGGCCTTCTCCGCGAAGGCCTCGATCTGACGCATCGTGCGCGCCGCGACAGCTTGGTCGATGGTCGGAGCGATCGTGATTCCGGCGAGCCGAGCCTGCACGCGGCTGCGTAGTTCGGTCGCGGCCTTGAGGTCGGCGGCTAGATCCACCACTTGGCGGACTCTGAGCTGGCGCTCCAGCTCGGCTTTGGCTTTGGCGAGCGACAGGCGGTCCGGTTTGACCTTGAGCTCGACCTCGGCGAGCTTCTGCAACTCGGCGTCGAGCTTGGCGATGGCCTTGGTCAGCGAGCCCTGGCTCTTGCTGTCGACCTTCAGGTCGACGGTCGCGGCCTTGGCGATCTGCGCTTCCAGATCGCGCTTGGCCTCCTCTAGCGACGCCCGGTCCAGCCGGATGTTCAGGTCGACCTCGGCGAGCTTCTCCAGCTCCGCGTCGATCCTGGCGACCGCCTTGGTGAGAGAAGAAGTGTTGGCGGGGTTGACTTTCAGATCGAGCGTGGCAATCGTCTGGAGCCGCGTTTCCAGTTCCGCGAGCTGGGCGGCCAGCTCATCCGGGTCGAGATCGACCGTGATCGTCTGCTCGCCGAGCTTGTCCAGCTCCGCCCGTAGGCGGGCGATGGCACGCGCGACGGAGTGCTGATTGTCCACGTCGACCCGAAGGGAGACGGTGTCGAGTTGCTTGGCGGCGAGCTCGCGGGCCTTGCGCGCCTGCGCCGCGAGCGACTTGTCGTCGATCTTCGGCTTCATGACGACCGTCATGGCCTTGATCGTCTTTTCGATCGCGGTGAGCTTGCGCTCGGTGTCCTTGCGGAAATCGCTTGTGTCCGGCAGGACTTTGACGGCGACCCGACCGATGATCGCGGTTCCGGCCGAGGGCAATGGGCTACTACCTCCGGGCGAAGCGGGAGTGGAGATCCGCGACCGTCACGCGCGTCCTACCGGCGGCTGCGGTCTTGGGCTTGTCGTTGGGGCGCGGCCACTCCGGAAACTGCGGGGGCTTCTTGGCCCAGTTGCCGGTCGCGCGGGTGTTCTGGTTGATCGCGTCGAACACGTCGGCGCGCAGGTGCCGGTCGACGCCCCAGCCGAAGTGCTGGGCGCCGCCACTGGCCAGCGCGACGGTCAACGAGGTGTCGGGAAGCCTCTGCACCAGAGCGAGAACCAGGGACGGGGCCGGTCCGCGGCACTCGATCACGTCCACCAAGTCGATGCCGTAGTGGAAGTGGAGGTCCGCGTAGAGGCCCCGCCCGTAGTCGTCGATCAAGCGGCAGAGGGCGAGGCTTCCCCCACCTGCTGCCCTTCTGTGTAAGTAGTGAAAATCTCCGCGAGGACCCCGAGGTCATCGCCGACCGCCGTGACCAGCACCTCGGCCTGTGCCTGGGTCTGAGCGACGGTGCGGATGGCGTTCTGGAAGACGGTGACCTGGTCGGCCTCGGCCGCCTCGTCCTCGTCCACATCCAGTGCTTTCTGGATGCTGATCAGTGCTTGGCGCTGCTCCTTGGGCAGGCGCAACGGGTTGAGCAGACGCACGACGATTTCGCCTACCGCGATGTCCGTGCTGCCGTACTTCCGATCGGCTGCGGCGCGAATGTCGTCCAAGGTGTAAGCGGACAGGAGGGGCCTCCGAGAACAGGTGTAACGGTGGATGCGGCAGAAGGGAGAGGCGTCGGATCAGGCCGCGGGGCCGGACTCCCACGAGTCGCCGTCCCAGTGGGCAGCGGTGGAGTCGCCGAGCAGCACGCGCTGGCCGGTGATCCACGCGGCGATCGGGCTAGCGGTGATCGAGCCGGACCGCAGCGCGACCAGGTTCGCCGGGAGCGCCGCTCCGGACGGGGTGAAACTGCCGGGAGTGCCTGCGACCGCGCCCGCGGCGCGGATCGAGGCGGGGGTCGATGCCAGCGGAGTCACCGCGTAGGTCCACGTGTTGGTGCCGTGGGCGAGCGGGGTGACGCCGATTGGCATCCCAGCCAACGACTCGGTGTCCGAAAGGGACAGGTCGTCCGCGCGGTAGATTTCGGCTTTAGGAGCATAGAAGGCGAAGTGATTGTCACCGTCGACAAAGACAGTCAGGAACGCGCACACGGTCGGCTTCGGATCGACGGGGACTCCGAGCGTGCCGTTGGCCAGCAACGGGGCGTTCGCGCCGTAGAAAAGACGCAGGCCCTTGAGGTCGAACTGCTGGAGCGTGAAGGTCATCCGCTCGGTTCGCGCGCTGTACTTGGTGCGCAGCGTCTTGTTCTGGAGCGTGGCCAGCACGGTGGCCTCGCCGCCCTCGGAGGTCACGCCGAGCAGCTCCTCCAGGGAGGTGTGCCCGACCGACTCCCACGGCGACGCTGGCGAGGTGAGTTCGCTTGGCATTTCCGTGCCGGTGGGGGCGACCAGGTAGTTTCCGGTGTCGATGACGAGAGTGGCACCGTCGTTGATTGCCAAGTTACACATCCAAGGGCTTGGCGCCGAGCCGGGATGACGATGCGCGAAGCGAGCGCACGCAAAGTTACAAGTTACCCACTTGGGTATGGCTGTCCGCCCGGCACGGGCGCGGTGGGGAGGGAGAAGTCAGCGGCTGCGCGGCTTGCGGATCGCCATGTCGTAGGTGCTTTCGTAGCGCCACATGCCGGTGGGCAGGTCTGCGTACTGGACCGGGCCGGAAGAGGTGGCCCAGTCGGGCTTGCGGGAGGGTTCACCGCGCATCGCGATTCGGATCACCGAGCCCAAACCGGGATAGGAGACGTGCGCGAGCCAAGCGTTGCGCATGACCACGCGCACGGCCTCGGAGACCAGGGCGCCCTTCTCGTCACCGTCCGGGTCCTGGGTGAACACGTTGATCGAGAAGCGGGCCTGGTCGGTGAACCGCGGATCGCCGCGCCAGTCGCCCAGGGCGGGCAGGCGGCGCACGAGCACGAACAGGCCGGGCGCGTCGTCTGCGATGAGGCTGACGACCGGGACATCGGGCAGTCCGTCACGGAGGATGCGCAGGCAGATGTCCTCGATGGGCTGGAGTTCCGCGAGGGCCAAGACGCTGGCCGGGAGGTCGATCATTTGGCGTCTCCCGGTCGCTTCAGGCCCATCGCGTCGTGCAGGACCCACAAACCAGCCATGCCCGCGGTGCCGCTCGGGTTCTCCTCGGACGGGGGCTTGGGCTTGCGGCCGTACTCGATCGACAGGGCGGCTTGGAGGCCGCGCTCGTCGTCGAGGACCACGTAGCGGTCCACATCGCCCTGCTCGACGGTGATCCGGGCGTCGCCCGCGTGGCGGTGTGCGTTGAGCCGGGCTTCGGCCTCGACCGCGCGATCCAGGGTGATGTCGTCCAAGCGGCGCTGCACGGTTTCATGCTGTGCGATGACCTGTTCGATTTTGCGTCGGCCGACGCGCCGGTAGACCTGGGCCATCAGGGGCGCTCCCGGATGTCGAGCGACCAGTGCCGCGTGCGGCGCGTGCCGTGGTGGTACTGCGGTGGTGAGACGACGTCCCACTGTCGGCCGCGCCACTCCACCCGGGACCAGAGGCTCACCTCGGGCAGGTGTGCGGCGACGATCATCCGAGTCACGTTGATCTGCTGCTGTCCAGGCACCTCGGCCTTCGAGGAGCGCTGCGGGATGAACGCCGCGCGCACCTCGTGCGGGCTGGCCGGGTCGGCGCGCTGAACGTGGTTCCCGCGCCGGTCGGTGGTCGTGACGGTCTTCCAGACGCGGGCAAGTTGCCCGCGCTTGCGCTGATGACTCACCAGGGACTTTCCGGGTCTGAGAACATCGGGAACCGTTTGCCGCCACCGACTACCGGCACGTAACCGGCGCCGACCTCGGAACGTGGCCGCTGCGGACCCCACACCGAGACGGGCGCCGACAACAGCGCGGTCTTGCCGGACAACGCGGTCAACGCAGCCACCTCGTCACGGTTGAAGTGCGCGGCACCCGCGCGGTCCCCCTGGTCGGACCAGGCGAGCGTCTCGTCGCCCGCGCGGGACTGCGTGTAGCCCTCCGGGTTGCGCAGATAGCGCACGGCCGCGCCCAGGACCAGCGTGCGCACGAGTTGCGGGGCAGCCGAAGGATCGGGCCAAGGGCGGCCGTAATGGCGCGCCCACCCGGACAGGTCAGCCAGAGCAGCGACACCGAGACGCTCCTCGTCGTCGTCGAGCGTCCAATCCACGCGGGCCTTGAGCTGTTCCAGCGTGGCGAAGGGCTCCAGGGTGACCTCCTTACGTGCGCTGAGTTAGCACGCCTGTTCTGGATGCGCACCGCCTGCGTAGCGTGCTCTGCCTGGACCCGTAACACGGACTAGATGACGGTGATCGGGTAGCGACTTACGGAGTAGCGAGGTGTGTTTGTGCTGGGTCCGCCGCTGTCAGGGACGTACTGTTGGTGCCAGACGACCGAGGCAACTGCCTCGTCCGCTCATGCTCGGGTTACCTGCCTTGGAAGGTGACAACGAGGGTTGTGATTTCTTAGGCGTATGAACAACATGCCGCACCGTCGTCGCTCCCTTGGCATCGCGGGAGCACGTATGCGCCCACGCCCCCGGAATATCGCCCCACCCATCGGCACCCCGGCTGTGGCGCACTCGACTTCGCAAACCATCGCCAACCTGATCACCGCGCTCACCGCGATCGGTGCCCTCGTGTTCACCGGCCTGTCTCTGAGCGCGACGCGCGACCAAGTTGCCGCCGCCCACCGGCAGAACGAGGTAGCCCAACAAGGCCAGTACACCGATCGCTACACCAAAGCCGTCGAGCAACTAGACCAGGCTGGCCCAGAGCATCTCCAAGCGCGCCTAGGTGGCATCTATGCCCTGCAACGCTTGGCTGCGGACTCTCCCCGCGACCAACCAACCATCGTTAACGTCTTGGTCACGTTCGTCACTACCACCATCAAGCGTATTAATCCAATCACTGATACATACTGCGCGGACAGCACTGCTCCCGACATCCAGGCCGCATTGACCATGCTGACTGCGCGCAATCGTGAGTACGACGTGAATACCACCCCCGACCGCGAGTTCGCTCTGGAAGGGGGCTGCCTATTTGACAGCAATCTCACCGGCGCCTACCTAGCTGAGGCGAACCTGCGCGGGGGATACCTGAACGAGACGGACCTGAGCGGGGCGAATCTGAGCGGGGCTGACCTGAGCTTGGTGTACTTGAGCGATGCAAATCTGACCGGGGCGAACCTGAGCGGGGCGAATCTGGTTGGGGCATACCTGATCAACACCGATCTGACCGGGGCGAATCTGAGCGGGGCTGACCTGCGCGGGGCGGATCTGCGCGGAGCCAACCTCTCCAATACTCGACACGACGACACCAAAATCGATGCAGCAACCACCGACACCGAGACAAAAGGTGTGTGGTGGTAAACACCATACCGGTAGCGAGCCTCTCAGTGTGAACGGAGCACACAGGTTTAGGCATTGGCTGGGTCGGTCGCTGCCTTGGGGCCGGTCGGAGTCCACACGCGGACGTCGCTGATGCCCGTAATCCGGGCCAATTCGGAGGCTGCGGGCGGGTAGTTCGAGGCACCGTCGAGCGTGAGCTTGATGCCGCGCACGAAGTGCTCGCCGCTTGAGACGACCTCGCGCTTGTTGGCCTCGTCCCAGCCGACTAGGACGTCCTTGACGTCGCGCACGCCCGCGTAGCAGTTGACCAACGAACGGTCCTGCATGAACTCGGTGTCGTAGTCGCGCAGCCAGCGCAGGGCGAGTCCCTCGAAGGAGGTGGTCGCACCGAAGGGAGCTGACTGCGGCACGCTCGGCGCGGCGGTCGCGAAAATGAAACCCTGGTCGACGAAGGCATACGCCTCGTCGCCCGCGATGGTCTGGTCGACGATGAACTCGAAGCCGTACCGCCGACCGAGACTGGCCTGGCGCAGCGCGCTCTCCGCCTCGCTGTCGCCGACGAACTGCGCGAGGTTGAGCTTGTCGTCGTTGAGCAGTGCCGACTCGAAGTCGCTGCCCACGACGATGTAGCGGCGGCCATCGGGCACTTGAAACTTGTTGAGCACGCGCCGGGCCTCGATCAGCGCGCCTCGCAGGTTGCCGATCGCGTTGCCGATGGTGACGTTGTACGCCGCGCTGGTGAGCGTGGCGACGCAGCGCCGCGCCAAGCCGCGGCCGAGAGCCTTCACCTGGGGACGTAGGAGCTTGCCCCACTGGTCGATGTCGAAATCGTTCTGCTCGTCGGTCAGGCGCACGCCGTTGTAGAAGTTCCCGCCGAAGGTGAGGGCGATCTTGCGCTCGGCGTAGTCGTCGAACTTGATGCCCGTCGAGCGGTCGTTGCGCCAGGCGTACTCGTGGAACGGCAGGACGCCCTCGACCTTGACGGTGATGGTGTCGTCCTTGGCGCCCTTGAACTGGTCGACGCCTTCCTTCTTGAACAGGTTCGGGATGACGAGCTCTTGCTCCAGCATCCCGATGGCGGTCGCGATCAGCTTTTCCGGCTTGACGACTTGGTGCTGTGCGGTGGGCAGAGTGTGGCTCCTTCAGGCATGAGGAACCCCGGCCGGAAAGGCAGGGGGTTCGGTGGGGCGGCTATCGCCGGGTGCGGCGGGCGAGCTTGCGGGGGTCCAACTCGTCGTCGCCGTCGTCAGGACTCAGACCACCACCCAGCGCCGGGGGCTCCGCGGGCACAGCGAACTTCTGGAGAGACTTGGCGTCGGCCTCCAGCTCGTCGACCGTCGTGCCGCGCAGCCGCGCGGCGAGCTCCTCGGGCAGCTCGTACCTGCGGGCGACCTTCTCGCGCAGAAGCTGCCCCTCCAGCTCGTTGACCTTGCCGGACAGCTCGGCGGTCGCCGCGGTGAACTCCTCGGGAGTCTTGGCCGCCTCCAAGCGCTTCTGCGCCTCACGGAGCTGGGTCCGATAGTTCGCGGCCTCACCACGAACCTTGGTCAGCTCCTTGCGCGCCCACTCGGGCAGCTCGTCCTCGGGCTTCACCTCGGGGGCCGTCGCACCGTCGCCGGACACCTCGCTGACCTCGGGGGCCGTTGCGCTCCCCGCGGCCTGCTGGTCATCGGTCCTCGGCTCCTCGGTGGTCGACGCGGGCTGAGCGGGCTCGGACAAAGAAACGCCTCCTGGGCAGTTCTCGGGTTCACGCAGCGTCGCCAAGACGCGCGGCGGAGACCAGGAGCGCATCGCGCTGCTCCTGGCGGATGAACCGCCGCCACGCCGAGACGGCGGCCTTGCCACTCAAGCCTCGGGTGACGCGCGGCCACTGAACCGCGTATCTGCGGTTGAGCTCGGTGAGCGAGGAGGTGTCGTACTGCTCGTCGCTGTAGACCAGCTCCGCGTAGCAGTGACAACCATCGTGGTACTTGTCGCCATCCGCGTAGGTGGCCGATGCCTTCGACCGGTAGACCGCCCCGCGCGAGATCAGCATCGCGCACCAGCCACACGGAGTTCCCGTGCGCGAGAGCCGGACGTACCCCAGCACCCGCTGATCACGCTCACCGATTGCCCACGTGGCGCTCCTGGCGCCGTTCATGACGATCCGTTCGGCGGCAGCGGCCTGGCGAGCCCCCACTTTGCGGTGGGCCTCCTCACGCTTAGCGTCCACCGTGGCGGCTGACACCTGCTTGTCGATCTTTCCGAGCTTGCGGTCGAGGTTGTCCAACCCCAGCGCCTCCAGCACCACACGGGCCTCGACTTCGGCCGCACGCTCCAGGCGCTCGAACTCGCGGTCAAGGCCGTCGAGGGCTTCGACGGGGACGAGGTCTTCCTCGTGCGGGTCCGCGGGCCGCTCCTGTCGCGGCCGTTCACTTTCCCGAGCCAGATCCTTCGTGCGAAGGTCCGACGTACTGGCTGCTGGCTCGATGCCCTCCGGGGTCGTTTCGGGATGTGCCAGCGCGGCGAACTCGGCGCGCAGCATGGAAAGGGTGACATGGGGTGGGTCGGGACGTCGTGGGTCGGCGATCGTGGTCCCGGTGTGCAGCGCGCGTGCGAGCCGGTAGTACGCCATTGCCAAATCACGTGACTGACGCCTCCGCGACATGACCAGTCGTACCGCCCGCGCCAACCAGGCCGCGCTGAGCGCGGCTGTTCTGGTCGGAGGAACGGCGGTCCACAACGTCAGGGCCTCTTCGATCGTCGCGACGCCAATCCTGGTCAGGGCTAGGTGGTAGGCGACCGAAACGGCGTCGGCCTCGACCTGCGAGGGAGGAGTCGCCGCAGCCAAGCCTGTTGTCACGCTGCCCGCGGCTTCGTGTCAGCACGCTCTGTGGGTGCAGAAGGGATGGCGCGACGAAGCGACTGCGCAAGCTGGAGCTCGGCGTCCTCCTCCTCGCGCAACTCTTCCCACGAGTCGATCTCGGTTTGGGTGACGCCGGGCACGCGCCGCCACAGGCCGCGTTTGGGGATGCCGAGCTGGTCTCCGAGCTTGCCGAGGGCGTCCGCGGACTGCGCCAGGCTCCGCTGTTCCATGTCGCGCCAGAGCACCTCGCCGTGGACGTCGTCCGCGGACGCGGTGTCGCCTGCGAGTTCGGCGGCGAGTCGGAAGACTCGTTCCCACGCCTCGGAGAAGACCCTGCGGAACTCTTCGATCTTGCGGCTAAGAGCGGTTTCGGCAGCGAGCAGGGCTTCCGCCGACAGGTTCGCGATCTGCCCGAGCAGGTGGTGCGGCGGTGTCTGGGAGATCGCGGCCAAGTGGCGGATCGACATGTCGATCGACTCGATGAACCCGCCCAACGGCGTCTCGGCCAGCGACCCGAACTTGACATCGGGGTCCTCGGCGAACAAGAACCTTTTGGCGTTGGCGTTGATCGGCAAGGGTTTCTGGTTGCCGGTCTCATCAAGAACGGGTTCGCCGTCTTCGTCGCGTTCGACCGGTGGCGCCATGCCGGTGGCGAAGCGGACCTTGAACGAGCCGTAGGTCTGGGCGATCAGCAGGTCGAAAACGCTCTGGTTGATGCGGTTCTGGAGCGCGATCATCGGTTCGATCACGCCGACCGTGCGGCCCTCCAGGTCAACCAGCGCGGCGAATCGGGTCACCGGGCACTCGGACGCTCCGTGACGGCGGCCGTTGTGCACCTTCACGCTGTTCAGGTCGGACAGCGACTTGAAGGTGACCCGGTACTCGTTGCGGGAGTCGAACAGCCGGGCCACGCCTCGGGTGTCCGCGCGTGGTGGCTGCACGATGGTCAGTGCCGCGAACGGAACCTCATCGTTGGCCGGGTCCTCGTACAGTGCGGCGGTTCGCAGCGCGGACAGGCCCTTGGTGATCACTCGTCCTTTGGCGCGTTCGGTCAGCGCGAAGCTGTGCCCGTAGGTCAGCGCGCCACGGTAGATCGCGGTCTGCCGGGCGCTCAGGCGCGAGTGCTCCCAGTGGTCCCATTCAGGCAACTCGGCGCCGTCGCCGCCGTGTGGCAGTTCGCCGCGCGTGCCGCGCCGGAAGCCGTCTACGCAAAGCGCCTGGGCTGGTGTACCCACGAGCAAGGGCAGCCAGTTGGACACCGCGCGCTTGGCGATGAGCCGGTACTCGTCATCGGCCATGGCGGGCATGTACGGGTCGTCGTGGCGGCCGTGCAAGTAATCGTCGATGCGCTTGAGCCGGTCGCCGTCGCGATACAGGATGCCCAGGAGGTGCTTCGCCAAGGATGCGGGAGACGCAGAAGTGACGTACAAGTTACACACCACCTCACAAAAAAAAACCGCGCCCGGAGCGCTTCTTGGTCTTCTTGCCGCGCGTACGCAGGTCGTAGAGCGCTTCGTGCGCGAGCATCAGCGCGGCGTAGAGGTCGACCTTGCGCGGGGAGTCGGCGCTCTCCTTGCCGAAGGAGATGCCGTGGTTGTTGCTGCGGCGCCGTGCGTTGAGCACGTGCCGCTTGAGCGCCAGGTCGCCGTTGTGGCCGAGTTTGGCGTCGAAGATCGAGCGCATGAGGCGTTCGTGCGCTCGGGTCACGCGCTTGAGGGAGGACCGCATGTCCCAAGCGATGGCGTTGTGGCCCTCGGCCTTGACCGACAGGCCCTCGCCGTACTCGGCCGCCCAATCGGAGATGTACGACTCCCATAGGGCGACGTCGGCGTAGAACGCCTTCACCTCGTAGAGCCGGAACGCCTCGTGCACCATGCTGTCGACTTGATCGCGGTTGACTTGCCAACCCTCGCCCCGCGGGCCGTCCGGCCGCTCCCATACATCGACGACGAACGCGACGACGTCTGAGATCCGGATCGCCACCAGGGCGGTCGCGTCGTCGGTCTTGCCGCCGTCGAACCCGAGCACGATCTCGTCGCTGGGGCGCAGCACCGCGCCGTCGCGGTAACAGTCCGCCCACTCGGCGGGCCCGTAGACTGCGTCTTCCTCGGCGACGATCTGGTTCAGCCACATCCGCCGTGACCGCGACGCCGACAGCGTCGTGTCCAGGACGGACAGGATGATCGTCTCGACGTTGAGCCAGACGGCGTCACCGCGGATCTTGGGGATGACGATCCGCAACGCCAGGGGCGTCAGCGGCGTCTTCGGGTGGGCCTCGATCGAGTCGTAGAGGAAGCCGATGTCGACGGCACGGCCTTCGGCGATCTTGTCCCAGGCGTCGCGCATCCGCTCGGCGACGGAGTCCTCACCAGGCAGATAGGCGTTGGTGATCGCCAGATAGCGACTGTCCTTTTTAGTCGCATTGCCGTCGATCGTCTCGTACATCTTGTGGCCGTTGTTGCCCAAGACCCAGTGGTGGGTCTCGTTGAGCAACGTGAACGTCGTCCGCTTGCCCTCCAGCGCGCGGTACGACGAGGTGACGGCCTCCAGGCGGCACTTGCCGCCGTTGGCGCGGATCAGCTCCGCGCCGTCCTTGATGCGGTAGACGGTCTTGAACCGCTCGCTCATCAGCGAGGGGATGAGCGACATCGTGTTCTGGGTCTGCGACTGGTTGACCGCGGTGACCTGCACCCACGCCTGCGGGTGCGGCACACCGACCGGTTCCCCAGTCTTGGCGTCCCAGTGGGAGAACCGCGACGGGCCTACGAGCTCGACCAGGCAAAGCACGGCGAGCAAGGGGTCTTTGCCCCAGCCTTTCATGCGCTGGAGCACGCCCTTGCGATAGACGAAGCGCCCAGCCTCGTCGATCGCGTACCACCACAGGACAAAGCGGAGCTGTTCCTTGGTGAAACGCCAAGGCCCGCCGTCCTCAGCGAGGAGGTAGTCCGCGCACCACCCTGCGATCTGCCAACCCAGGGTGCGCTGTGGCAGCTCCCAGGCGCCGAGCGAGGTGCGCCGCCAGGTTGGACCAAGGAAGATCGGTGCCAGGGCCTCGATCTCTTCGGCGGTCAGCACGTCGGCCACCGATCACCTCCTCAGCGCACGCCGAGGGGGTGATCAGGCCCGGTTCACACGCCGAGTTCCCGGCGGTAGTCGGCGATGGCCGTCACGGAAGCCGGAATGGTCTCGTCCTCTGGCTCGTGCAGCTCGATTCGCACGCGGCGGCGGTCCCCCTCGGCGACAAGGAGCCGCTCGAATGCCGAGTAGATGGTCTGAAGCATCTGGCCCGAACGCTTCGACGCCCTCTTGTAGTAGCTGAGGTCTTCGCACAGCGAGTACGCGAACGCCCAGTCGCTGTCCTGGTAGAAGTCGGCTTGGCCCGAGCTCCTCAACGCCTTGTATAGGCGGAGCGCGATCGGGTGCCAGTCCTTGTCGGGGTGCGGGACGGTAACCGCGCGCAGTTCCCCGCGGGTAACGGACTGGGTGTCCTTGCCCTTGCGCTCGCGCGGGCGAGCGAGGTTGGCCTCGCGGTCGGGGACCGGGCCGGGCATTCTCGGTCACCTCCTCGCGTGGCGGGCGCCAGCCCCGCAGGGGAGAACGGGGCTGGCGCGAGTTGGGTAGGTCAGCCGAGCAGCTTCGCCCAGTCATCCGTCCACACCTGGCCGAAGAACTGGGTGCCCGGCATGTGGTCACGCTGCCAGCGCGCCACGGCGTCGACCGTGGGCAACTCGAACAGGCCGTCCGCCCAGCCCGCATGACTTGGCGCGTATCCCTTGCGCTGAAGGGCCTGCTGGATCGCCCGCACGTGCGGCCTCTCCCAGGCGTAGAAGCCGCCGTGAGAACGAGCTGGCCCCTTTGCGTTCCCGAAGTAGTGCCCGCGCAGATGCGCGAGCGGCCAGGCAGGAGCCGAAGGCCGCGGGGCAGGCGACGGGGCAGGTGCAGGTGCACTGCCGCCGGTCAGCATGGGGATGTTCCACGGGCGCGGGTCCAGCAGGCGCCGGTCGGAATGCACGCTGAAGTGCGCGTGCGCCCAGTGTCCAGAGCTCTGACGCCACTGAAAAGGATGGAACTGCGGGCGCGTGTCCATGATCAGTGCTCGGTGGATCGCGTACTTCAGCCGGTTCTCGCCCTGGTCCCGGCACGCGACCAGGAGCTGGTCGGTGAACTTGTTCAGGTCGAGCCCGATCGCCGGATGGTTGGTGATGTCCAGCGCCGTGACATACGCCTGGCCGTCAATCACGACCCACGGGTTGTGGTCGGAAGCGGAGCCCCGCTTGCGGTGCGCCGCGTCGCCAATCCAGCCGTCCGAAGCCGTCGACCGGCCCGGGAACCTCGCGTTGAACTGATCTCGGAGGGTGGCCAGCGCGGGAGCCAGAAGGTAGTTGGGCAAACCGCTCGTCTCCAATTCGTTGAGAGTGCGAAAACCGGACAGCGGAATTGCTGACGGACATGCTCGGCAGGCGCGGCAGGACTCGAACCTGCGTCACACGGTTTTGGAGACCGCTGCTCTGACCACTGAGCTACGCGCCAAAGGGGAGATATTTCGATACCAGTCTGGCGGATGAAAATCTATGCGCCGCCCAGGAGTGGCGACATTCGCACCTGTCTGCTAAGAAGGTGAAATGAAGCTGACCAAAGATCAACTGGTAGGCTATCTTGGATACGAGGTCGAGTTTGACATCAGGGGATCAGTGTTCCGCGGGAAACTCGCTTCGATGTTGACGCCGGGGAGGCCGGGACTCGTACAGGTCGACGTCCCGGATGAGAGAGACGATTGGTTGCCGACCACCCACTACGTGCCCTGGCAAGAGGTGGTTCCGGTCGACCAGAACAATCTGTGACATTTACAGGAGGCCGGGGTGCACTTCCACGCGCCGAAACTTGGCAGTCAGTCGCCTTCGGTTGGCTGCCGCTGCCGCCGCGCCTTCTCGTGAGGACTTCTTCCGGTGATGCCACCCGCAGAGCGAGGTCAAATTGGCGTCTCGATGGTCGTCACCGGAAAGAATATGGTCCACGTCGCTCGCCGGTTCTGCGCACCGCTCGCCGAACTCATCGACATGCGTGCAGCGAAAACCATCGCGTCGCAAAATACGACGTCGAATGCGATCCCAGTCAGCCGGGAGGCGTGAGCGCCGATCGGAACCGGACCACTGGGGCATGGCGATACACCACCTCACGACGTGGAACAGTGATCTCGAAGACCCAGCGTGGGACAGAAGAACCGCCGCCGATCCGAGACAGGTTGAACAACGACAACTCCATAAGGGAGTTGGCCGTGCCAAGCGAAGAGGTTTCGACAAGAGGCCCCGCCAGGGGCCAAGCCTCCCGGCGTCAGCATGAGTGCTTGCCGTTTCGGGCTTTCACTAAGAAGTACGGCTATGGATCAAGCAGTTAGAACTCGCCAGAGATGTAATCTGAAGCACACACCACCTTGCCTGGCGACGGCAGGGGACGTCTCTTCAGAGCACTGGCAGGGCGGGCGGATGCCCGCCCGCAGCGCCAAGCGAGCAGGTATGCGTTTCGCGCTGGAACCTGGACAAGCTGCCACTTAATACAAGTTACACACCAGGGCACACTGATAGGCATACGTCTCGCGCTGGAGCCTTGGCGGGCTGGACCACTCGACGCAAGTTACACACTCGGGTACACTGATAGGCATGAGCGACGAGCGCGAGCCCTTGGACCCGACGACGGAGGCAGCCCTCTTCGGTGCGGTCGTGGTCGGCGGCGAGCTCGCCCGCACGGACGAGGCCCCCGCGGGTAGCCGCCTTGACGAGCTGATCCGCCGCCGCCAGGAACTGAAGGCCGCGGGCGTGCCTGAAGGGAAAATCCGAGCCGAAATCGTCAAGGCAATACGCTCCTCATAGACGCCTTACACTGTCGTTGACCTGCAAAGATGACGCCCACGCCGTTCCGGCGCCAGGTTGCCACCGACCTTGGAACTGTGGCGGGTTTCCAGCCGCTAAGACACGGCGGTCCCCCACTAGAGGCGTCGGGGGTCACACCCCACCTCCTGGCCTGACGCTCGCCGCTGCCCTAGGGTCGCGCACCCGTCGCGGTTCCTTTCCCGAACGCAGAAGCACCGCGCACGAGATAAGCCGCGTGTAGACCGGGAGCACGACGGACGGGCGCGACGTCGTCGCCAAACCGCGCGGAACCGGACTTGTGGACACGGTCGGTAGACCTGAAAGCGGGTCGACCAGGGAAAACAAGAGACGACTTGTGCGTGTGTGTAACTTGCACTAGCGTTCTCGTTGTCAGGCCAACCCGCCCCGGAAGGGAGCGGAGGTGAATGACTCGAAGCTGAACCAACTTCAAATTACAACTTGCACATCGGCAAAGGAATCGCGTAGATTCCAAACCGGTACCGGGGGCGCACCGTGACGGAAGCGGCCCCAGGGAGACGAGTCGGAACGGCACGGCGCACGCTGTGAAGATTCCCGAACACTTGCGCAACGGGCGCAACGTGATAGGGAGTCTGACCCGAACCGACGAATCCACCCGGGGCAATCCATAGCGCGCCAAAGGTGCCACAGAGTGTGTAACTTGTAAGTCCGAAGCGGATTTGCTAGAGTCTGAACCACCGGGAAGACGGACCGGAAACCGGTCGCCAGAAATGGCTGCCAGGTCCGGAAGAATCCGCCCCCCGCCTTGTTCCTTGAGAAATCAATAGTGAGTAACCGGACTGCGTCATCGCATACGGGCAGCCCGATAGCCACCTTTTGGTGGCACGTGGATGGGCCAGCCGACACCTCGGGAAAGCGCGCGGACGACCATCGCGCGCGGCGTCCCGACAGGAATGATGACGCTTTTTGTGGCCAAGTGTGTAACTTGTAACGCACATCAGCCTGCCGCCCCGTCGAAATCGGACGGCGCGCTTCAGAAGCTGCGGCAGGCACGTGGACCAATCGGACCGTAAGGAGTGGACTTGACGAAGCTGTTCAAGGTTTCCGCCGAGACCTACCGTGACGCGCTCGCCGTGGCCCGGGACCGGTCTGCCCGCATCGCGGCGGCTACCTCTTCTCCGGAGGAGATGCCGGACACGGCCACTTACTACCTCAGTGACGACCTGAGCAGTGGGTTCGGCGTGTCTACTGACGCTGACCTGATCGGGCTGTTCAGTACCACCAAGGGGCGGGGCAAGTCTTTGGTGACGGAAGCGATCTCTGTTGGCGCTTGCGCACTCGACTGCTTCGACGGTTTCCTGCCAGACTTCTACAGAGGATTCGGGTTCTCCGAGATCCGCCGAGAATCGAACTGGACACCCGGCGAACCGGACGTCGTATTCATGTCCCTAAGTGGGTAACTTGCATCCAAGTGTGTAACTTGTAACACAGTCTCGGTCTGATGGGGGTGACCTCCGCCCTGATCAGCCTGCCGGAAAGGAAGTAATCAATGACCAAGTTCGACGACTGCGCATGAGTGAGGGCGAAACAGGGGGGAGCCCCCTGTCCGCGGGGCGGCATCCCCGCGCTGAGGAGCCTGCCATTTAAGGGAGTGTCATGTCTGACTTCTTTGGCCCCCGTAGGGGCCTTGTTATACCCCGTGACCTTTTGGAGTCTTGGACTGGACCACTTACAGATCAAGAGCTCGATCGTCTAGACCATTCGCTTCCCTATTCGACCATTCCCGCAGCTCTGAAAGAAATGGCGTTTGCTGTCTCCGGTTGAGGGCGAAACCCGACTTCGGTCGGGTCCGCAGGGCTGGCATCCCTGCGCTGACGAGCCTGCCGTAACGAGAGGACCCCATGAGCACCACTGCCACGCCGTTCTCCGATAAGGAAGCTGCGCACATCTGCATGGCGGACAAGCTGCGCACAATATTGTCCGAGTTCAACAGCACCGACGAGTCGGTCGTTTCCTTCTACGCACTCGATAACACGCATGAGGCGATACATCAAGGATTCGACCAGGCTCAGCCATACGCATTAGTCCAGCGTGCACTCATCCTCTCGCTAACGGAATTGGTAGGAGGGGACGAGGAACGTGCCAACGAACTTTACAACGTGATGATCGACAACGGTGAGGACGTCGCTTACAACCTCCAAGTCATGCGGGAAAAGTGGGCCAAGGACGTAGAGTCGGAACATCTGCGGATGGCCGACTCTCTAATGCATGCGCTGTCCACGCTGGACAAGTCCGACGTCGCTCTAGTTGGCGACTACTACACCCACGCCGAAGACGGCCTGTCGGCGCACAGTCAGGTGCGTGCTGCATTGATGCAGGCACTCTTCGTTCTGACCGGGGGGAACACCCAGCGGTCGGCCGCGCTCGTCGAAGCCGCGTTTATCCACGAGTGCACCATTTCCCATGTGCTGGACGACGCACGGGAGCAGTGGGCACGCGAGGACGCGGGGGTCTGAACCGCAGGCCCACACCAAACCACAGGAGTTGAGGCGAAACAGGGGGGCGCCCCTGTCCGCGGGGGTGGCATCCCTGTGCCGACGAGCCTGCTAGATTGGAAGGTCGCCATGAGTAAAACGGATACTAAAAAATACACGGTCGTTGGTGTGAACACCGACGCGAAATTGAAGAGCGCTGCCCCTGGCTTCAGTCATGTCGGAGGAAGGCCACTTGTCGCCGCTGTATTCGAGGGCGTGTTGTTCAACTGCGATGAAGCACCGGAATCCGACGGGTGGATGCGGTGGCTGGTGACTATCGAGGCAAACGGTCCAGAGGAAGCGGAAACATTGGACTCACAACAAGTTTTCCGATACTGGGCGGAAGGCGAATGAGAAACAACTCTGAGATGGTGATCACTCATGCCTACTCCCCAGAACAGTACGCACGAGCGGTAGAGCTGTGGGGACGACTACTGGACTCATGGCGCGTGTCGCTCACCGAGGACACCTATCGGCGGGGCCTGTCGAAGGTTCCGGCCGAGCAGCTCTACCAGCTCGTGATGAGCGATGGAACGGAAACACGCGACCACTACGCCGTGACCGTGACCCTGGCCGGGTACGGGGATTGCTGGGGAAACGAATACGACGCGGCGAATGTTCGAGCCTTTCAAGAGTTCGTGGGCGTCGAGGTGTCGATCAACGACGACGAGGGGCTGGCGTGGATGCAGCTCGGCGAGCTGCCCGTGGGCAACGAGGACGACCTCGACACCGGCCTTGACCGCTTGGAGGCGGTCGTGAACACCATCGAAAATATGGACGATTCTCTGCTCATCGACGAGAGCTCGTACTCCGAGTACGAGGACGAGATGCGTAAAGAAGCCTGGGACAGGTGGATTCGCGTGGAGGTCATGAGAGAATTGGAACGCTGGGCGCACGACTACTGGGACTGCTTCGATGTTTCAGAGACGCGCGTCCGTGAACTGTACTACGAGTACAGCGGGAATCAATGGGAGTTCGAGAACGCGGTCTCGATGATCAACCGCGGACACGACGGCGCAACCGCCTACGTGCTGCAAACGGTAATCGCGGAGTGGCGTACTCCCTTGGCTTGCCCTGCTCAGATCACACTCACGTTCGCTTCCTGACCATCTGGCGAAACCGTCCTTGGACGGTCCTCTGGGCGGCTTGCCAGTACTAATGAGTCTGCTAGGACCAGGAGAAAATGAGTGATGTGCAAATCTACTTTTTCCGCTCTTGTAGACCTCACCTTTGCGGTGGATCTCGACCACTGGACATTTGACTACGGCACCGACCCAGGTCGGGCATCCATCGAGGATGCCCGTGAGCACCTGAAATACCTGTTGGTCGAAGTGGTTCAGTCGATCGGACGTGGGACTACGGGCCTCGCCTATTCAGTGAGTTCGGTGGCAGCAACGGTAAGTCCTCCGCAATAGGTGACTAGCGAAACTTCCAAAATAGGTTCTTTGGGGAGTGGCGCCCCAGGGGAGCGAGTCCGTCGCCACGGGAGATGAACTGATGAATGTAGAAATTAGTGCCGACCAGGTGATCAGGTTGCGCAGTTTAATATGGCAAATGCCATTTGGCACCGTCATGAACCTTGAACTTTTCGATCTTGCGACGGGACAGTTGAACATCGAAGCCCTGATCATCAACCTAGAGAACCTCCGGGATGCCTTGCGTTCCGCGCGCGATGGGAATGAGGAGAAAGACCGAGAGTTGGCGGACCTGCGGGAACAGAGGGCAGTCATTCGTAGATTCCTGGGGCTGCTGTGAAATGGCCCATAGTTGGAGTCTATCTGATGAGACTCGTTGCTGTGATCGAACTGTTCATCGGGCTTAGTTACCTTCATCAGCGATACATATGGTTGTCTGTGGCATTTTTTGTCGCGTGTTTGATGTTTGGGCACACAGCAAATATGTGGGAACGGGAGGCTGAAGAAGAAGGCGACAATGACGACGACCGGTGAACGATGGCAAAGGCGCGCCCGGCCCTGACCGACCTGCTACACGAGGAGTTTGATGACGATGGCGACGTACACAGTCGCGGGATTGATCAAAAATGAGAATGAGTTACTGATCGCGGGTGTTTTCGAGGGCGAGCACTGGAGTGTGGATAGCGAATCACATTCGGGTGAAGGCGGTGAATATCAAAGATGGTCGACAGGAGTCCAAGCCGACAGCGCCGAAGAGGCCGAGGCCCAGGCGCTTAACGAGTTCAATGAAGAGAACCTGTGCCGGACTCCTGGCTGCGACGGCGATCCGGATGGCCCCGACTCCTGGGACGGGTTTTGTGGCGGCTGCATGGACAGTTCAGAGCAAGAGGAGTACAGGAAAAAACTTTGCTAAGAGTATGACACATTTTGACGAAACCGTCTCTTCAAGGCGGTCCCGAGGGTTGGCATCCCCCGGCTGACGAGTCTGCCAGTAAAGAGGACGGACAGTGGAATTCGACCCAAGAGTGGTTAGCGACGAGAACGTAGACGACATTATTGACGCGGCTGAGTACGGCATCACCTACTGGGCTGCAACACCAACGACGGCGCAACTGGCCCGCGCACCCGAGGGGACGACGTTCACGGTCGTCGAACGTGAAGAGGATGGAAGCGGTGAGGTGTTTTATCTGACGCGCGACGAGATCCGTGGCGCCATCGCCAAGATTCTCGATTCCGAACAAACGCTCGTGAGCAACAGAATCCGTGGCTATCTCGTGGGCGCCTGGGAGGGCCGCGACGAGGATGGAATCGAGATCGGCCATATCGACAGTGATGCGGCTGACTGCATTGTGCAAGTCGCTTGCTTTGGCAGATTGACGTACGGATGACATCTCACCTGACCTCACCAGGCGAAACCCCCGCGCGGGGTCCGCGGGACGGCATCCCCGCGCTGACGAGCCTTACCAACGACAAAGGAACGATTGATGACCAGTGCTTTTCTCCCGTCCCCGACTTACCGGGCGACCATCGAGCTCGACGATGTCGCCGTCAACCCGCGCGTGGACTACGACCACACAGCGCACGTGGTGACAGTCGATCACCGGGAGTACATCGACATTGACGAGGACTACGGGCCACTGGCTGATCAGTGGCGCCACTACGAGAGTCGTCACGACAGGTGCCGGGCGATGGTGCTGTTTGCCCGGTACGCGCGGGCGTTCCACGGCGCACACCTACTGCTCGAACGTCCGAGCCCGGACGGCTCCCGTGCCGTCTGGTACCTCATGCCGGACCAGGTCGACGTGCCCGAAGCCAACGGCACCCCGGAGACCCTCGCGCGGCAGATCATGGAGGCCGAGCGCGCTGAGTACCGCGCATGGGCGCGCGGGGAGGTCTACATGGTCAAGGTCGAGCGGCTCGTGGCATGGTCCAGCGCCGAGCTCGGAGTTCGTCCGGCCTGGGAGACCGTCGACTCGGTGGGCGGCTTCTACAGCCGTGAGGATGCCGAGCAGGCTGCGCAGGTCGCGCTCGACGCCCTGATGGTCGAAGGCATCGGGTCTGTCGAACAGAACGGTGAGCAGCGGACTTCTAGGTCAGCGAGAGTGTGGAGTGCCGTCATGGCTGGTCTTGACCGCCTGAAGGCCCTCGCCCTGAAAGCCCGTCCTACGGCGGGAGCGCGGCGCTGACAGCGCCTCGACAGCTCGTCGTGGTCCGTACTCGGACCCGCAAGCAAGAGACGGAGATGGCGGCGAAACCTGGCCCGTGCCGGGTCCGCGGGACCGGCGTCCCCGCGCTGATGAGCCCTGCCACAACAAAGGAGATCGCATGACCGAACGTGGCCGCTTCGGCGGTCAGTGTTTCACCGAGGACTGCCCGGAGACCGGGGCGACGGGGTCGTCCCTGTACGACAGCGGCAATGACCGCAACCGCTGTATCGGCTGCCATGACGCAATCCACGCGCTGATCCCCGCCATCCCTTCGGCGGTCTGGGAGTTGGGCCTAGTGGACGACGACGCACATAGCTCGTACGTGCGGTCCGTGGTGACCTTGCCCTACCGGGACCTGCGGGACCGAGCAGCACCTCTGCTTGCGCGTAAAGGTGAGGCATACGAGGATTTCGCGCGACTAGCCGTTGCGACGGGGAACGCGATGCTTACACACGACTGCGTGGCTCGCATCGTCGAGGTGCCGCACTTAGTGATCGAAACGACGGTCACCAATTTTTGGATCAGCTTCCTCAAAGCCTCCAAGAACCAGAACTAATGGCGAAACCGCCCTGGGGCGGTCCTCCGGGTTGGCGCTCCGGGGCTGACGAGCCTGCCAACGCGATCCCACACTACTTTCACCTGCACAACTTTCCGTGCTGTTGGATCGCTACCTAATGAGGAGTCTAATCATGACGAACGATGGGGAAGAATACAGCCTAGTCGATTGGAGAAATCTATCAGACGGTAGCTGTGTGGCACTGTACGACAGCATCTCGCGCGAAGAAACGTATGTCGTCATCTCTTACAGTGATGGCGGCCCACCGGACCTCTGGGACTTTCCGAATATGGCGTCGGGCCGTGAGTTCTACGAGGAACAGCGGGTTGAGGAGCAGATGACGGCATGAAGGTGGCCGAGTACGCGGTGCGCCTCGTGCGAGACTCGGAGAAGGCCACGGTTTTCACTCTCGCCGAGAACCGGGATCAAGCCGTGCTGTTCGCGTTCCACGCGGAAGGTTCCTGGTCGGACGACGCGACGCTCGGATGGGTCAAACGCAGACCGATATGCGACTACTGCGATGCCCGTGCCACCAGGCAGGACAGCGAACCCCTGTGTGAACGGCACGCGCGAGAGCACTACGGCCGCGACTACCGAACCAGCACCAAGACGCTGGGCATCCGCAGCTTCATCGAAGATAACTATTAAAGGCGCGCCAACGGCATGGCCACCATTGGTAAAACCTAACCACTGCCTAGAGTGTGTCCGCAACCTTTGTCAACCTTGAATGATCAGAAAATCCGGACATGTATCGGTCATGGGGAAGTCTGCTGAACTGGCCGAGCCTGCCCCGCAAAGGAGATGAAAATGGATTCAAAAGATATTAGTTCCGCCAGCACGTCGTTCACGGCCCATGCCGCAGCTCCCGACACGGCTCGACGGCGGCGCCCCGAGCAGTACGCCGACTGGGAATGTCTGGACGTCCGCAACATCTACGGCGGTCGCATTGTGGACCCCGGCCATTATGAGGACATTCATTATCCGGCCATTGTGCCGAGAAGTGGCGGCAGCCCGCCGGTGTGTTCGTGCGGTTGGACCCGGTTCCGACATAATGAACAGTTTATCGAACTCAGCCAACACATCGCCGAACAAGGCGAGTTCGGGTCGCTGGATGCGCCCGTGAACGCAGAATAACGTGTAAGTTTCTATCAAACGATCGGACGTAAGTGAGGATCACACCCCGCAAAGATGAAATCGCGGCCATCGTGTCCCTGCTCGAAAGCGACAGTTACGACTCGGCCGAGGCCCTGGCGAAGGACGTCATCAAGAAGGTTGCGGAACTGTTCGCCGACCGCGAGTTCTACGCCTGGGTTCACCGAGGCGGCCCAGGGCAACTCCAACTCGCGTGGGGACCGCTGACCAGCGACGCCGAAGTACTCAAGCTCGCCAAGAAGGCTGGCCTGGGCGGCGAGTCCATGTCACTGAAGCTCTACAGCACAGGAGCGCTCCTCGCCCGGATCGCAGACAACACCGCTGCGCCTACTGAGCACTGTTCCTCGTGCCACCACCCGCACGGAATGCATGAACACCCGCGGTTCGGCGCCAAGTGCGCGGCTCGCGGGTGTGGGTGCACGCAAAACCGGAAGTAGCAACGCCTCCCCCGCCACACTGAATCTTAGTTCAGTGCTGGCTCTCTCTGGATGTGACCTTGTGAGCAACATTAAGACAGTTCCCCACGTGTGGTGTGACGACTGCCGCAAGCGCGGGTTCGAGGACGAATATGACGCGGCGAAAGCTCTCGGGAGAGCCCGAAGTAAACGCGAGCGTCACGCAGATCGACTAAACCCCGCTTCTCGGCGGGGAATAAAGCGCGAAAACCGGATCTACGAGTGCCCGGCAGGACTGCTCCACCTGACCGAACAGTCCCGACGCGTACACATCGAACGATCTGGTCGCCAGATGTCACCTTAAGTTGGCCAACGTCGCACTGCTGAGTACCTACACTCGGGAAACGGCCCGGAGGGGTACGCCCCGGAGTCAGTAGCTCGCTAAATGTCCGGAGAATGACCAATTGGCTTCACGCCGCCTCACAGTTGCCGAAGTATGTGCCGACCTGGAGATTTCCCGTTCCACTTTTTACGACTGGCGGATAAAGGGTCGTGGCCCTCGCTGCCTCAAATTACCCAACGGAGAGATCCGTGTTCGAGTTTCCGACTACGAGAGGTGGTTGGACAGCCTGGAGGAGAAGTAGTTGGAACCTTTATCCTTTGATGTGCGCTTCTACAAGACGGAAGAGTACGAACACAAGAGCAAGCGAAAGGGGGTTGGGAAGACTTACTGGGTCCGGTGGAGCGTCAAGCAGGAGCGACACAAGGAAAAGTTCCAGAATAGCGCGCTTGCCGAGGGCTTCCTCTCCACTCTCAAGGCCGCAGCGGCGCGCGGCGAAGCCTTCCGGATCTCTGACGGTTTGCCGGTTTCGATGGCCCAGGCCGTGGCGAGGTTGAGTTGGTACGAGTTCGCGTGCGCCTGGATCGACGAGCGATGGCCGCACATTGCCGCCACGACCCGGCGCACGCAAGCTGAGGCGCTGACTCGGGTCACTCCAGGGATGTACTCCAACCTTCGTGGCAAGCCCGACGACAAGCTCCTGCGCAGGGCGATGACCCGCTACGCCTTCAACACACTGAGGCGGGAAGCGGACGACATCCCCGAGGATGTACGCAAGGCACTCAAGTGGCTCAGCGAAAACACCCGCCCGGTGTCCGACCTGAGCAACCCCGACGTGCTGCGGCCGATGCTGAACCTCCTCCTGACCAAACTTGACGGCAAACCGTCCGCAGCCAGCGTCATCTCCCGGCAGCGCAAGATCCTCGGGACCGCCCTGGAGTGGGCTACCGTCGTCAAGAAGCAGTTCGAGGTCAACCCGCTCGCGGGTTTCAAGTGGACCAACGCACCGAGGAAGACGATCCAAGCCATCGACCCACGCCGAGTGGCCAACCCTCGCCAGACCGCGGAGTTTCTGCGTGCCGTGGGAGAGCGGGGCAAGGTCGGAAAGCGCCTCAAGGTCTACTTCCAAGCGCAGTACGAGGCACTCCTACGCCCGGAGGAGGCTGCGGCGCTGAGTCTTCCACAGCTCGCACTCCCGAAAGACGGTGGCTGGGGCAAGATCTACCTCACCGACGCTCGACCATACGCGGGCACGGACTGGACCGACGACGGCGAGCAACGGGAGAAGCGCGGCCTCAAGCAACGCGACGAAGGCACCGTGCGCGTCGCCTGGTCGCCGCCGTCGCTGACCGCTGGCCTGCAATGGCACATCCGCGAGTTCGGCACGACCTCGGACGGGCGCCTGTTCCGCGGAGTACGCAACACGGAGGAGTTGTCGAAGTGGATGCCGCTCCGCATCTTCCGTGAGGCGCGGGAGGCGTCGCTTCCCGAGGAGCTCCTGCCGACGAATGTGCTGGCGACTCCCTACGACCTGCGGCACGCGGGAGTGTCGCTGCTGTTCTCGCTCGGCATCTCGCCCGCTCGGATCGCCGAGCTCGCTGGCCACTCCCTGGAGGTGCTTCTCCGGATCTACGCCCACGTCCTCGATGACGAGGATGAAGGCGTTCAAGCTTTGATCGAGAAGGCGCTCTCGGCGTGGTGAACAGCCGCCTGGGGTGACGCTCTGTTGCGTGACCAAGGCCACGCTTATCGACGTCGGAATCGGGCCAAGATCGCCACCGAGCCGGTTTCGTCGGCACACCATCGGCACAGATGGCCGCAAACGGCCGGTTTCACCCGGATACAGCCGGACATGCGAGAAGGCCCCCGACCGGCATTTTCGCTGGTCGGGGGCCTTCTGCCTGGAGTGCCCCTGGCAGGATTCGAACCTGCGCTCCCGCCTCCGGAGGGCGGTGCTCTATCCCCTGAGCTACAGGGGCGCTCGGCGACGGGGAAAGTTTAGCGCACGGTGTGGGTGGGTCCGCACCGGCCCGGGGTAGTGGGGGCTGGGGGTGGGTTCCGGTCAATGGAGGCGCAGGGTGGCGGCCAGGATGCCGACGGTGCCGCTGAGGGCGCCGATGGCGATGTTGAGGATGCGGTGGGCGCGGGTGGCTCGGCGGTGGTTGGTGGCGAACAGGGCGACGGGGGCCGCGCAGGCGATGGTGGTGATGAGGATTGCCAGGTACGCCAGGAGCAGCCAGGTCCACATGGATGGGTCTCTCCTTCTTGGGCTGTGGTGGAGCCAACGGGGCCGCGCACGGATTCGGCGGGCGTGAGTGGATGCGCTACCACGCTAATGAGATGTGTTCCGGAATAGGAAGTTCAGTCTGGCAATGACCAGGCAACTTGCCAGGACGCCTTCTCGGGGACGGGCGCGGAGAAACGAAACGGGGGAACCGGCAGTCCGGTGTTGGACAAATAGTGGACACTTGCCGAGAACTTGCCAGTGCCGACGCTCAGGACCAGCGGCAACTTGTGGGGAAGTTGCCGCTTCGCCTGGTGGGTAAGGGATGTGGTGTGGGGGCGGCAAGTTCGTGGCAAGTTCCGCGCCGGGGGGTGCGGTCAGATCCGGTCAGTCGCGGTCAGGATCGGGCAGTGGCAAATCGGTGGCAAGAATGTGCTTCTCGGACTTTTCGGCGCTGCGCGCGACAGTGCCGATCGGGGCCGCTACTATCTTGATCACTTTATTGCTGCTGGCGGCTGAAAGGGAGCGACGCGGTGGCGGTGCCTGTCGAGGAGAAGCTCCACAAGGGGGCGGGGGTGCGGCGTCCCGATCTCGCGGAATTCCTGACCGTGCCGTTGGCGGAGAGAATGCACGTCTTCGACGACGACCCGGCGGAGGTTGTGCTGGCCAAGGTCGTCTGGCAGGTGTCGGGGGTGATCAGGCGGGTCACCCGCGCGCCGAAGTGGATCACCGCTTTGGAGGCCATGTACAACCTGCCGCGGGACCCAGAACTCACCCCGCTGGGACTCACCGACCGCCTCGCGCTGTTGCGGCGCCGTCACGGCGCGGGCTGGGACACCAGCACCACGAACACCCGGCTGTCGGAACTGCGCCGCAACCACCTGTTCGACCAGCTCAAGGGCAAGTTCCCCTGGCCGCCCGACGACGAGATCGACGCGCTAGTCCGCCTGGAGGCCGAGTACGCGAGCCTGCGGGGCGGGACCGGCCACCGGAGCTACCTGCTCCCCGAAAGCGCTTTCGGGGAGCTGATCGCCGGGTGGAACGGGGCCGGGCGCGGCGAAGTCGATGACGCTCTGCTCGCCCAGGCGACCCTGCACTTCGCCGTCTCCGCGCGCGGGAACCTGGTGACCGCGACCACCGCCGACTTCGGTGAGAACCTGGCGGTATTCACCGACGCGGGCCTGCTGCGGCAGTACCTGACCGCGGTCCGCGCCCCCGAGTCGGACGTGGCGACCGACGCCCCAGGCCGCAAGATCCTCGACATCCTGGTCTCCGCCGGGCGGATCGGCCTGGTGGTGAACCCGCTGGGCGGCCACGGCGCGCACGTCGGCAGGCGCTGGTCGCCTATGGACCTGGCACGGCTGGTGCGCCGGTGACCCCAGAACAGCAGGGCTTCGCCGTCGACCTCGCCGAGCTGGCGGGGCTGGCGCGCGCGGCCGACGACCTCGCCGAGATCATCCGGACCGCCTGGCAGCGGGACTGGTTCGAGGACGACAAGTGGCCCGACACCGATCCGCTCCGCACCGCGGTGATCACCTACCGGCGGAGCCTGCAGGCGGCGATGGAGCGGTTGGCCGGGGGAACCGAGCGGCTCGCCGAGCACCTCGCGGCCGCCCGCGCGAGCTACCAGGACACCGACGCCGCGGCCGCGAGCGCGATCGAGCGCGTTCTGCGGGACCGATGAGGAGAGTGACGACCGATGGGGCCGCCGATTCCTGACGACCCGACGCAGCCGCCGGGCGCGCGCAACCTGGTGCGCATTCTCACCGAGACGCTGGAAGCCCACGACGAGGCCCTGTCGGCCGGTGACAACCTCACGGCGCGGCTGACACCGCAGCACTACACCGGCGCGGCGCGCGACGCCCTGGTCGGCACCGGGCTGCCGAAGCTTGAGTCGCAGTGGCGGCAGGTCGCCGACGTGCACGCCAAGGCCGTGGAGCGGGTCGGGGGCCACAACACGTTCCTGCACAACCTGCCCGACCTGTGGGCGGAGCCAGCCGACCGCCCCCGGCTGCACGCGCTGTGGGCCCGGCACACCGGCATGGTCGCCGACGACCTGCTGGCCTGGGCCGCCGAACTCGACCAACTCGGCCACATCGACTTCACCGATCCGCCACCGCCCACGCCGCGCCCCGATCCGGTGGCGCCCCGGCCTGAACCGCTCCCGGCACCGGCGGCCTTGGCGCAGGCTCCGGTCCCGGCAGTCCGACCTGACGTGCGGCAGGTCGCCGCGGAGTTCGCCCAGACCTACCAGGCGGCCGACCGCCTCCGCGACCAGATGCTGGCGAGCGAGCGCGCCGACCACCTCCGGTGGCCCGGATGAACGGGGTGAACCAGGCGCACCCGACCGACGCCGACCGGCGACCACAGCTACCACCTCCGCTGGCGGGGATGAGCGAGGCGAACTGGGCGCGCACTGCCGGGCAAACCACAGTGGCACCATCGACAACCCCGCAACCACAACCAGGCAAGCGAACGCGGCTACCACCTCCGCAGGCCAGGACGGGCGAGGCAAACCCGCGCACACCGCCGACCGCCCCCAACCGCCACAAGCCCCAAGAAGAACAAGGCAAACCACACCGTCCCATCCAGACAAACGAACACAGCAACCACCTCCACAAGCCAAGACAGGCAAAGCGAACGACGCGCACACCCCCGAACGCCTCAACCGCCACAGCCACCGACACCACAACAACCACCCCAGCCCCAAACCACACCGCCCCCAACCGGACAAACGAACACAGCAACCACCACCGCAGCCAAAACAGGCAAGGCAAACCACGCCCGCACCGCCGACCGGCTCCACCTCCACAAGCAGGCGGACCATCACCGGTGCCAAGCAAGAGCGGGGCGAACCGGGTGAACACGGTCAGCGAGCAGATGCGGCCTACAACCACAGCGGCCATCTTCGGATGGCCGGGATAACGGGGCGAACCACATGAACATCGCCGACAACCCCCGCACCCAGCCGACGGCGAGCAGGCGCGGCTACCACCCTCGGTGGCCGGGATGAGCGCCGTCGACAACCCTCGGCCGATTCGGGCCGTGCAGGTGGTCGACACCTCGCCCATCGCGCTGGAGCGGGTGCGGAGCGTGGCGGAGTTCGCCGCTTGCTTGGACCAATTGCGGGTGTTGGCGGGGCCGTTGTCGCACCGGGAAGTCGAGAGTCGCAGTGGTGGGCGGCTGCGGCGCACCAAGATCGGGCAGGTGCTCGCGGGGGAGCTTCCCCGTCGCGACTTCCTGACCGCCTACCTGACGGTGTGCGGGGTTCCGGCTGACGCGCACGGACCGTGGCATCGCCAGTGGACGGCCCTGGTCGCGGCCGAACTTCCCGCCGAGCCGGACATCGCGACCGTCCACCGTGAACGGGACGCGGCGGTGGCCAGGGCGCGGCTGCTTGAGCAGGAGGTAGCTGCCCTGCGCACCACGGTCGCCGGGCCGCCGGAGGCCCACGAGTCGATTCGCAAGGAGATTCGCACGCTGCGGGCCGAGCGCGACGCCGCCCGGGGGCAGGCGCGGCTGGTGACGCGACAGTACGAGTCCACAGTGGAACGGCTCAGGCTCGCCGAGGCCGCGCTGGACGAGGCGCTGAGGCGTCAGCGGCTGCTGGACCACGACCTGCGCGACGCGGGGGCCACGATCGCGCGGCTCACCGAGACGGTGGCCCAGCTTCGCGCCAAGCCGGAGTCGGCGGTGGTCGAAAGCGCAGGCCCGCGGGAGCAGAACGGGCAGAAGTGGCTTGCCCTTTACACCAGGGAAGAAGCGGATGACCTTTACGGCACCAGGTCCGACGCGCCGCCGCCGGTCATCGGGGACGGGTGAGGCGGTCGGACGAATTCGCCATGGGTCGAACTTGTGGAAATCGGAACATCAGCCGGTCTCGCTGGGGCACACTGCTCCACGCGCCTGCACGGGCCCAGCGGCGCGCGCGCCCAGCAGGCCGCCGACCGCGCGGTTTCCGGCCAACAGCGGTGGTCCGCCGAGATCAAACCTTGACGATCTCAACAGTTCAGCCGTTATCATTTCGTGACCACGTAGGTGTATTCAAACGGCCCCGCGAACACACCTGACGATGGATAGTGGATCCGCCAGATGCGAGAAGGGGAGGCCATATGGCGATCCGATTTGTTCGACGCAGGCTGGACATGATTTCCAAGGGGGAGCAAGAGAGGGGGTCCTCGGCCAGATTGCGCGTGCCGCAGGACCTGTTGGACCGGCACGGCGGGCGGGTGCTCGACCCGGAGCGCGCCGAGGTCGCCGCGGGGTGGCCGCGGCCGCGGCCCACCGCGTACCGGCGGCGGGTGTTGTTGATCCCCAACGACATCCTCGGTGACGAGACCCGGGTCGAGGCCATCAACCAGGTCATGGACGCCTCGGGCCTGGCGCCGATCGACGCGGCGGTGGACGGGCGTGTGGCCCGGCCAGTCGTGTTGCGGCCCAGCGGCGACGGCGATCCGGACGAAGTGGACTCGTGGGCGGTGTTGCAGCGGCTGCGGACCGCGGCCGACCGGGACGACTGCGTGCTGGACCGGGACGCCGTGGGGCGGATCTCGTTGGACCACTTGATGTTTAGCGCGGTCACCATCACCGGCACGCCGTGGGACACCAACGGCGAGGTCGTGGACGGCTCCTACCGCCGGTCGACACGGGGGGCGTCGCGGGTGCCGGTGGCGCTGGCGCTGAACCCGCCGGACCGGGGGGAAGCCGGCACGGACCGGCTCGCCCGCAGGCCGGTCATCGCGGTGCTGGACTCCGGGATCGGGCCGCACCCGTGGTTCGGCATCCCGGACCGGACGACGCCACCGCCGCCCGACGGGTTCCTTTCCGTGCTGGACGAGGCGCAGGAGCTGATCCGGCAGAACGCGGTGCCGGGCTCGCCGTCCCTGTTGGACTACTGGGACTCGCCCGCCGAGTCCGAGACGCTCATCCGGGACATCGACAGCAACATCGGGCACGGCACGTTCATCGCCGGGATCGTCCGGCAGGTCGCGCCGAGCGCGGATGTGCTGGCGGTGCGGGTGATGCACAGCGACGGCATCGCGCACGGGTCCGATGTGCTCGCCGCGCTGTGGGAGATCTCCCGGCGGGTCGAGCGCGCGCAGAACCCGGCGCTGGGTCGGCAGGAGGACATGGTCGACGTGGTGTCGCTGTCGCTGGGCTACCTGGACGAGACGCCCGCCGACGCCAAGTACACGACGCACGTCGCCGAGGTCGTCAACCGGCTGACCGAGCAGGGCGTGCTGGTGGTGGCCGCGGCGGGCAACCAGTCGACCAGCAGGCGCTACTACCCGGCGGCGCTGGCCGAGACCCCGGAGCAGCCGGGGGCGGGGCCGCAGGTGATCAGCGTCGGCGCGCTCAACCCGAACGCGACCAAGACCGTGTTCTCCAACGACGGCGACTGGGTCACCTGCTGGGCGACGGGCGCGGGCGTGGTCAGCACGTTCCCGACCGACGTCAGCGGGCCCCGGCAGCCCGACTTCGCCGACGAGCACCGCTGCGGGCTGGACCCGGACGATTTCAGCAGCGGCTTCGCGGTGTGGGACGGCACGTCGTTCGCTGCCCCGATGGCCGCGGCGGCGCTGGCGAACGCGCTCATCGAGGTCGGGGCGTGCGACACCGGCCTCGGGCTCGCCAACGTCGACCCGGACACCGTGGTGAAGCGGGCCTGGGCGGCACTTGAGCGCTGCTATGAGCGGCACGCGGCCTAGCAGGCAGGCCGAGGGCGGCAAGCCTTTCACCGACTACGAAGGGCTTGCCGTCCTGCTCGACCTGGCCCGGCGCGGCGACCGGCGCGCGCTGGGCCAGGTCGCGGTCCGGCTCACCCCGATGCTGTGGCAGGTCGCGCGGGCGCAGGGCCTGGACCGGGAGCGCAGCGCGGACGCGGTGCAGTCGGCGTGGCTGTCGCTGCTCGGCTCGATCGCCGACATCCACACCCCGGTCGCGCTGACCGCGTGGCTGATCACGGTGACCAAGCGGACCGCGTGGCGGATGCGCGACGAGCACAGCGCCGAGGCGCCGATGGCGGTGGGCCTTGAGCATGTCCGCGATCCCGAACTCCAACCGGAGGAGCACGCGGTGTTCACCGACCGCAGGAACCGGCTGTGGGCCGCGGTGGGCCGGTTGCCCCGCCGCTGCCAGGAGTTGCTGCGCTTCGTCGCGTTCGTCCACCGCCCCGATTACGCCGAAGTCAGCGCCGCGCTGGGCATGCCCAGGGGTAGCATCGGACCAGTCCGGGGGCGCTGCCTAGCCCGGTTGCGTACCGTGCTGCTTGCCGACGAGAAGGGGAGCTGGCGGTGACAGCGGACGGCGAGCTCGACGACCTTGACTGGGAGATCCTGCGCGAGATCCGCGGGCTCTGCGAAGCGCTCGACCCGGTGCCGGACGATCTGGTCGAACGGGTCAAGTTCGCCATCGACCTCGCCGACATCGACACCGAGATCGAGATGCTGCGCGCGACCGAGATGCCGATGGCGGCGGGCGCCCGGGGCGAGCACAGCCGGGTGATCACCTTCGACAGCCCTGCCCTGACCATCATGGTGAAGATCGAGTCGAACGCCGACGGGTCGCTGCGGGTCGACGGCTGGCTCTCGCCCGCGGGCGGGCACGCCGTCGAGGCGCGCACCGCGTCCGGCCCGGTCACCACCAGCTCCAGCGCGGACGGCCGGTTCTCCCTGGCCCGGGTCCCCGCGGGCATGGTCCAGTTCGTGGTCCGGCCCAGCGGCCAGACCGGGATCGTGAGCACCCCGACGATGAAGCTGTAGGCGCCGTGGAGGACCGCGTGCGCGCACTGCACCGGCGCGCGATCGAGGTGGTCAACAGCGGCAGGCCGAAAGCGGGCGCGAGCCTGCTGCGCCGCGCGCTGCGCGAGTCGGGCTGGCCGGAGCGCTCGTCACCGCTGACCGCGCGGCTGCTGGGGACGCTGGCCGCGGCGGAGGTCGCGCTCGGCAACACCGGCGAGGCGCTGCTGCTGCTCGACCGCGCCGACGAGGTCGCCGCGCCAGGCGACCGGGCGCTGGTGCTCTCGCAGCGGGCGCTGGTGTCGGTGCTGGTGGGCCGCATGGACGACGCGCTGGCGTTCTTCGACGAGGCGATCGCGGTGCTGCGCCGTGGCGAGGACCGGGCGGCGCTGGCGCGGGTGCTGCTCAACCGGGGGATGCTGCACCAGATCGCCGGGCGGGTGCGGCTCGCGCTGGCCGACCTGGACCAGTGCGCGCGGATCGGCGACTCGCTCGGCGCGGCGGACGGGATGCCGCGCACGGTGGCCAAGGCCGTCCACGGGCGCGGGCAGTGCCGGGTGCTGACCGGGGACATCCCAGCCGCGCTGCGCGACTTCGACATCGCCGCCGCGGTCTACGCCGACCAGGGCGAGGGGATGCTGGTGGTGCTGGCCGCGGACCGGGCGCGGGCGCTGCTGGCCGCCGGGCTGCCCAGCGAGGCGGCGACCGAGCTGACCGGGGCGCTGCGGCGGTTTCCCCGGCTGCGGATGACCCAGGAGCACGCCGAGGCCGAGCTGACCATGGCGCGGGCGAACCTCGCGGCCGGATACCCCGCCGAGGCGCGGCGGTGGGCGGCGCGGGCGCGGCGGCGGTTCCGCAGGCGGGGCAATGACACCTGGGCCGCGGTGGCGGAGCTGACGATGCTGCGCGCGGACTTCGACGGGGGCCGCCGCACCGCGGGCGTCGCGCGCGGGGCGGCGCTGCTGGCCGAGCGGCTGCGCGCGCTGGGGCTGCGCATCGACGCGGACGTGGCCGCCCTGCTGGCCGCGCGGACCACCGTCGCCCTGGGCAGGCTCGCCGAGGCCCGCGCGCTGCTGGCCGGTCGGGACCGGCCGGGCGCGCCGCTGGAGGTCCGGCTGCTGCGCAGGCTCGCGCTGGCCGAGCTGGGCGCGGCGGCCGGGGACCGGGCCACGACCTTCGCCCAGGCCCGCCGGGGGCTGGCGCTGCTGCGCGACCACCGCGGCCGCTTCGGCAGCCTCGACCTGCAGACCGGCACGACCTCGCTGGGCGGCGAGTTGGCGGGCGCCGGGCTGGCCGCGGCGCTGGACAGCGGGTCGCCGGAGGTCGTCTACCGGTGGCTGGAGCGGACCCGGGCGCAGGCGTTCCGGTTCCGCCCGGTGCGCACCCCCGCCGACGAGCAGACCGTCGACGCGGTGGCCGAGCTGCGCCACTACGCCCGCCAGGCCAGGGCCGCCGAGCTCGCGGGCAGCCACGACGCGGCCGCCCAGCGCCGCTGCACCCAGCTCGAACGCGAGATCCGCGCCCGCGGCTGGCGGGTCGACGGCACCGGCGAGCACACCACCGAGGCGAGCTTCGGCGAGCTGACCGCCGAACTCGCCGCCAGCGACAGCGTGCTGGTCAGTTACCTCACCGACGGCTCTCGGCTCATGGCCCAGGTGGTCGGCGACGGCCAGGCGACACTGCTGCGCCTGGGCGACCCGGCGACGGTGCACGAGGCCATCGCCCGGCTGCGCAGCGACCTCGACGCCGTCTGCGGCCGCTGGCTGCCCACCGGCCTGCGCCAGACGATCGAGCTGTCCACGCGGCACCAGCTCGCCACCCTCACCGAGCACCTGCTCGACCCGCTGCTCGACCTGATCGGCGACCGCGACCTCGTCCTCGCCCCCACCCGCGGCCTCTCCGCGGTCCCCTGGAACCTGCTCGCCCCGCTGCGCGGGCGCCCGGTCACCGTCACCCCGTCTCCGTCCACCTGGGTCACCACGCACCGGGCGCCCCGCCCGAGCGGCCCGGTGCTGCTCGTCGGCGGCCCCAACCTCGACCACGCAGGCGACGAGGTCGACAGCCTGGCCAAGATTTACCCCGACGCCACGGTGCTGGACGGCCCGTACGCCACCGTCGAGGCCACCCTCAAGGACATCGACCACCGCGGCCTCGCGCACTTCGCCTGCCACGGCCACCACGAGCAGGAGAACGTCCTGTTCTCCCGGCTCGACCTGGTCGACGGCCCGCTGATGGCCTACGACGTCCACCAGCTCGCCGCCGTCCCCGCGCATGTCGTGCTGTCCTCCTGCGACACCGGCAGGGCCGTCGTCCGCGCGGGCGACGAGATCCTGGGCTTCACCGCCGCCCTGCTCTACAGCGGCAGCCGCACCGTCGTCTCCGCCGTCGCCCGCGTCGACGACACCGCCGTCGTCGAGGTCATGACGGCCTACCACCGCGCCGTCGCCCGAGGCGTCCCGCCCGGCCGCGCCATCGCCGAGGCCACCCAGACCGACACCCCGATGCCGTTCGTCTGCTTCGGCTCCGGCGACTGACCAGGCGACTACGCACGGCAGTCAAATACGTAGATCGGCCGATGTTTACCTGCCGGTAGGCAAGCCAGGGTTGCCGCAGGCGGGTCCGAGAAGCGTGAGTCCGGCCCGCGAGCGCGACGTCTCCGGTCGGGGAGCCGTCCACGTGAGTGATCCGAGGTGGCTGTGAAGCGGAAGATTCTGGCGGCGGGGCTTGCCCTGTCCGCGGCGAGTGTGACGATGCTGGCGGTTGTGTCCCCGGTCGGCGCGGCGCCCGCCGCGGTCGCCGTGAACGAGGCCAAGACCGCCAAGGTCTGGTCGGCCGAGGAGATGCGCTCGGCCGTTCCGGTCGAGAACCTGATCGGCGACAAGCTCGGCAAGATCAGCAAGGCGGCCGAGCGGAAGCTGGGGACGCCCACGACCATCCAGCCCACCGCGGTGGAGCCGTACGCGTTCCCCGACAAGGGCACCGAGTGGACCGGCGGCGGCGCGGTGACCAAGACCGCGGGCCGAGTCTTCTTCACCCTCGGCGACCGCCGGGCGGCCTGCTCGGCCAACGCGGTGACCAGTGCCAACCGCAGCGTGGTGATGACCGCGGGGCACTGCGTGAAGTACCAGGGCAAGTGGCACACCAACTGGGTCTTCGTGCCCGGCTACCGCGACGGCGCCGCGCCGTTCGGGCAGTGGCCCGCGAAGAAGACGCTGACCGTGCCGCAGTGGGAGTCCTCTGAGGACATGAACTTCGACATCGGCGCCGCGGTGGTGGACCAGGTCGACGGCAAGAGCCTCACCGACGTCGTCGGCGGCCAGGGGATCGCGTTCAACCAGCCCCGGAACCAGGACATGTACGCCTTCGGCTACCCGGCGGTGCCCTCGCCGCCGTACAACGGCGAGAAGCTCATCTACTGCAGCGGCAAGACCTCCACCGACTTCCTCATCACCCGCGACCACCGGATCACCTGCGGGATGAAGAACGGCGCCAGCGGCGGCCCGTGGTTCCTGAAGTTCGACGAGGCCACCGGCCTCGGCGTGCAGGCGTCGGTGAACAGCTTCGGGTACGTCTTCATGCCCAGCGCGCTGTTCGGCCCGTACTTCGGCAAGGAAGCCCAGGCGCTCTACAACACCGCGCAGGCCGCATGACCTGACCCCGCGTGACCACCCGGTTGCCCCTCGCCCGTTCGGGCGAGGGGCAACCGGCGCGTGGTTGCCATTAGGGTGGGCGGACTGGTTCAGTCTGCGAGGTGCGAGTGCTGAGTGTCACGGGCGGCAACGCGGCCGCGGACGTCACCAGCTACGTCGGCCGACGCGACCAGGCGTCCGCGGTGCGACGGCTGCTGGGAACCGCGCGCCTGATCACCCTCACCGGGCCCGGGGGTGTCGGCAAGACCCGGCTGGCCAGGCGGGTCGCGCAGGACGCCGCGCGGGCGTTCCGCGACGGCGTGACCTTCGTCGGCCTGGCCGAGTTGCGCGACGCGCCGCTGGTGCCCAACGCCGTCGCCGACGCGCTCGGCCTCCAGCAGCGCGCCACCCGGGTGGTCTCCCGGCAGGTGGTCGACTACCTGCGCGACCGGCAGGTCCTGCTGCTGCTGGACAACTGCGAGCACCTGCTCGACGCGTGCGCCGAACTCGCCCACGCGGTGCTGACCGAGTGCCCGCGCACGGTGATCCTGGCGACCAGCAGGCAGTCGCTCGGGCTCGCGGGCGAGCACCTCATGCCGGTGCCCCCGCTGCCCGCCCCGGGCGAGGACGCCACGCGCCCGGCCGAGCTGCCCGGGTACCCGAGCGTCGAGCTGTTCCTGGACCGGGTGGCGGCGACCTGCCCGTCGTTCCAGCTCACCGAGGACAACGCCGCCGACGTGGCCAAGCTGTGCCGGGACCTCGACGGGGTGCCGCTGGCGATCGAGCTCGCCGCGGCCCGGGTGCGGTCGCTGACCCCTCGGCAGATCAACGAGCGGCTGGGCGACGGGCTGGGCCTGCTGGCCTCCGGGCAGCGCAGGCCGCAGCGCCACCGGACCCTGCGCTCGACCATCGACTGGAGCTACCGGTTGTGCTCGCCGCAGGAGCAGGCCGTGTGGGCGCGGGCGTCGGTGTTCGCCGGGACGTTCGACCTCGACGCGGCCGAGCAGGTCTGCGCGGGCCCGGACCTCGCGCCGGAGGAGGTGCTGGACCTGCTGGAGGGGCTGCTGGACAAGTCCGTGCTCATCCGGGAGGAAGTGGGCGACCACGCCCGGTACCGGATGCTGGAGACGCTGCGCGCCTACGGCGGCGAGCGCCTGGTGGAACTCGGCGAGGACACCGCGACGCGGCGGCGGCACCGCGACTGGTTCGACCAGCTCACCGCGACCGCCGACGCGGAGTGGGTCAGCGCGCGGCAGCTCGCGTGGACCCGCAGGCTGCACCACGAGCACGCCAATCTGCGGGCCGCGCTCGACTGGTCGGTCACCGAGCCGGGCGAGGCGGGGACGGCGCTGCGGATGACCGCGCGCCTGGACGAGTACTGGGGGCTGCGCGGCTCCGGCCCCGAGTTGCAGACCTGGCTGACCCGGGCGCTGGCCGCCGCGCCGCCGGACCACCCCGCGCGCGCCCGCGCGCTGACGACCCTGGCCCTGTTCTCGGTGTGGCAGACCGAGTTCGACACCGCCGAGGCGCTGCTGAACGAGGCCGAAGCCGGGCTCGACCGCGCGGCCGATCCGCTGGCCGCGCCGTTCGTCACCTCGGTGCGCGAGCTCTCCTCGGTCATCCAGGTCCAGCCCGGCAGCCGCGACCTCGCCGCGGCGGCGGCCGAGGAGTTCCGCGCGCTCGGCGAGGTGCGCCGCGAGCTGCACCCGCTGTTCATCCAGGGCGTCGCGGCCGCGTTCATGGGCGATCTGGAGACCGGCCGGGCCGTGCTGCGCCGGATGACCGAGCTCACCCAGGAGCGCGGGGAAACCTACTACCACAACATGTCCCAGTTCGGCGTGGCGATAATCGAGAGCCAGTTCGGCGACGTCGAGGTCGCCGCGGCCGCCGCGGCGGCGGCGCTGCGCGGCGACCTGACGATCGGCAGCGGCCTGCCCGCGGCGTACAACATCGACGCCCTGGCCTGGGTGGCCACCCGCAAAGGGGATTACCGGCGGGCCGCAAGCCTGTTCGGCGCGGCCGCTGCGGTGTGGGACTCGCACGGTGTCGCCCCGGATATCGCGGTTTCCGTGCCGCACAACCACAATTTCGCGATCGCCAAGTCCGCGCTCGGCGAGGCGGCGTTCGAGTCGGCGTTCCAGGTCGGCCGGGCGCTGAGCCCGGTCGAGGCCTGGCACTTCGCCCTCGGACACCCCTCGCCGAGCGAGGCGGCCGAGCCGGAGTCGCCGATGGTGCTGACCCGGCGCGAGCTGGAGGTCGCCGAACTCGTCGCGGAAGGACTGTCCAACCGGGCCATCGCGGCCAAGCTCGTCATCTCCGTGCGCACCGCGACGACGCACGTCCAGCACATCCTCACCAAATTGGGGTTCGGGAACCGCGCCCAGATCGCCACCTGGGTCGCCCAGCGGCGGTCCGAGTTAGCCGCGCCGGGCCGTTCCCGCCCGCATACGTAGCCCGAACAGCCCGACTACGTATTTCGGCGGACGCCCGGATCTCGTGCGCCAGCCCACACTTGTGGACCGATCACCAGGCATGGCCGCACGCCGGTCGCGCCTGCTCCACGGAGGTAATCCATGCGTTTCACCCGAGCAATGGCGCTCGCCGTCGCCGCGGCGGCCGCGACCGGCGGCCTCATCGCCGCGGCGCTTCCCGCGAGCGCGGCGGGCGGCAAGTACGTCGCCCTCGGCGACTCCTACGCCGCTGGCACCGGCGCGGGCAGCTACGGCAACAGCGGATTCTGCTACCGCAGCGCCAAAGCGGCCACGCAGCTGTGGGCGGCGGCGCACCCCGAGGTGACCTCGAAGTCCGTCGCCTGCGCCGGGGCCACGACCGCGAACGTGCTCAACAACCAGGTTTCCGCGCTCACCGCCGACACGACCATGGTGACGATCAGCATCGGCGGCAACGACGTCGACTTCGCTGGCGTGATGACCACCTGCACGACCGGCTCCGACAGCCAGTGCGTGAACAAGGTCAACCAGTCCGCGAACAACGCCCAGACCGCGTTGCCCGCCAAGCTGGATAACACTTACGCCGAGATCAAGAAGCGCTCGCCCAACGCGCGGGTGATCGTGCTGGGCTACCCGCAGATCTTCGCCTCCGGCCCGGCGTCGTGCTCGATCAGCCTGCCCAAGCGCAACGCCCTCAACGACGGAGCCGACAAGCTGAACGCGATCATCGCGGATCGGGCGCGGCAGGCCGGTTTCGTCTTCGAGGACGTGCGCGACGAGTTCGCGGGCCACGGCGTGTGCTCGGCGGCGCCGTGGATCCGGGGCGTCAACTGGTTCAACCTCGTCGAGTCCTACCACCCGAACGCGGCCGGACAGGAAAAGGGCTACCTCCAGGCCCTCAACAAGGTCGCGGGCTGAGCGGACTGAGCGGACAAAGCCCTGGCGCGGGTCACGCGGGCGGGATCGGTTCCCGCGCCAGGGCTTTGGCCACCGAGTGCAGGTTGTGCGCCATGGTCTTCGCGGTCTGGTGCGACCACTCGTGGCCGTGGTCGGTGTCGGCGTAGTCCGGGCCGGGGCCGGGGCCCATGTTCCAGTACGTCCACGCCTGGCCGGGCACGGTGTAGCCGATGTCGCCGAGGGCGCCCGCGATCTCGCTGATCACGTGGTGCGCGCCGTCCTCGTTGCCGGTGACCACGACCCCCGCGACCCGGTTGTAGGCCACCGGGCGGCCTTGGTCGTCGGTCTCGGACAGCATGGCGTCCATCCGCTCGATCGCCCGCTGCGCCAGCGAAGACGGCCTGCCCACCCAGGTCGGCGACGCCACAATCAGGATCTCGGCGGCCAGCAGGTCGGCGTGCACCAGCGGCCACTGGTCGCCGTCGCCGAGGTCGGTCTCGACGCCCGGCGGGATGGACAGGTCGGCGAGGCGGTGCACGGTCACCTTGGCGCCGCGGCCTTCCAGCTCCGCGGTCACCACATCGGCGAGCCGCTGGGTGTTGGACGAGTCCGAAGAGGACTTCAACGAGCAGTTGAGCACGACGACACGCACCGGGTCTCCTCCCGTTTCTCAGCCGTTTTCGTCTGTGGTGGCATGGGCCGCGCCGACCGGCTTGGACTCCGGCGAGCCACGCTGTCGCAAGTAGACACTCAGAATCGCCATCGATCCGATGGCCAGGAACTCCGACTGCCAGTTCTGCAGGGACCGATTCCAGAAGTCGGCCGCGCCGAGATACCGCGCCCAGGTCAGCGGTTCCTCGAAGTCCATGATCTGCTCGCTGTTGTAGGCCGCGACGCCCGCGACCGACTGCGCCAGCCAGGACAGCAGGAACAGCCCCGCCATGACCAGCCCGAGCGACCGCGAGAACAGCGCGGTGCGCCACCCGCCCGCGCGCGCCCACGCGGGCGAGTCCTTTGTGGCGTACGCGCCGACCTTCTGCTCCTCGTCGGTCTCGGTGCCGATGCGGGAAGCGGGCTTCGACTCCGGCGACCCGCGCTGCACCAGCCAGACCGTGGCCATGATGTAGAGGAAGAACTGCAGGTACTCCGACTGCCAGTTCTCCGCGACGTCGACGGCGAAGTCCGCGGACGTCAGGTACTGGCCCATGGTGATGCCGTCCACCCCTTGGGCCACCAGCTTGTTCACGGCCATCGCGTGCCCCGACACCGCCTGGCCCACCAGGGAACCGAGGAGCAGCAGCCCGAAGGCGATCGACAGACCGTTGTCGCGCAAGAAGGCTTTCATTGCTGGGCCAGTCCTATCGTGACGAAGTACGCCAGTCCGCCCAGGACGAACACCAGGTACAGAACGAGCATCAGCCGGGCTGTCATGGTCCACCCACCGCACAGGTGTAGGGCTCGTCCGCGCCCGTCGACTGGCACCCGGCTCCAGTGATCAGCCACCGGTCGCCGGAGCGGATGAGGAACACGGTGTCCGCGCCCGCGCGGACCATCGCCGTCTCGCCCCACGCCTGCACCTCGCCCGGCGGCCCCGGCGGCTCGGAGAGAGCGGCGCCCAGCTCTTGGTCGCAGAACTCGCCCACCGCTCCCCACTGTGCGAGGACCCGCGGCGCCAACGCCGCGCAGGCGGTCCCGGTGTCACCCTCGGTGACCGCCGAGGAGAAATCCCGCACCGCCGCCGCGACTTCCGGCTCCGCGCTGGACCCGCAGCCAGCCACGAGGACCGCCACCGCGGCGGCCCCGACGCCGTATCGGAACACCGTCATAGAGAGCGGACTACCCACCGCCACTCGATCCACACCTGTCGAACCCGCAGCCGCTAGCCTCGTCCCACGACACCCGTGGTCGGACCCGCGCTCCCGCGCCCGAGGCAAGGCAAGGCGATGACCGAGTCCACACTCACCACGACGACCGAACGCCACACCGGCCGCGTGATCGTCCACGCCACGGGCGACGTCGACATCGCCACCGCCCCCGTCTTGTCAGCCGCCCTCACCGCGGCGGCCAATGCCGTCCCCACCCCCAGCGGCGTCATCGCCGACCTGACCGGCGTGCGGTTCCTGGGCTCAGCGGGCTTAGCCGTCCTGATCGAGACCCACGATCACGCCCGGGTGCCGACCGTCATCGTGGTCACCCCCGGCACCGCGGCGCACCGGTCCCTGCAAATCACCGGCCTGCTGGACGAACTCACCACCGCGACCACGGTGTCCGAAGCCCTCACCCGCACCGACCACCCCGCCCGCTGAGTCACACCCGGCCGAACACCAGGTTCCCGGGCGCGTCCGGGTCGTCCCCCGCCCAGAACTCCAGCCAGAGGTCCGTGAACTCGGCCAGCGACAGAAACCCGTCACCATCCTGGTCAACCAGCGCGAAGACGTCGTCGGTGTCGACCGCCGAACCACTCCACGCCTCGACCAACTGCCGGTACTCGGCCCCGGAGATCATCCCGTCGGAGTCCGCGTCCACCGCCTCGAACATCACCGCGGCCGTGTCCCGCACGGCCTCACTCATCCGATCGAGCCGGTCGACCACCACCAGCACCTCGTCCAGCCCGACCTTGCCGCCCGGGTCAAGCCCCGACGCGGTCAGCAGGGTGTGCCACCACCCCATCATGATCGCCGCCAGCCTCCCGTGCGCGGCCGAGCCAGGCGCGGCTCCCCGCAACACCGCCCACCGCCGCGTCAGCGCCGCGAAGTCGCCCTCGTCCAGGAATCCGTCCCCATCGTGATCCATCGCCCGAAACACGCCGCCGACCTTGCGCCGCTGGAACTCGCTGGCCATCGCACCCACCCCTCGCCGTGGAGCCCACAAGCGTAACCACCCATGGAAATGACGCAGACGCGTGACTAAACTCTTCAGAACGCCGAATCTGCGGTTCGACCACAGCCGCCCCACCAGAAGGCCGCGCATGCCCCGTCTCGCACTCGCCATCGCCACCCTGGCCGCCCTGTCGGCCACCGCCTGCGCCACCCCCAGCGCCTCTCGGCAGCTGACCGTGTTCGCCGCAGCCTCCCTAACCGAGTCCTTCACCCAAATCGGCAAGGACTTCGAGGCGGCCACCCCCGGCACAAAGGTGACCTTCAACTTCGGCGGCAGCTCCACCCTGGCCCGCCAGATCACCGAGGGCGCCCCCGCCGACGTCTTCGCCGCAGCCTCCCCCACCACCATGCTCCCCGGCGCCGCCGCCACCACGTTCGCCCGCAACCGCCTGACGATCGCCGTCCCCAAGGGAAACCCCGGCAACATCACCGCCCTACCGGACTTCGCCGACCCCACCCGCAAGATCGCCCTCTGCGCCCCCCAGGTCCCCTGCGGCGAAGCAGCGAAAAAGGCGTTCGCCGCAGCAGGCGTGACCCCCGCCCCCGACACCCTGGAACAGGACGTGAAAGCCGCCCTCTCCAAGGTCCGCCTAGGCGAAGTGGACGCGGCCCTGGTGTACCAAACCGACACCAAAGCGGCGTCGGAAACCGTCGATGCGATCGACTTCCCCCAAGCAAGCACCGCCATCAACGACTACCCCATCACCGTCCTCGCCACCGCCCCCAACAAACCCGACGCCCAAGCCTTCGTGGACTACGTCCTCTCAGCAGCAGGCCGCAAGACACTCACCCAGGCAGGCTTCGAGGCGCCATGAGTTATCCACAGGCAAGATCGTTCTCGCCTGGATTGTCGCCCCGCCCCGGTAGACTGGAGCAGGGCCCGGCCCCCAGGGTGGGTGGGGTTTTGTTGTGGGGGCGATGGGCCAGCAAAACGGCCGTTGAGGACAGTGGTTGGGGCAGTCGAGTGCCCCTTGTCGGGGCCGGTTCGCCAAGCGCACCCCGCCCATCTGTCAGGCCGCGCACCCAACCCTGGCAGGTGCTCGATGGTGCGGACCGAGCAGCAAACCTGCCCCCACGGAGCCCTTACCCGGCCCTGCCGGGTGCTCGATGGGTGAAGCAGCACACCAGCCCTCCCGCCAGGCCGAACCAGCGCCCGCCAGGTGCTCGACCGAGCAGCGAACCTGCCCTCCTCCCAGGCCGCACCCAGGCTCGCCAGGTGCTCGGCGGTGCAGACCGCGCAGCGGACCTGCCCTCCTGCCAAGCCGCTCTGCTGCCAACCGCACCTACGCTCGCCCAGTGCTCGATGGGGTGGAGCAGCACCCCCGAGCATCTGCCGGGCCGCACCGAGGCTCACCAGGTGCTCGATGGGAGCGGAGCAGCAAACCCTCCCCCAACCAAGCCGAACCAGCGCCCGCCCAGTGCTCGATGGGGTGGAGTGGTTTCTTTGGGGGAGAAGGAAGATCCCTAAACTTGCCGTGGTCGTGGGGCCGAAGGCTCCCCACCCGTC
>NZ_JBVJIN010000024.1:0-101719 GCF_055586285.1 Actinokineospora sp. NPDC051303
TCCGGCTTCCGGCTTCCGGCTTCCGGCTTCCGGCTTCCGGCTTCCGGCTTCCGGCTTCCGGCTTCCGGCTTCCGGCTTCCGGCTTCCGGCTTCCGCAGCATTCTCGGCTACCACGGCTAGCTTCGGTTCGGCAATCACACGTGCGGCTGGCGAGGCCGCACGCTCGGTCGCCGAGTGGAAAGGCGCCGATGACACCCCCTGGCCGCCGGACCTCTGGCCGCCTTCGTGGCGCTGAGCGTGAGAATGGGTTCGGACATGCGGTTCCCTCGGCTGTCGTCGGTCGCCTGCCACGGTAGCAACGAGGTTTCCCATCGCCCACGCAACGGCCCTGGTATCCAGTACCGTGATCGTCACTGACGGCGACGGAGGGCTGGCGTGGGGATGGGCGCAGGGGACAGCCACAACGAACTCAGCGGCTCGGCCGCCCAGGTCGTGCAGGCGCACTCGATCGGCGTAGTGACCTTCGCCGCGCCGAGGGCGCCCTCGGTCGTCCCGTTCCAGGCGCCTGCGGCGCCGAACCCGTTCGTCAACCGCGGCGAGCAGATCCGGGACGTCGACGACCTGGTGCCGGTGTCCGCGGACCTGGGGCGGCCGGTGGTGGCCGTGGTCAGAGGGATGCCGGGGGTCGGCAAGTCCGGCCTGCTGCTGCACGTCGCGGCCAGGCTGGCGGGCCGGTTCGACGACGGCGTCCTCTACGCGGCGTTCGGGCCGGACGGCGAGACGCCCAGCGCGGCGCTGCACCGGTTCCTGGTCGCGCTGGGTGTGCCCGAGGGGCAGGCGCCGTCGAGCCTGGCGGGGCGGCGGGACCTCTACCGCTCGCTCACCGCCCGCTCGCGCGTGCTCGTGGTCCTTGACGACGTCACCGACGCGGCCCAGGTCGAGGTGCTGCTGCCCAACTCGGCGGCCGCCATGGTCGTCGTGGCGGGCAACACGGCGCTGGAAGACCTGCACGCCGACGGCGCCGTCCCGATCTCCCTGGACCCGCTCGAACCCCACGACGCCCTCGACCTGCTCAAGCGCCTCTGCGGGGCGGCCAGGATCGACGCCGAACCGGACGCGGCCTTGGCGCTGGTCGGGCTCTGCGGCTACCTTCCGTTGGCCATCCGGGTCGTCGGCGCGCGCCTGAACCTCCGCCGGAACCGCTCGCTCGCCACCGCGGTCGAGGAGCTGCGGGACACCGACCAGGGCGACGTCCTCGCCCGCGTCTCCGCGATGTTCGACGCGGTCTACGACGATCTCGCCGAACCCGTCCGGCAGGTCTATCGGGCGTTGGGCGTGCTGGTCACCCGGGACTTCTCCGTGGAAGTACTCGCCGCGGCGCTGGACGCGCCGGTGACCCTCGTCCGCGCCAACGTCGACCAGCTCTGCGCCGCGAACCTGCTGGAGGAGCGCCCAGACGGGCACTACTCGATGCACCGCCTGGTCCGCGGGCACGCGCTGCGTCGCGGCGCTGCGGAAAGCTCCCGGGCCGACCGCGTCGCCATGTTGCGGCGCGCGGTGCGGTGGTGGTGCCTGGGCGCCGCGGCCGCCGATGTGGCCGCGACCGGGCGCAAGCGGCTGCGCGTGGGCGATCCCGACGTCTTCCTCGACGGCAAGGACCCGGCGATGGACGCGCGGACCGCCCTGGCGTGGTTCGACCGCGAGCACGCCAACATCGAGGCCGCCCTGCGTGCCTGCGCCGAACAGGGCTGGCACGACCTGGTTTGGCGGCTGTTCGAGTCGACCTTCGCCTACTACGAGGCCCGCAAGCCGCTGGCCGCCTGGATCGAGGCGGGCACGCTCGCGGTGGAGTCCGCTGTCCTCGATGAGCACACCGCGGCCGAAGTGCGGTGCCGGTGCCTGCTGGCCAAGGGTTTGCAGGAGACCGAACGCCACGACGACGCGGCCCGCCATCTCGCCCGCGCGCGGGAACTGGCCCGCGACGACCGCCTGCGCGCCTCCACCTACGACTTCAGCGGCAACCTGGCCCTGCGCACCGGCCAGTTCTCCGACGCCCTGGGCTGGTTCACCCGCGCCCTGGAGATCAACCGCGCTCTCGGCCTCGCCCGCGGCACCGCGCTGCAGACACTGTTCGTCGGCCGCGCCCTCACCCGGCTCACCCGCCACGACGAGGCGGACGACACGCTGCGCACCGCGCTGCGGCTGGCCGAGGCGGCCGACGAGCCGGTGGTGCGCGCCAAGGCTCTGATCGCCCTGGCCGACCTGCGCACCCGCGTGGGTGACCCGGCCGCCGCCGAGGCCGCCCTCGCCGACGCCGCGAAGCTTGCCACCGCGCTGGACAACACCGCGCTGCTCGCCGAGGTCGCGGTGCTGCGCGCCCGAGCGGCCCACCGCGTCGGTGACACCGTCGCGGCGGCGCGGCACCGGGCCGAGGCCATCGCCGCGTTCGAGCGCATGGGCAGCCCACGCGCGGCCCGCCTGCTGGTCGACGGCGCCCTGGGCGAGTGAGAGCGGCCGTGACCAGGTGTTTTCCGGAGGCCGAGCGGGTAGGAGACGCGCGAGGTAGCCTGTCTGGTGGCCCGCAACAGCATGCTGGAGCCCTTGACCGAGGTGACCAGTTACGTCGGCCGAGAGGACGAGCTCGCCGAGGCCAAGCGCCTGCTGGCCGCGAACCGGCTTGTCACGCTCACCGGCGTCGGCGGCGTCGGCAAGACCCGGTTGGCGCTGCGCATAGCGGACGCGCTGCGGGATGATTTCCCCGACGGCGTCGCTCTGGTCGAACTGGCCGAGCTGCGCGACCCGGAGCTGCTGGCGATCACCGTGGCCCACCAGCTCGGCCTGTCCGACCAGTCCGAGCGGCCCGCGATCGACGTGCTCCTGGACCACCTGCGCGCGCGCCGGTGCCTGCTGGTGCTGGACAACTGCGAGCACCTGGTCGACGCGTGCGCGCGGTTGGTCGACACCCTCGTCCCCGCGTGTCCGCACCTGACGGTCCTCGCCACGAGCAGGCAGTCGCTGGGCGTGCCGGGCGAGCAGCTGCTGGCGGTGCCGCCGCTATCCATGCCGCCGGAGGACGAGCACATGTCGGTCGCCGACCTGCTGCGGTACGAGTCGGTCCGGCTGTTCGTGGACCGGGCCCGCGCGGTGGCGCCGTCGTTTCAGCTCAGCGAGGACAACAGCCAGGACGTCGCGCGGCTGTGCGCCCGGCTGGAGGGCCTGCCGCTGGCCATCGAGCTGACCGCGGTCCGCCTGCGGGCGCTGGGGTTGCGGCAGATCGTCGAGCGCCTCACCCACCGGCTGGACATGCTGACCGGCGGCAACCGGCTCGCCCCTCAGCGGCAGCAGACGCTGCGCGCGATGATCGACTGGAGCTATGAGCTGTGCTCCGCGCAGGAGCGGGCCGTGCTGGCGCGCGCGTCGGTGTTTTCCGGCGCGTTCAGCCTGGAGGCGGCCACCGAGGTCTGCGGCGGCGCCGGGGTGGACCCGGTCGACGTGCTCGACATCGTGCACGCGCTGGTGGACAAGTCCCTGCTGCTCACCGAGGAGCACGCCGAGTCGATCGAGTACCGGATGCTGGAGACCGTGCGCGAGTACGGCCACGACCAACTCGTCCTCGCGGGCGACGTGGAGCGGGTGCGACGGGCGCACCGCGACTGGTTCGCCGACCTCACCGCCCGCTACGAGAGCGGCTGGATGGGCGGCGACCAGGTCGCGTGGGTGGAGCGGATCCAGCGCGACCACCCCAACCTCCGGGTGGCGCTCGGGTTCTGCGCCATCGAGCCGGGCGAGGCCGTGGCCGGGCTGCGCATGGCGAACCAGCTCGACGTCTACTGGACCGTTCGGGGGTTCCTCAGCGAGGCCAGGATCTGGCTGGGCAGGTTGGGGGCGCTCGCGCCGTCCGGGTCGCCCGAGCGGGTCTTCGCCCAGCGGCTGATCGCGTGGTGCGCGCTGCTGCAGGGCGACATCGAGTCCGGCGTCGCCGCGCTGGAGGTGGGCCGCGAGCTGGCCGAGCAGATTTCCGACCCCGTCTCCACCGCCTACGTCGACGTCGGGTGGGGGCTGGCGAATCTGTTCACCCACCGTGAAGCGCTGGCCAGGGAGCAGTTCGCCCGCGCGTTCGCGGTGTTCCACGCCAACGGGGTGCCGCACGGCGAGGGGTACGCGGGGTTCCTGCACGGCTTGGCCGCCGCGGTCGACGGCGACGTGGACGAAGGCAGGCGGCTGGTCCGCGAGCGCGTCGCGGCGGGGGAGGCCGCCGGTGAGATCTTCTGGCGGTCGTGGGGGCTGTGGGCACTGGGGATGATCGAGCTGCACCACGGCGACCCCGAGGCGGGGCGGGAAGCGGGTCTGGCGGCGTTCGGGCTGCACCAGGAGATGGGCAACCGGGCGGCCGAGCCGTTCGCGGTCCACCTGCTCGCCGACATCGAGGTGCGGTTGGGGAACTTGGAGCGGTCGGCGACGTTGTACGGCATCGCCGCCCAGCTGTGGCGCAGCGTCGGCGCGGCGCCGTGGCGGTTCGGCGTGTTCACCGAGAGGTCCGCCGAGTTCGGCGCGCGGTCCTACGAAGGGCTCGGCGAGCAGCGGTACAAGAAGCACTACCACCTGGGCGCCGAGATGTCCCGGGACCAGGCGGTGCGCTGCGTGCTCGGCGAGCCCACCGAGGCCGAGCCCCCGGAGCCGGACAACCCGCTGTCACGGCGGGAGAGCGAGATCGCCGACCTGCTCGCCGCCGGGCTCACCAACCGCGAGATCGCCGCCCGCCTGGTCATCACCCGGCGAACGGTGGAGACCCACGTCGACCACATTCTCACCAAGCTCGGCTTCCACAACCGGGCCCAGGTCGCGGTGTGGATAGCGAACAGACGCAAGCGCGCGGGCGGGAAGTGACCCGGGGCGGCCGTTCCTAGGCCGAGGCCGGTCTCGGCAGGACGTGGTCGATGAGCACTTCGGCGGCCTGGCGGGCCTGGCGGGCGGGCTCGGTGGTGCCCGCGATGGCGGCGGTGGTCTGCGCGCCCTCGGCGAGGATCGCCAGCTGCGGGGCCAGGCCCTCGGGCGCGCCGGCCGCGCGGGCCAGCTCGGCGACCCGCGTCTGGAAGTCGGCTTTGTGGGCGCGGGCGATCTCGGCGACGCGGGGCATGGCGGAGCCGAGTTCGCCGAAGGAGTTGATGAACATGCAGCCGCGGAAGTCGTCGGTGCGGAACCAGCGGGCCAGCATGTCGTAGACCGCGAGCAGGCGCTCGCGGGGCGTGCCCGCCGCGTCGATGGCCTCGGCGAGCCAGGCGTCCCAGGTCTCGTGCTGGCGCAGCAGCGCCTGCTCCACCACGGCTTCCTTCGACGGGAAGAGTCGGTACAGCCGCTTGAGGGAGACCCCGGACTCCGCGCGCAGGTCGTCCATGCCGACGTTCTGGATGCCGCGCTGGTAGTAGAGGCGGACCGCCGCGTCGAGCACGCGCTCCCGTGCGCTGTCCTCGTCCACCATTCCTCCTTGTGGCGCCCGTCACGGCGCGTCCGGGAATGCCGCGCTGAGAACGCCGGTTCTCCAGAATATCGGAGAACGAACGTTCTCCCACCTAGGAGAGGCGCGAGACGATGCCATTCATCACCGTCGGCACCGAGAACAGCACAACCGTCGACCTCTACTACGAGGACCACGGCGAGGGTCAGCCGGTCGTCCTCATCCACGGCTACCCGCTCGACGGGCACTCGTGGGAGAAGCAGAGCGCGGCCCTGCTGGCAGCGGGCTACCGCGTGGTCACCTACGACCGCCGCGGCTTCGGCCGGTCCAGCCAGCCCACCACCGGCTACGACTACGACACCTTCGCCGCCGACCTGAAGGTCGTCCTCGACACCCTCGACCTGCGCGACGCCGTGCTCGTCGGGTTCTCCATGGGCACCGGGGAGGTCGGCCGCTACCTCGGCTCCTACGGCTCGGAGCGGGTGGCCAAGGCGGCGTTCCTGGCTTCGCTGGAACCGTTCCTGCTCAAGACCGACGACAACCCCGCAGGCGTTCCCGGGGAGGTGTTCGACGGCATCCTGGCCGCGGTGAAGGCCGACCGCTACGCCTACTTCACCGAGTTCTACAAGGGCTTCTTCAACACCGACGACACCCTGGGCACCCGCCTGTCCGAAGAAGCGCTGCGCAACGCGTGGAACGTCGCGGCGGGCGCGTCCTGGTTCGCCTCCAGCGCGGTCGTGCCCAGCTGGCTCACCGACTTCCGCGCCGACATCGCCAAGATCGCCGAACTCGGCGTGCCCGCCCTGATCCTGCACGGCACGGCGGACAACATCCTGCCGATCGACGCCACCGCCCGCGAGTTCCGCAAGCTGCTCCCGCGAGCGGACTACGTCGAGATCGACAACGCCCCGCACGGTCTGCTGTGGACACACGGCGACGAGGTGAACGAGGCGCTGCTTTCCTTCCTGGCCAAGTAAAGTCCCACGCCGTTTCGCCCGCCCGGTCCGACCGGGCGGGCGAAACGGCGTGGCTCACCGCCGGGGTCAGGTGGCCGCGCGCACCACCACCTGACTCGATCCGATGAGGACGTTGGCGTCCGTGCGGACCTCCACGGCGCCCCGCAGAACCCGGCCCGGCTCCGGGGCCGTGGTGACCGTCACCGTCGCGGGCGCGGTCCATCGCGCTCCGCGAGCGCGGGGGGCGTCGCTGTCGGTCGCCGCGATCGTGCCGAACCTCTGGTGGCTGTAGCTGTCCAAGTAGTCGTACTCAGTGGTGCCAGACGGGACCTTCGTGGCCGTGACCTCGACCACCCACTCGCCGTAGAGGAAAGGCACCAGCATCGACGCCTCGTCCACCCCGCCGTGCTCGAAGCCCTCCACGATGGTGAGGCACAACCCGTCCACGCAGTACAGCAGCGCCACGTCGAGGTCCGCTTCGGGGTCGGACAGGCCGCCGATGGTCGCCCGCACCAGCCGCGTTCCCTCGGTGAGGGTCATGCCGAAGCGCTGCTTGGCCCCATGGGCGATGGTGTGCCTGCCGACCCGGGCGCTGCTCAGCGGGCCGCCTGCCGTCCGGCCGGTGAACTGGCCGCCGGTATTGACCGCGGTGACCGTCGTGGCCACCGGCGTCCCGATCGCCACGGTGTCGATCACGGCCGGGTCCGCCGTAACCGACGCCGACAGCAGCGCCACGGTCAGGGTGAACGGGGCCCGCGCGGTGTCGGAGGTGCGCCGCGCCTCCACCACGACCTCCCACACACCGGGGTCGGGGGCGGACAGGGTCCGGCTCGCCGGGTTGCCGCTGCCGCACGTGCCGCCGGGCACGGGCGGCAGATAGCAGTTGGTCGACGCGCCGAGGTCCATGGGAATGCCGTCCGGGTGGAACCGCAGGAACCGCACCTGCCCCGCGCCCGCCACGTCGCCGCCGCCCGCCAGGTCGACCTTCAGCGCCGGGGTCCCCTCGGGCACCCGGAAGAAGAACCGGGCGACCTCGTTGCGCCCCACGCTGCCCGTCTTGGTGACGGTCTTGCCCGCCTCCGGGGCGAAGTCGTCGGCGGCGATTACCGTGTTGAGGGTCTGCGCCTCCACGCCCGGGGCGAACGGGTTGTCCAGGTGCAGGATCGCCGAGTGCGCCCCGGTGGAGCCGGGGCGGACGGTGACGGGGAACTTGACCGGGCTGTTCTTGGGCAGGCTCACCGCCCACGGCGACCCGAACGTGCCGTCGTTGCCGACCCACCGCGCCAGGTAGAAGACCGGCTGGTCCGGGCCGGAGGTGCGGGTGAAGGTGTACTCCCGCGCATACCGGTCGCCTGCCTTGACCCCCTCGCGGTCGTAGATGCCGACCCCGATGCCGGGGGTCTTGAGGTGCTTCGACAAGACCGTGTTGACCGGCACCGAGACGGTGATGTCGGTGGTGGCGGGATTGGCCCGCAGCAGATTCCACGCCTTCTTGGTGTCGATGAGCCCGTTGCCCTGCTCGTGGGCGCCCAGGGATGGGATGAACCGCGCGGTGGACTGCAACGCGGTGCGCAACTGCGCGGGCTTGTGCGGGATGCCGCGCGCCTTCGCCGCGCTCACCAGCAGCGCCGCCGCGCCCGCCGTCTGCGGGGCGGCCATCGAGGTGCCGTTGAAGTGCGCGTAGCCCGGCGGCAAGGTGAAGGTCCCGGCCAGCGGCTGCCCGGCCTGCCAGGTCGGGGTCGTGGAGATCGCCGAGCCGGGCGCGACGACGTTGGGCTTGAACCCGCCGTCCTCGCGCGGCCCCCGGGAGGAGAAGCCGTGCAGGCTCTCGGGGACGCCGAGGTCGGAGCCGTAGTTGCGCCGCCAGGTCTCGCGGGTGATGTAGGAACCGACCGCGAGCACCTTCGTCGTCACCGACGGGTCGCCGACGGTGTTCATGCCCGCGCCGTTGTTGCCCGCGGACAGGACCATCTGCACGTCGTAGGTGTCGATCAGCCGGTCGTAGAGTTCGGCGCGGGCGTTGTTGGCGTCGTTGACCGACGGCAGCCCGCCGATCGACATGTTGATGACGTCGACGTCGGCGTCGCGGGCGGCGTAGATCATCCCTTCGAGCAGGGCGTGCTCGGTGCAGCCGCCGCCGAACAGGCAGGCCCGGATGGAGACGAGTTTCGCGCCGGGGGCCGCCCCGCTCATGCCGCCGCCGAACAGCCGGTTGCCCGCGACGATGCCCGCGACGTGCGAGCCGTGCGCCGCGGCGACGATGCCGATGTTGACCGCGTCCTGGCCCGGAGCGGTCTGCACGACGAACGGCAGGGCCTCCCGGACCGGCGTGCTCGGGTTGTCGGTGCCGAAGGTCCCGATGTCCTGCCGGACCCGGTAGTTGGTCATCGGCTTGTCGTCGGCGAAGGTGCCGGTCTGGTTCGCGTCGACCCACACGGTGTCGGTGGCCGGGTTCCACACCACGCCGAACTCGCCGCTGGCGCCGGGCCCGTTGCCGTCGCGGTTGACGTCGTTGCCCAGTTCCCCGCCCAGCCGGTGGTCGCGCTCGTCGAACACGCCCTTGCGCAGCTCGCCTTCGGCGGGCAGGCCGACCGAGGCTCCGGTGACCCTGGTGAGCATCTGAATCCAGGTGGGGTCGTTGTCCCGGTTCTGGGTCCCGGTGAACGACGGGTCGGTGTAGGTGACCCAGTCCACGATCTTGCGCTCCCCGGTGCTGGTGGTGCTCAGCGACGGGTGCCCTAGGTCGATGCCGGTGTCTACAATGGCCACTGTGGTTCCGCGCCCGTCCCACGCGGGGTGCTCGGCGACGAACTGCGCCGCGTTGGTGTCGCCGGTCGGCAGATACGGGTTGACCCTCGGCGTCGCCGCCCCGGGCGCGGGCTGCGGCGCGGGATCGACCATGCCCGCGGGCCTCGGGTCGGGCAGCGGGACGTCCTCGTCCACGTCCACCGCCGCCACCCCGGGCAGCGCGGCGACCTCGCCCACCTTGTCGACGGGAACCTCCGCGCGCACATAGCCGATCTCGTCGGCCCGGTACCGCACGGCGACACCCGCCCTGGCCAACTCGTCCACCTTGCGGGCGCCGCCCCCCGGCGCCGTGGCGATGAGAACGTTGACCGTCTCCCGCCCCTCCCGCTTGGCCTCGGCGAGCAGATCCTGATCGTGCCCGCCGATTTTCGCCGCACCCACCACCGGCTCCACCGCCGCCGGGGCCTGCCCGGCCGCCGGCGAACCCACCACCATCACCGCGCCCACCACAACGACGCAGAGCGCCCCGCGGCCACGTCTGTGCCGATTCCTCTGCCAATGCGGTCCGTTCATCGCACGTCCTTCTTCCACAGCGGGGACTGGGCGCGCCCGGATGAAACAGACGACCGACGGACGCCAATGGAGTGTGGGTGACACCGAACCCGGCGACTAGCGTCCTTCGGAGTAATCCCATGATGGAAAACCCCGAACTATCGACGGCCGTTCAGATATCGGCGAGACAGCCCCGGCGTTACTCCGCCAACAGGCGCATTTCCCCGGACGAATGCCCCACGCACACCGGCAGCCCTGAGCGCTTGGCACTTATCCACGCGTCGAACGAACACGCGCACAATATTCCAATTTCGCCCGCGCTTCAGTGTGCGTCGGTGAGTATTTCGGGACCGCCCCTAGTGCCGCCCTAGACTGCCCAGGCGACACGTCCGACCACCGTGCCCCAGAGGAAGCGATGCGGTTCCGGCGGTTTCTCGTCCCCCGTGCCGATGAATGGATCGATGCCCTGGGGTGGAGCTGCCAGTGGCAACGCGACCAGACGGTGCTGGTGGACATCTTCCGGGAAGGGGCTAGCCCCGGCCGGGGCGAGGCGCACGTCGCGGTGGTCTTCGAGGTGGACGGCCTGCGCGGCGATCTGACCATTCAACTCCTCCCCGAGATCAGAATCACGGAGAAGACACTGTTCGTCTGAAAAGTGGGCGTGCGTGAGTGGCCTGTTTTAGTCACGGCAAATGGGGCGTATTCCACCTGGTGGGCAGGCGTATGTGGGGCTTCTGTTCACCAGCGAGTCGCCTGGCGAGGAGCCGAGGGACAGGAAGGCTTGTCGGGTCAAGCCACTGGCTGTCGATTGCCTATCACGCGCTTCTGTGCGCGGCGGTTCTTCTCGCGGTTGCCGTGCATGCTCGTGGGCGTGGTGCTCCTGCCGGGTGGTGAATCCGCGGCGGGGTCAGGAGGCCATGAGGTCGCGGAAGAAAGCGGCGATGTCGTTGGCCAGCAGGGTGGGTTCCTCTGCCGCGGCGAAGTGGCCGCCGGTGGGGGAGACGGTCCAGCGGTGGAGGTCGTAGAGGCGTTCGGCCCAGGAGCGGGGGATGGCGCCGCCGTGGGCGAACTCGTTGTCGAACAGGCCGATGGCGGTGGGGACCCGCACCCGGTCGGTGGCGGTGAGGGTGTCGTATAGGTCCGCGTTGTCGTGGTAGTCGCGGAGGGTTTCGGTGACCGAGCCGCTGACCCAGAACAGTGTCACCGTGGTCAGCAGGAAATCCCGGGAGAACCGGCTCTCCAACTCGCCGCCGCAGTCCGACCAGGCGCGCCACTTCTCCAGCACCCAGGCCGCCAGGCCGACGGGGGAGTCGTTGAGGGCGTAGCCCAGGGTCTGCGGCTTGGTCGACTGCACCAGGTTGTAGCCGCCCTCGCGCTCGGCGAACTCCGCCTCGTGCTCGATGAAGGCGCGTTCGGCGTCGGTCAGCGGCGGTGCGCCGGGGCCGAGGTAGGGGTCCAGCTCGAAGTTGCTCAGGTGCAGCCCGATGAGCGCGTCCGGCTGGTCGAGGGCGAGGAAGGTGGACACGCCGGAGCCGAAGTCGCCGCCGTGCGCGCCGTAGCGCGGGTAGCCGAGCCCGCGCATCAGCCGGTGCCAGAGCCCGGCGGTGTCGCGCATGGTGATCGGGCGCGCGGGCCGGGTGGAGAACGCGTAGCCGGGCAGCGACGGGATCACCACGTCGAACGCCGGGCCGTCGATGCCGTGCGCCGCCGGGTCGGTCAGCAGCGGCACCAGCGGCAGCAGTTCGGCGAACGTGCTCGGCCAGCCGTGCGTGAGCACCAGCGGCACCCCGTCGCCGCGCGCGGCGCGGGCGTGCACGAAGTGGATGTCCACGTCCTCGACGCGGGTCAGGAAGTGCGGGTGCCGGTTGAGTTCGGCCTCCCGCGCCCGCCAGGGGAATCCGTCGGCCCAGTAGTCCGCGATCCCGCGCAGGTACGCCAGATCCGTGCCCTGCGACCACGGCGCGCCGGGGGCAGCCGACGGCCACCGGGTGTCGCGCACGCGGGCCTGAAGGTCGGCCAGCACCGCGTCGTCCACCGCGACGGCATAGGGTTCCACGATCACGCGCCAGAGGCTCCCACGCGCGCCCGCGCGGGTCCAGCCTCGAACCATTAACGGGCGGGTCCGACAAAGCGCCATGACCCGCCCGGTCCATTCCCCGCTACCCCGGTGGATGGCATTGCGGCACCGTTCGGTCGAAAACGGTTCCCGGTGCCCCTGTTTTCCGGAATCCGGTTGGCTTTTCTGGTATGGGAACACCGAAGGAAAAAGTACGCGAAAGTGGTTCTCGGCGCGCGTTCGGTCAGCTTAGAATGCGTTCCCGTGCCCCGCCGAACACGGGCAGGCGGCACGCACTCGCCACCGCGCACCACGGATAGGAGAACCACCCCATGGCAGAGGCTGGCCCCGGGACCAGAAAGTTCCGTTTGGCGGTCGACAAGCTCACGCCTCACCTGATGGAGGCATTCGAGCGGCTTGACGAGTTGTCGGAGAAGGTGAGCCTGCCGCTGCCGCTGTTGGAACTGGTGCGCCTGCGCGTCTCGCAGATCAACGGATGCGCCTACTGCGTCGATTCGCACAACACCGACGCCCGCGAAGCCGAGATCCCCGAGCGGCACATCGCCGCGCTGCCGGTGTGGCGGGCGGCGCCGTTCTTCTCCGAGCGCGAGCGCGCGGCCCTGGACCTGGCCGAGGCGCTGACCAACATGAACAACGCGCCGGTCACCGACGAGCAGTGGCGCGCGGCGGCCGAGCACTTCAGCAAGGTCGAGTTGGCCGAGCTGACCTGGACCGTCTCGGTCATCACGGTGTGGAACCAGATCGCGGGCGGCGCCCGTCCCTGGCTGATCTCGTAGCGCGCGACCGGCGGCTGAGCAGGCGCCGCACGGCGCGGACCGGCGCCGAAAGACATGGACCAGGTATGACCGGGCGAACGGGCAGGACGTGCGGATGCGGATTGGACTCATAGGCGCGGGCCGGATCGGCCTGGTGCACGCGGCGACCCTGGCGGCGGACCCCAGGGTGAGCGACCTGGTGATCGCCGACCTCGACCCCGGCAGCGCGGGCCGGGCCGCGGCCATGGTCGGCGCCCGGCCCGCGGCGTCGGTGGCCGCGCTGCTGGCCTCGGCCCCGGACGCGGTGGTGGTCGCGACCCCGACCGACACCCACGCCGACCTCATCACCCAATGCTGCGACCTGGGGATTCCGCTGTTCTGCGAGAAGCCCTGCTTCACCGACGCGGAGACCGCCCAGCGCGTGGTCGACCACGTCGCGGCCTCCGGGGTGGCGGTGCACGTGGGCTTCCAGCGCCGGTTCGACCCGGGCTACCGCGGCGCCCACGACGCGGTGCGCTCCGGCGCGCTCGGCCAGGTCCGCAGGCTGCACCTGGTCACCGCCGACCCGGCGCCGCCGCCAGCGGCGTACGTCGCGGTCTCCGGGGGCATCCACCGGGACTGCCAGATCCACGACTTCGACGCGCTGCGCTGGGTCAGCGGCCGCGAGGTGGTCGAGGCGTTCGCCACCGGCGCGAACCGCGGCGCGGACTACTTCGGGGCGGCGGGCGATGTGGACGAGTCCGCGGCGCTGCTCACCCTGGACGACGGCTCGATAGTCACCATGCAGGCGTCGCGGTACAACGGCGCGGGCTACGACGTGCGGATGGAGGTGGCGGGCAGCGAGGCCACCATCTCCGTCGGCCTGGACACCCGGGTGCCGCTGCGCTCGGTCGAGCCGGACTCCCCGGTCCTGGCCGAAACGGCCTGGTCAGGGTTCCTGGAGCGGTTCACCGTGGCCTACCGGGCCGAGATGTCGGCGTTCCTGACCATGGTCGCCACGGGGGCGCCGAGCCCGTGCACGGTCGAGGACGCCATGCGGGCGCTGCTGGTCGCCGACGCGGTGGCCGCCTCGCGCCGGGAACGGCGGCCGGTGCTGGTGGACGAGGTCAGCTGCGGCGCGCGGCCGGTCGAAATGGGGCTGGTGTGACGAATCCGCAGGGGCTCGCGCTTTCCGAGGACGCGGTCTTCGCCGACTTCGCCGCCCGGGTGAAGCTCGCCGGGGCGGTGGTCGCCGAGATCGGCGGGTCGGTGCCGGTCGAGTTCGCCGCCCGGCACGGCGTCGCCCGGTGGCACGCCGTCGACCCCAACCGCGACCCGTTCCGCACCGAGGCGGGCGACTACGAGGTGCTGCGCGCGCGGGCGGAGGAGATGCCGCTGGCCGACGCCGCCGTCGACGCGGTGTTTTCCAGCAACGCGTTCCAGTTTATCGATGTGAAAGCCACACTGGCCCAGGTTCGGCGTATTCTCCGGCCCGGCGGTCTGCTTTACGCGCATTTTGGCCCCATTTGGAGCGGGGTGGACGGGCACCAGTTGGAATACGTCGAGCACGACGGCCGCGATCTGGTGTTCTGGCGCGACACATTGCTTCCGCCGTGGGCGCACCTGGCCTATACTCGCGACGAGTTGACGCGCGTCTTGGCGACGGCATTGCCGCCGGATCTGGTGGACCTGCTGATCTGGCACGTGCATGACAGCGACACGGTCAACCGGATGTTTTTCGAGGACTATGTCTCGGCCGCCCTCGACAGCGGCCTGCGCTGGGTCGAGGTCGCCGCGTCCACGCATGTGGACTATTCGATCGACCTGCCCGCGTTCACCCCCGGATCGGTCCGCGACGTCGATGAGGCCGAACTCGCGGCGCTGTGGTCGGCGCGGCGGGGAAGACCCACCCAGGTCGGTTACCGCGACGTCCTGATGGTGTTGCGGCAGCCCGACTGAGCGGACCAGACCGAGTGGAGGAAGTCCAGTGGCAGGCAACGACCTTCTGGCCAAGGATCTCGCGGACGGCGACCTCGACCGCTACCTGAGCGCGGCCGTCCGCGCCGCGCACGAGGCGGGCCACCTGATCCGCGCCGCCTTCACCGACGACGCGGTCGCCGTGCGGTCCAAGTCCCCCGGCGACTACGTCACCGAGATCGACTTGGCCGCCGAGAAGGTCATCCGCGACCGGCTTCGCCGCGAGGTGGGGACGGACGCCGCGTTCATCGGCGAGGAGTGCGGCGGCGCGGCCGGGGTCCGGGACGGGCTCTGCTGGGTCGTGGATCCCCTGGATGGCACCACGAACTTCGTGCGCGGCTTTCCCTCCGTCGGCGTCTCCATCGCCTTGGTCGCCGACGGGGAGCCGGTGGTGGCCGCCGTGCACGCGCCCATGTGGGGGGAGACCTTCACCGCGCTGCGGGGACGCGGGGCCGCCCGCAACGGCGTCCCCATCCGGGTGGCGAGCAGACCGGCGTCCCAGGCGGTCTGCGCGACCGGCTTCCCGTTCAAGATGCCGGATTCCTTTCCGCTGTATCTCGACGTCCTGACTCGGATCGTGCGCGCGGTGGAGGACATCCGCCGCCCGGCGGGCGCGAGCCTCGACCTGGCATGGGTGGCCTGCGGCGTTTTCGACGCCTTCTTCGAGTTGGCGCTGGGCCCCTGGGACGTGGCCGCGGGCGCCCTGTTGGTCCGCGAGGCGGGCGGGGTGGTCACCGACTGGCACGGCGACCAGCACCGCTGGCTGACCACCGGCCACGTCCTGGCGGCCGCCCCGAGGATCCACCCGACGCTGCTGGCCCACACCCGCACCGCGGACCTCCCCGGCCTGGTCACCAGCGCCTGCGCGCCCGCGGCGGTCGATGTCCCCCCGACTATCGATGACGCGGTGGCCCTGGTGTCCGCTCAGATGAACTCGTCCATCAACCGGTAGTAGAAGTACCGCTGCTCGTCCACAGTGGACACGCCGTACCGCTTGAGGAACCCGTCCGCTGGAACCCGCAGTTCCTCGGTGATATCCCGGACGGCGATCGCCAGGTCCAGCCACCGGTCGGCGCGCCCCAACCGCCCGGCGTCCAGAACACCGGTCACCGCAAGGGATCGGGGGTCGACCAGGATGTTGTCCAGCCCCAGGTCCCCGTGGCACACGACCACGTCCTCCGGCGGAGCGGGCAGGGAATCCAGCTCCGCCAACAGATCCGCGCCCGACCAGCCCGCGTGGCGCTCATCGAGGTCGTCCAGGTCGACGGTCCCCAGGTCCACCGCGACCCGGCATCGGGGCAGCGTCACCGCGAGCGTGCGGTCGAACGGGCACTCGGCCGCGGGAATCGAGTGCAGCGCCGAGGCGAGGTCGGCCACCGCGTCCAGCACCCGGACCCGCTCGTCCGGCCGCCAGGGGCCGCCCGCGGGCACCCCGGGGACGGCGGTGGTGACCAGCCACGAGAGGCCGTCCGCCGCCCCGACCTCCACCACCTCCGGCACCGGAAATCCGTAGGCGGCCAGCCAGCACAACCGGTCGGCCTCGTTCTCCGGGTGGAACCGGAGGTCCTCACGGTCCACAGTGGACATCGTCTTCACGTAGTAAGTCCCCCGGCACTCCACCCGGTGGATGGCCGCGCCGTAGGACCGGGTGGCGACGCGCTGCCAGTCGCCGTCGAGGATGTGGCCGGTGGCCAGCGGGGCAGGCGTCGCCGCCGACCCCGCCGGACCGGTCCGCCGAGTGCTCATCCGCACGCGCTCACGCCTGCGTGCCAGCGGCGATCAGCCGCGCCATCGTGTCGATCTTCGCCAGCACCTCCGGGCTGTCGTCCGGGTTGCCGCCGAACGCCTCCGCGGCGAACTCCGCCTTGCGGTCGACGCTGAGCCCGCCCGGCTCGAAGCTCGTGGTGGCCGCGACCTTCCGGGCGCCCTTCTCGAACGCGGTCAGCGCGTGGTCGGTGTCGGAATCGGTGAACGAGGTGGTGACCATGTGGGTGCCGCTGTCCTCGAAGTACGCGCCGTAGTCGAAGGCGGCGCGGTAGAGGTCCCAGGACAGCGCCTCGGACGGGACGACCACGTCGAACATCATCGGCGGCCCGCCGACGAAGGCGGGAATGCCCACCGCGTCGAGGATGTCGCGCATCCCGTTCATCAGCGTGGTGCCCTGCTTCTGCGCGTTCGCCAGCGCGCTGCCGTCGGCCAGGACGTCCAGCACGGCCAGCGCGGCGGCCATCGGCGGCACCTCGCGGGTGTAGGTGCCCGCGATCCCGGCCGCGTCGTAGCAGTCCATGACCTCCGCCTTGCCCAGGATGGCGGCGATCGAGTGCCCGTTGGCCAGGCCCTTGCTCATCGTGATGATGTCGGCGGGCACGCCGCCGGTCCCGTTGAGACCGTGCTGCCCGTAGCGGAAGGAGGTGATCACCTCGTCGATGATGAACAGCACGCCGTGCTCGGCGCACAGCGCGGAAAGCCGCTTGTAGTAGTCCGCGCCGAACCACGCGGGCTCCGGTGTCACGATGACGCCCGCGATCCGATCGGCGAACTCGGTGAGCAGCCGCCGCAGCGCGGTCTCGTTGTAGCCGAAGGTGACCGTGCGCGTCCCGGGGTCGTAGCCCATGGTCAGAAAGCCGGTGTGCCAGTCGTGCCAGCCGTGGTAGCCCGAGGTGACGATCAGGTCCTTGCCGCTGGCGGCGCGGGCCAGCCGGATCGCGGTGGTGGTCGCCTCCGAGCCGGTCTTGGTGAACACCGCCTTCTCACCCGCCGGGAACCACTCGCACAGCCGCTCGGCCAGTTCGATGCGCGGCAGCGACAGCGTGCTGGCGAACACCACGCCGTGCTCGGCGATGTAATTGTTGATGGCGTTGACCACGTGCGGATTCCGGTTGCCCAGCAGCAGCGCGCCGCTGGCCGCGGTGACGTCGAGACAGCGGTTTCCCTCCACATCGGTCATCCAGGAGCCGTCCGCTTGGGTGTAGACGGCCGGAAACCGGGTGCCGATGTCGTAGACCTCGGCTGCGGTCACCCGCCGCGCCCGCTCGATCAGTTCCTCGTTGCCCTGGGCGCCTGCGCTCATCGGTTTCCCTTTCACTGGCTCGGTTCCTGGTTCACGGAGAAGATGTTGCGCAGCGGCGCGGAGTCCGCCGGGATGTCCAGCACCGCCCGGTATTCCGCCAGCGGCAGCGCTTCGCTGAGCAGCGGTCCGAGCCGGACGGAGCCGTCGGCGACTACTTCCAGCGCCTGGTCGAGCCTGCCCACCCCGGACAGCGACCCGACCACGGTCAGCTCGCGCAGCATGACCAGGCTCGGCTCGAACAGCGTCGAGTCCTCGCCGGAGTAGCCCACCAGGACGTACCGGCCGCCCTGCGCGGTGGCGACGAGCCCGGCCGGGAACACCCCGGCGACACCGGTCGCGTCGACCACGACCTCCCGAGGATCGTCGTGCCACACAGCGAGATCGGCGACCGCGCCGAGCCCGAGTTCCGCGGCGATTCCGCGCCGGTGCGCGGCGGGATCGGCCACCGTGACCGACTTCGCGCCGCCCGCCACGGCCAACTGCGCCACCAGCAGGCCGACCGTGCCCGCGCCGATCACCCCCACCGTGCGCCCGGTCAGGTCACCGGCGCGCTCGGCGGCGTGGATGGCCACGCACAGCGGTTCCAGCAGGCAGCCCTCCGCGCCGGACAGCCCGGCGGGCAGCGGCCGCAGGTTCTCCACCGGCAGGCAGAACGCCTCGGCGAACGCGCCGGGCAGCGTGAAGCCCACCTCGTCCAAGGTCGGGCACAGGTTCGCCGCGCCGCGCTCGCACCACCCGCAGGCGCCGCACGACTTGAAGTTGTGGCCGACCACGGCCTGGCCGACGAGGTCGGGCCTGCTCGGCGCGGCCAGCACGACTCCAGCCCACTCGTGCCCGGGGATCACCGGGTACTCCGCGTCGTGCAGGGTTCCGCGCAGCAGCCGCAGATCCGTGCCGCACAGGGCGACATGGCTGACCGCGACCAGCGCCTCGTTGGGTGCCGGGTCGGGCCGGGGGATGCGTTCGAGACTGTGCTCGCCGGGGCCGGTCACGACGACCGCGAGCATGGTGCTCGCCTCGGCGACGGGATTTTCGGTATACATCATCACCTTTGCCTGGATCTGCTGACTCGGACCAAGGAGCGGACTGTGCACGGCTTAACCGGCTCGACCGACTTGACTGGTTTCACTGGCGACGGACCCCTGCTCGCGTTGTCCCCCCACCTCGACGACGCGGTGATGTCGGCGGGCGCCGCGCTCGCCGCGGTCGCCGAGACGGGTCGGCCGGTGGTGGTCTGCACCGTCTTCGCGGGCAGTCCGACACCGCCGCTTTCCGCCCCTGCCAACGAGTTTCATCGCGACTGCGGTCTCGGCGCGGACGCGGTGGACGTGCGCCGGGCCGAGGACAGCGCCGCCGTCGCCGCGCTCGGCGCCGACCCGCTGCACCTGCCGTTCCTCGACGCGCTCTACCGGCGGCTCGGCGCGGACTGGCTGTGCGGGTGGCTGGGCGCGCACTTCGACCCGGACCTGCCCGCCGAGCCCGACCTGGCGGCCGAGGTCACCGCGGCGCTGAGCGCGCTGCTGCGCGACCTGCGGCCCGCTGCGGTGTGGACGTGCTCGGCGATCGGCGGCCACGTCGACCACCGGACCACCCTGGCCACCGCGACCGCGGCCTGCGCCGCCGAGGGCGTCGCCCTGGCCCTGTGGGAGGACCTGCCCTACGCCATCGGGCAGCCGCCCGCGGCGCCGACCGGGCCCCTGCTGCCGACTCAGGCCGCGGAATCGCACCACGAAGCCAAGTTGGCGGCCATCGAGCGCTATTCGTCCCAATTGGACATGTTGTTCCCGGACGGTCCGGGCTGGCGCGCGGCGTTCACCGGCCACGCGCACGCGCGGCTGGCGACGCACGGCGCGGCGGAACTGGTGTGGTCCGCCGCGCCGGAGGGAGCCGACGCTCACGCGTCCGGGTTGGGGCTGTCGCCCAACCGGTGAACGAAGAACGCGCGGCCGTGCCAGCCGTAGCGGATGAACTCGCTGTACTCGTAGAAGCCGTCCGTGCGGGCGAAGCACTCGCGCATCGCCCGGCGCATCCCGAACCGAGGGTTGGCCCGGTTGCAGTTGTAGTCGTCCATCAGCAGCACCGCGCCGTCGGGCAGCAGGCGGCGGCCGAGCAGGTGGTCGAGCACCTCGACGCTGGAGGAGTACAGGTCGCAGTCGAGGTTGGCGATGGCCACCTGCTCGGTCAGCGGGGTGGAGAGCAGGCTGTCGGAGAACATGCCGGGCACGATGGTCCACGCGCCGGGGCCGAGCCTGCGGCCGAACTCGTGCCGCAGCATCTCCTCGGTCCCCGGGGGCGAGGCGTCCTCGTGCTCGCGCCAGTAGCCGCTGTCGGCCACCTCGTAGGAGATCGAGTCGACCGAGTTGGTGCTCTTGGGGAAGCCCTGGAACGAGTCGTAGACGTAGAAGTGCCGGGGGAAGGTCTGGGCGTAGAACTCCGTCTCCGCGCGGAACTCCGCGATCAGGTCGGCCAGCAGCAGCGAGCTGAAGCCCTCGAAGCAGCCGAACTCGGCGACCGCGCCGGGAATGTGGCTGCCGTAGACGTACTCGAAGGTGAGCCGGAAAGCCTCGCCGTAGATCCTCGTGGCCCGGTCGAGGTCGCCGTAGGTCGCGTTCTCGACCTGGTCGAACGTACGGGTCATCATCGTCCTTCTGCCGCAGTGAGGGGTTCGTCGCTAGGGGAGTCAGCGCTGGGGGCGTCCTTGGCGAACAGCGCCGGGTCGACCTCGATGTCCAAACTCAGCTCGCAGCACCGGTAGCAGATCGGCTCCAGCTCCTGCTTGATCAGCTCGCGCATCCGGCCGTACATGTCGTTGTTCCACACCTCGCCGAGCGTGGTGTCCTTCACCGAGCCCATGACCGTGTCGGCGAACGGGGTGCAGCTGAGCACGTCGCCGTTGGGCAGCACGGTGGTCTGCGCCCACAGCTTCGGGCAGGTGGTCTCCTCGACCGTGGACTTCCAGTCGTCGGTGAAGAAGGCGCTCTGCTGCTCGGAGGTGTAGCGGACCGGGGCGACCAGCACCTCCACCGTGTCCGAGCAGGTCTTGGCCTCCTCCAGCACGCTCAGCAGCACGGCGCGGTCGACGTCGGCGTGCTGGTGCTCGTTGCAGTAGCCGGTCCAGGACAGGAAGGGCCTGCCGGTGACGCCCTCGAACGCCGGGCGGCTGGCCTTGCCCTCCTCCTTGGTGAAGTACATGGCCAGGTCGACGGTCACCTGGTTGACGCCGAGCTCCTCGGCCAGCCGCACCATGCCGGGCAGCGAGGTGTAGTTCATCCCGGTGAGGGTGAAGTTGAGCGCGATGCGCGGCCCGCGGCCCGCCTTGCGGGTCGCCTCTTGCAGCGCCTTGACGCCCTCGACGACGCGCTCGAAGGACTTGCGGCCGCGGATCGGGTTGTTGATCTCCGCGGTGGGGCCGTCGAGCGAGACGTAGACGATGTCGATGCCGCCGTCGACCAGGCCGTCGGCGACCCGGGGGAGCAGGGTGCCGTTGGTGCTCATGTCGAGCTGGCACCCGGGCGCGCGGGTTTTGGCTTGCCGCACCAGTTCCAGCACGTCCGGGTGCATCAGCGGCTCGCCGCCCATCATGGAGATGCTGGGGTTCGGGTTGTGCGCGACCAGCTCGTCCACCAGCCCGTTCCACATGTCCAGGGTGATGTGCTCGCGCTTGACCTCCTCCAGCCAGGTGTTCTCGCTTGAGGAATCGCCGTAGAGCCAGCACTCGCGACAACTGAGGTTGCACGCCCAGTTGACGAAAACGGTGACATAACGCGGGACTTGCGGTAATGCGGGCTGTCGTGCGGGTTGTATAGGCAGATGGATCATGACATTCCTCCGAATGGCCGTAACGCACTCGAGCAGCCCTGAGGGCCCCCGCTAACCCTTGACATGGCTTTCGTAGATGCGTCTAATAAACCACGCGGGACGTCGTCAGATCAAGGACCCCGCAGAAAGGGGTCCGATGTGACGGACGCCGGAACAACCACCCCCATTCAAGTACTACTCATCAAACCCCCGATCAGATCCTGCATGGTGGAGATCGGCAGGCATATGCCGATCGGGCTCGCCTATTTGGCGGCCCAGCTCCGGCAGGACGGCATGGCCGTCGAGATATTCGATTCACTGGCCTGGACCGATGACAACCACGTCGTCGCGCCGGAGGACTACACCGACGCCGACCGGGCCAAGATCGCCGCGCACCCGCGCTGGCGCAACCTGGTGCACTGGGGCGCCACCTGGGAGCGGATCACCGACAAGCTGCGCGCGGGCGCCTACGACGTGGTCGGCGTGTCCTGCATGTTCACCCCGTACTACGAGCCCGCATACCAGCTGGCCAGGCTGGTCAAGGAGATCCTGCCGGACGCGAAGATCGTTCTCGGCGGCCAGCACCCCACGGTCGCCCACCACCACGCGATGACCGAGACCGCGTTCGACGCCCTCGTCCTCGGCGAGGCCGAGGCCAACGTGGCGCCGGTCTTCCGGGCGTTGCACGAGGGCGAGAGCCTGCTCGGGCAGGCGGGCGTCGCGTTCCGCTGCGATCGCGGGATGTGCGATTGCGCCGAACCGGCGGACCGCGTCCACCTTCAGCCTAGGGCGAATTTCCTGCAAGACCTCGACAGTCTTCCCCGGCCCGAGGTCGGCCTGTTGGACATGGCGTCCTACGACGCGACGGCCACCTTGATCACCAGTCGCGGCTGCCCATTTTCGTGTTCATTTTGCACAGTGCACGCCACGGTCGGGAAACAATTCAGGACCCGGTCTTCGAAAAATGTCGTCGATGAAGTCGAGCACTACGTCGAGGCGCACGGCATCCGCCGGTTCTTCATCGAGGACGACAATTTCACCTTCGACATCGCGCGCGTGCATGAGATTTGCCGGGCCATCCGGGACCGGGGCTTGGACGTCGAGTTGCACCTGCCCAACGGCATGACCGTGGTCAAGCTCAGCGAGGAGCTGGTCAGCGACATGGCCGGGGCGGGCTTCCGCAGCCTGTTCCTCGGGCTGGAGACCACGGACATGGCCCGGCTGCGCAAGATTCGCAAGGGGTTCACCTCGCTGGCCAAGGTCCGCGACGGCGCCGCGCTGTTCACCGAGAAGGGCGTCGACGTCGGCGCGTCGCTGATCGTGGGCCTGCTCGGGCAGAGCACCGCCGAGCTGATCAAGGACTCGGTCAACCTGATGCTGGCCGGGGTCCGGTTCTGGACCAACCCGTTCTACCCGATCCCCGGGTCGCCGGACTTCCAGCAGTGCCTGGGCCAGGGCCTGATCACCCACGACACCGAGCTCGCGCTGTATGACCAGTTCAACTTCGCGATCGGCTCCGACCGGCTCTCGCCCGCCGAGCTGTACTGGGCGTGGGTGAGCACCCAGGCCATGGCCCAGTGGCCCGCCTACGTGCTGGAGGGCGCGGCCCGGCGCGAGCGGGGGCCGGTGTCGCTGGCCGAGGGGCTGGAGCGCCTGCTGGCGCACAGCACCGACCTGTTCGGCCCGGACGGCGGGCTGGAGGTGCCCGCGGTGCCGGTCATCGTGGACGGCGACCGGGTCCACGTGCACCCGGACGGCTGCTACGACTCGATGCAGCACATCGCGGACAAGCCGCGCCCGGACGGCCTGTGCACCTTCACCGGCGACGCGCTGGCCGCCGCGGTCAGCCTCTACACCGGTGTCGCCTACGGGGCCCGGCAGCTCCCGGGCAAGACCGACGGCCGCTGCGTGTTCGCGCTCAGCGTGGACGACGTGGACCCCGCCTTCGAGGGGACCTGCCGGACCGCGGTCGCCGTGCTGCGCGAGTCGCTGGACGAGCTGGCCGGGGAGCCCGACGCCGCGATGGCCGAGTAGGCCCCTGCGATGGAGCTGGCGATGGGGCTGGGGATGGAGCGTCGGTACGACGTCTGCGTGATCGGCAGCGGCGCCGCGGGCGGCGTCGTGGCCAGCGAGCTGGTCGGCGCGGGCTGGGACGTGTTTGTCGTCGAGCAGGGCGAGCACGTCCCGGGCGGGGCCTACCTGGTCGACCTGATCCCCGGCTACGAGACGGCCAGGGCCAGGACGATGACGGGGGAGTGGACCGAGGAGGGCTACCCGTGGACGGCCTGCTGCGTCGGCGGCGGCACCCGGTTCTACGCCGGGGTCTCGCTGCGGATGCGGCGGGTCGACTTCGACGCGGCCGGGCACGTCGCCCCGGACACGCTGCCGCCAGCCTGGCCCTTCGGCTACGACGAGCTGCGCGCGCACTACGACTGGGCCGAGCGCGCGCTGGGCATCACCTCCGACGGCGGGCTGGACCCGCAGCGGCCGTCGCCGCCGCTGGATTTGCTGCCCGCGCACCGGCCGAGCGCGCGCGGGGCCGCGCTGGTCGCCGCGGGCCGCTCCCTGGGGATGCGGCCGTTCCCGGTGCCGCTGGCGGTGGCCTCGGCCGCCTTCGGCGACGCCCCGGCTTGCGCGGATCTCACCGCCTGCACCGACTACGCCTGCCCGTCCGGCGCCAAGGGCGACGTGCACCAGCGGCTGCTCAGCCCGCTGGCGGGCGCGCCCAACCTGACCCTGCGCACCGGGCTCAAAGCCGTGCGGCTGGTGGAGGACCGGGCCGGGCACGTCGGCGGGCTGGACTGCCTTGACTTGGCCACCGGCGCAAGGGAAACCGTGCGCGCCGGGATGTTCGTGGTGGCGGCCAACGCCATCCAGAGCGCCGCGCTGCTGCTGCGCTCGCGCTCGGAGTTCGCCCCGGACGGCCTGGGCAACGGCCACGGGATGGTCGGCCGCGGCCTGTGCATGAAGGCGGGCCAGCACGTGCGGGCGACCCTCGCTCAGGATCTGCCCGAGCCGCTGGTCGCCGCGGGCGGGCGCTACGCCACGGTGGCGCTCACCGACCACTACCTCGACCCGGACTGCCCGAGCGGGCTGGGCGGGCTGATCCTGGAGACCGGCCCGCTGGACGGGGACCGGGGCAACCCGCGCGTCCTGCGGGTCGAGTGCCTGGTGGGCGACCAGCCGATGGCGTCGAACCGGGTCGCGCTCGACTGGTCGACGCTGGACGCGAACGGGCTGCCCAGGCTGGTCATCGACTACCGGCCGCACCCGCTGGACCTCGAACGCCTGGCGTACCTGCGCAAGCGGGCGGCCGAGCTGATGACCGCGGCGGGCGCGGTCGCGGTGGCGACCGAGCCGATGGACTTCCCGCTCGGCAGCGCGCACCTGCACGGCACCTGCCGGATGGGCGCCGACCCGCGCACCAGCGTGTGCGACCCGGACGGCCGCGTGCACGGCGTCGACAACGTCCGGGTCGCCGACGGCGCCCTGATGCCCTACCCGGGCGGGGTCAACCCCACCCTCACGATCCAGGCTCTCGCCCATCGCCTCGCCACTTCCCTGGTAGTGGACGGAAAGCCGTGAGGGCCGCCGCCCGGCGACCCTCACGGCTGGGTGCCTACCGCCGGGTGACGACCGAGGCGTAGACCTCGGCGAGCCGCCGGGTCACCGCGGCCAGGTCGAAGCCCGCCGCCCGCGCCATCCCGGCCGCCCCCTGCTCGCGGCGCAGCTCCGGCGATTCCAAGAGCTTGCGGACCGCGGCGGCCAGCGCGGGCGGGTCCCACGGCGGCACGATCAGGCCCGCGGCGCCGTGCCCGACGACCTCGGGCAGCCCGCCCACGTCGGTGACCACCACCGCCCGGCCCGCGGTCAGCGCCTCAAGCACCGTCCCGCCCAGCTCCTCGTGCCGGGACGGGATGACCACGACCGCCGCCGACTTGACCGCGGCGGCGATCTCGGCCCGCTCCAGGTGCCCGCGCAGCTCGACCTGCCCGGTGATGCCCAGCCGGGCCAGCTCGGCCCGGCAGTGCTTCAACTCGTTGCCGTCCCCGCACATCACGAACCGCGCCGCCGTGCCTTCCCGCACCAGCATGGCCGCCGCGGCAACGTAGTCGGCCCAGCCCTTCTCCGGGGCGAACCGTCCACAGTAGAGCACCACCGGCTGGTCGGGGTCCGGCCCCGGATCCGTTGCGGACGGCCGGAAGTCGTCCAGCCGCACGCCGTCCGGCACGATGTGCACCCGGTCCTCGGTGGTGAGCCCGCTGTCCACGTACACCTTGCGAATCCGCTCGGTGAGCACGACCGCCGCGTCCGCGCGCCGCACCGCCCACCGCTCGAACAGCCGCGCTGGCCCGATGAGCACCTTGCCGAGCAGGCTCTCCGGGTGGAAGGTGGCGATCGCGCTGCAATGCGTGGTGATTACCAGCGGCACGCCGAGCACCGCCTTGGCCACGACCGCGAACAGGAACGTCCAGGGCAGCTCGCTGCAATGCACGTGGATCAGCGAGAACCGGCGGCGCCCGCCGCGCAGCCGCTGCCGCACGCACCACGCTGTCAGCGCCAGCCCCCAGGACACCAGCAGTCCGATGTAGCCCTTGGCCCGGGTGGGGATCGGGGCGATCGGCAGCGCCAGCAGCTCGAAGCGGGTGCGCTCGTCGACGTCCATGGTCTTGCCCATCCCCGGGCGGCGCGGGAACACCACGGTCTGTCGGGCGCCGAGCGCGGACATCTGCTCGGTGGTCTGCATGATCTGGACCTGCATCCCGCCGATCGGTTCGTACTGCAACTCCCGGTGGGTCAGCTCGCGCCCGGCCAGGTAGTAGTACGGAGTCAGCCGCAGGACGTGCGGTCCCGGGTCAGAGCTGGGCATGCTGATCGCGGACCTTGGCCAGTGCGGCGACGATGTCCGCGGCGTCGGCCGGGTCGCCCAGCAGCGCGCCGTGGTGGAACAGCAGCGCCGACTCGGCGAACTTCTCGGCCCCGGAGAAGTCCCGCCCGACCGCCCGCGCGCGGCCTTCCTCGGTCCAGATTTCGGCGAACCTGCGCTTGGTGTGCGGCCGGAGCATCAGGCTCCGGTTCAGCGGGGCGTCCGGCGGGTAGACCGTCAGGCCCAGCTCCGCGCTGACCGCTTCGGCTACCCTGGTGGCGGGCACGGCGCCGAAAGTGCCTTCCTCGAACAGAATTCCGTACTCGTAGATGGACCGGCTGTCCGCTTCCGGGGGCACCGGGATCGGCTCGAAACCGCCCAGCTCGGCCAGCCCGCGCTCCAGTTCGGCCGCGACCTTCTCCCGGTGCCGGTGCTGGGCGTCGAGCCGGGGAAGCTGGTCGAGCAGCACGGCCGCGGTCAGCTCGGACATGCAGTAGTTGGCGCCCATCACCTCGCCCGCCTCGATCAGCTCCATCACGCCCGCGGGCACTTCCTCGTCGGGGTAGCGGCGCGAGTCCGCGCGCAACTGCTGCGCCCGCCGGTAGAGCTGGGCGTCCTTGGTGATCACCGCGCCGCCCTCGCCGCCCGCGAGCACCTTGCCGTTCTGGAAGCTGAACACCCCGATCGCGCCGAGGGTGCCCACCGCCTGGCCGCGCCACCGCGCGCCGTGCGCCTGCGCGCAGTCCTCGACCAGCGGGACGCCCGCCCGCTCGGTGACCGCGAGGATGCCGTCCAGATCGGCCACCGTCGCGCCCAGATGGACCACGATGACCGCTTTGGTCCGCTCGGACAGTCCGGCCTGGACGCTTTCCGGTGTGACGCAACCGGTCCGCGGGTCCGCGTCGACCAGCACCGGCAGCGCGCCGCAGCGCAGCACCGCGGTGACCGGGGCGACCCAGGTCATCGCGGGCACGACCACCTCGTCGCCGGGGCCGACGTCGAGCGCCTCCAGGGCGACCAGCAGCGCGCTGGACCCGTGGTCGACGCTCACGCAGTAGGGGACGTCGTTGTAGCGGGCCCACTCCTCGGCGAAGCGCCGCTCCCGGGCCTTGGTGCCGTCGCTCGGCCAGCTGATCGCCCACCGCCCGGACCGGATGGCGGCGACCACCTCCTGCTCGGTCGCGGCGTCGTACTGCGGCCACCGCGGCCAGGCCCGGTCCGGCCGGACCGGAGTTCCACCGAGAACGGCGAGTCGGCTCATGAACGCTCCTTGTGGTAGCGGTGCAGGGCGGTCTTGACAGGTGAGTCGTGACCGGGACAGGCGCGGTCCCGGCCAGGTATGCTGACGCGGTAAAGAGCGACCCAATCCGGGTTTCGCGTGCCCTTTTCCGGAGCCCCGTTTCGGCGCCGCCCCCGGCGGGTCGGTGTCCGGCCCGCCGTTCGCACTCGCCGCGCGGCTCCTCGGCGCCCGTTATCGAGCATCGGCATTGTTTCCCCAGTTTTCGGCGAGGCGACTTTCGGTCGTCATCGGTGGTGTGGGCCGGGCGCCGTTTCGACTATTCATGAAAGCCCGCCGATAGGCCATTCGGCCGACCGGCGGCGCGCTTTCGGTGGTCCTGGGATCGATTTCTTCCGGCGCGGCCCCGCCGCTCCGCCGAGCACTCCGCTCTCGTCGCGCCCGGCGTTCCAGACCAGGGTCAGGGGGTCCGAACCGGGCGGGATCGCCGAGTTTGGGATGCTCAAAAAGCATCATACGAAGGTGTCAAGCCACAGCCTGCGGCCCGGTATTGTGCCGCTGACCGGCGCGGATGCCGCCCGTGTTCCACCGGAAATCCGCCATTCGCCAGCACCGGAGCATCCGATCGGCCGCTCCGGGCGTATTCGATTTAGAGCGTTCGGGTGATCCTGGGCCAATGCCGACACCTGGCGGTATCTGTCAGCGGCCGGAAGCACTCTTTAAGGCATTCCGCTCACACATGTCAGCTTCGCCGCTATAGTGACGACCTGAGGGGGTGACGCGGCGGCCTGTGGTTCATCTGAAGGTTGGTCCGGACCACTGCGGGGTTCTGGTCCCAAGCCACGGCACTCTGGTGCTTCGCCCCTTTTTCTGTCTGTCTCACCAAACGCGACTCAAGTAAAGGAATCGCACGATGGGCAAGACCGTTAGTCCCACACGACTCTGGAAGCGGGCGTGGTCGGGCCGCGCGCGCCAGACCGCGCTCATGGTCCCGGTGGCCACGACTGTCGTGCTCGGGGCCGCGGGTCTTGTGCTGGGGGGCGGCGCCCGCCCACCGTTGTTGATCTCGGCGGGGATCGCCCTTGTCGCCGCCGTCGTGACCTTCGCCGTGTTCGCCATGACCGTGACCGCCCCGGTCCCCGGCCACCTCGACGGCACCACCCTCGGCGACGCCGAGCAGCCCCACGACGAGGACCTGACCGGCGTCCGCGACCCGGACTTCCTGGCCCTCGGCCTCGGCGGGACCAACATGATGGCGATGCTGTGGTCGGTGGCCATGGGCAAGCGCGTGGTCGGCGTCGAGATGCGCGGCGACCCGTCGCTGGGCGTGCACTGGAACATCCGCGAGGACCTGTACCACCACTTCGGCCTGATCGACCAGATGATGCTCGACCGCTACGGCCCCGACGGCGTCCCGAAGCGACAGGACGGCAAGCCGTTCCTGCTCGCCGAGTGCTTCTACCACCCGGACACCGCGGCGGGCGCGGTCGCCGCGGACGAGGTCGTCACCGGCTTCCTCGACTCGCACCTGGGCGAGGAGTCGCACATCTCCGGGATCATCCACCACACCGAGTTCATCGACGACCGCTGGCACAACGGCCAGCCGCAGCGCATCGTGACCGTGGTCCAGTCCGCGCTGCCGCCGACCGAGCACGACCCGTCGAAGATCGGCCGCAGCATGGTCGACGTGCTCGACGGCCCGTCCACTTTCCAGGCGGGCGCCTCGGAAGTCCTGATCCTGCAACGCCGTTACCTTGAGGCCATCGAGGAGATGGACCGCGAGCGCGGGCTGGAGCGGCCGCGCGTGCGGCTGTTCACCAGCCACCGCGTGGTGACCCCCAGCGAGGACGGCGGCGTGCTCGCCTGGTTCCGCCGCGACGAGGGGTTCGTGCCCCGGTCGGACGGTCGCAAGGGGATTCGGATCGAGAAGATCCGCGAACTGGACTACAAGGGCAAGTTCAAGCGGGTCCGGGTGCCCGGCACCAAGGTCATCGACCTCGGCGTGCCGGAGCTGTTCATGATCGCCCAGGGCTTCGACAGCAGCGACGCCACCCGGCTCGGCTTCCGCCAGCAGCCGGTCAAGGTCGACCACCAGGACGGCCGCGGCCCGGTGGTGGCCCAGGCCGACTACCTCGCCGGTCTGCTTGAGGTGCTGGTCGACGGCCGTCTCCGCAGGCGCATCGCCTCCGAGTTCGACAAGGAGGGCAACGAGTACTGGGTGCGCCAGATCGCGGTGGGCCACCAGGACGACCCCGAGGTCGGCTGGATTCTGGTGCAGGTGCCCGACTTCAAGACCTTCGACCCGATCCTGGCCGGTCTGGTGCCGGTGGGCACGGACAAGGACACCCCGGAGTACTTCGCGGCCTACCAGTTCCTCCTCCGCGACTACTACCTCGAACAGGTCTCGCACATTGTCGAGATCCCCAAGGAGGACCTGGAGAAAATCCAGATGCCCTACGGCCCCAAGCTGTTCAGCCTGGTCGAGCAGGTCGGCGACGACGCGCTCGTCGCGGCCAACGGCGTGGTCGCGGGCGACTCCTTCGGCAACGGCCACTTCCTGACCAGCGGCGGAGCCATCACCGGCATGGTCGGCCACGGCGCCCGGGTGCTGCGCTACTGGGAGGCCCGCGCGGCGGGCGTGCCGCACGAGGATGCCGTCCGCACGCTGGCGGACGGCATCAAGGAGGACACCGACGGGTGGCTGCACGTCAGCGCCCAGGAGTTCAGCCAGGCCGTGCCGATCAACTTCGGCGCCGAGCGCATCGAGAAGATCTCCGCGGCCAGCGGCAAGTCCACCACGGAGCGGGCGACCACGATCGACGCGACCCGGCGGCACCGGCACTCCCTCGCGCCGCTGGACTACTCCGACTGGCGCAGGCTGGTCATCCGCAGCGGCCGCACCTACGCCGAGCCGCTGCCGCCGCTGAGCCAGGTGCACCCCGCGCTGCGCGGCCAGGCTCCTGAGCCCGCCGAGCCGGTCATGGCCGACGCCGAGCTGGCCACGGCGGGTGGCGCCTGATGCGGACCACGCCTGAACCGCGGCCCGTCCCGGTGCTGCGGAGTTTACGGGAGCGCCAGTTGGCGCTGGTGGTGCTCAGCGTGGGCACCCTGATGATCATCCTCGACAGTTCCGTGGTGAACGTCGCGCTGCCCTCTATCCAGACCGAGCTGGGCTTCTCCCAGTCCGACCTGGCCTGGGTGGTCAACGCCTACCTGATCCCGTTCGGCGGCCTGCTGCTGCTGGCGGGCAGGCTCGGCGACCTGTTCGGCCGCAAACGCCTGTTCCTCGGCGGTCTCGGGCTGTTCACCGCAGCGTCGGCGGCGTGCGGCCTCGCGCAGACCAAGGAGATGCTGATCGCCGCCCGGTTCGTGCAGGGCATCGGCGGCGCGATGGCCTCGGCCGTGGTGCTCGGCATGATCGTCACGATCTTCCCGGGACGGCGGGAACAGGCGCGCGCGATCAGCATCTACGCGTTCGTCGCCGCGTCCGGCGCGTCGGTCGGCCTGCTCGCGGGCGCGGCGCTCACTGAGGCGGTCAACTGGCACTGGATCTTCTTCGTCAACCTGCCGATCGGCGTCGTGGCGATGCTGTTCGCCACCAGGCTGCTCGATGAGAACCGCGACAGCGACCCCGGCAAGGGCGCCGACGTGCTCGGCGGCGTGCTGATCACCGCGGGTCTGTCGCTGCTGACCTACACCATCGTCCAGGCCGTCGACCACGGCTGGGCCTCGGCGCGCACGCTGCTGCTGGCCGCGGGCGCGCTGGTGCTGGTGCTCGGGTTCGTCTACCGCCAGGCGCGGGCGAAGAACCCGCTGGTGCCGCTGGGCATCTTCCGCGCGCGCAACGTGGGCTGGGCGAACCTCATCCAGACGCTGATGGTGGCTGGCTTCGCGGGCATGTTCTTCCTCGGCGCGCTGTACCTGCAGAACGTCCTGCGCTACAGCGTCGCCGAGATCGGCTTCGCGTACCTGCCGCTGACGGTCGCCATCGCGGTGCTCTCGCTCAAGGCCGCGCCGAAGCTGATCGAGAAGGTCGACGCCCGCACCGTGCTGGTGCCCGGCCTGCTGCTCGTCGCGGGCGGCCTGGCGTTCTTCGCCCGGGTGCCGGTCGAGGGGACCTACTGGGCCGACGTCTTCCCGGTCATGGTGCTGCTCGGCGTCGGCGCGGGCATCTGCTTCCCGGCGCTGCTCACCGCGGCCATGTCCCAGGCCACCAGCGAGGACGCGGGCGTGCGCTCCGGGCTGGTCAGCACCACCCAGCAGATCGGCCCTGCGCTCGGCCTCGCGGTGCTGGCGGCCCTGTCGACCGCCCGCACCCGCGACGCCGTCGCCGCTGGCGAGCCGATGGCCGAGGCGCTGACCAGCGGCTACCAGCTCGCGTTCCTGATCGGCGCGGGGTTCGTGCTCGTCGCGATCGCGCTGACGGTGACCGTGCTCAAGCCCGCGGCGCCCAAGACCGCGCCGGAAGCGCTCGACCACACCACGGTCGGCGACCGGGCGGAGAACCTCACCGGCGTCCGCGACCCGGAGTTCCTGGCCCTGGGCCTGGGCGGGACCAACATGATGGCGATGCTGTGGTCGGTGGCCATGGGCAGGCGGTCGGTCGGCGTCGAGATGCGCGGCGACCCCAACTTCGGCGTCATGCACTGGCAGGTGCGCGAGGAGCTCTACCACCACCTCGCCGAGATCGACCGGATGATGCTCGCCCGCTACGGCGCGGACGGCATCCCCAAGCGCGGCGACGGCAGCCTGTTCCTGCTCTCGGAATGCTTCTACAGCACCAAAACCCAGTCCGGCGACGTCGCCGCCGACGAGGTGGTCAGCGGCTTCGACCTGGACTCGCACGTCGGCGGCGTGCTGCGGCACAGCGAGCACATCGATGACCGCTGGGTCGACGGCCTGCCCAACCGGGTCGTCCTCGCCCAGGGCGCGGCGACCCCGCCCGCGGAGCCCGACCCGAGTGTCATCGGCCGCGACATGGCCGAGGTGCTGGAGTCGCGCTCGGTGTTCCTCTCCGGCGCGGAGGAGCTGCTGGTGCTGCTGCGCCGCTACCTTGAGGGCATCGAGGCCATGGACTTGGCCGCGGGCGTCGAGTCGCCGCGCGTGCGGCTGTTCCTCAGCCACCAGGTGGTCGACCCGACGCAGGGCCTGGGCCGGGCCAACCGGCGCGGCCCGGACCAGCCCGGGTTCGAGCGGTTGCCGGACGGGCGGGTGCGCGTGCGCATCGAGGCCATCCGCAACCTGGACTACAAGGGCCGGTTCAAGCGGGTGATCGTCCCGGGCACCGAGATTATCGACCTCGGCGTCCCGGAGGTGTTCGTCGTCGCCCAGGGCCAGCACAGCCAGGACGCCGAGCGGCTGGGCTTCACCCAGCGGGAGGTGATGATCGACCACGGCGATGGCCGCGGCCCGGTCGTCGCGCAGGCGGACTACCTCTCCGGCCTGATCGAGGTGCTGATCGACAGCCGCATCCGGGCGCGGATCGCCACCGAGTTCGACAAGGAGGGCCTGCCCTACACGGTCCGCCAGGTCGTCATCGGCCACGAGGACGACGCCGAGATCGGCTGGACGCTGGTGGAGGTGCCCGAGTTCAAGACCTTCGACCCGGTGCTGGCGGGCCTAGTGCCGGTGGGCACCCCGGTCGACTCGGCCGAGTACTTCGCCGCGCACCAGCACCTGCTGCGGGACTTCTTCCTGGAGCAGACCTCGCTGTTGGTGGAGGTTCCCAAGGCCGAGCTGGCCAAGGTGCAGCTCACCTACGGGCCGAAGCTGTTCCGCCTGGTGGAGAAGATCGGCGAGGACGCCTTGCTCACGCCCAATGGCGTGGTCGCGGGCGACTCGTTCGGCAACGGCCACTTCGGCGCCAGCGGCGGCGCGATGACCGGCATGATCGGGCACGGCTCCCGCGTGCTGCGCTACTGGCAGGCCCGCGACGCGGGTGTCACGCACGAGGAGGCGGTGCGCGCTCTCGCCGACGGCGTCAAGGAGGACACCGAAGCCTGGCTCAAGGTCAGCGAACGGGAGTTCAGCCCCCTGCCGACCGGCGGCGGAGCCGAGGTGGCCGCGACCATCGAGGCCACCAGAAAGCACCGCACGGACCTGCTTCTGCGCGACCACTCCGACGAGTGGACCAGGGTGGTGATCGTGGCGGGCAGGCTGCACGCGTTCGTGCTGCCGGAACTGTCTGCCACCCACCCAGCCCTGCGCACCGGCCCACTCGCCTCCGACACCACAGAGGAACTGGCCCCCGCCAGAAACACCTGACCCAACCCGACCCGACCGGCGGTAAATCGTCCACAGTGGAGCTACCGGAATCGTCCACGGTCACTCGGGTGAGCGCGGCGGGCTGCGGGTGGCGGATGAACTGGCTTGTGCCAGGCCATCCGCCCGCGTGGCCCGACCGCGACCCGGCGATGGATCCTCCACAGTAGGGAACCGTCTACGGTCATTCGGCAACGCGTGCCGGTTCGCCCGATGCCACGAGCGAACCGGCGCGTGCTGGGAAGGTTGGCCGTGGTGCGGTCTGCTCGGGAGTGGTGGCGGGTGCTTCGCGGTGGTGCGGGCGGAATCGCAGGCGGCCATGCGGTCGCGTGCCGGTTCGCTCGTGGCAGGCGCCGTGGGCGAACTGGCTCGCGGCCTGATCGTGACCGAGGGCGGGGCTGGTCCACCGTGGCGCGGACGGAATGTCCACTGCCACGTGGGCTGTGCGGACCGGTTCGCTCATGGCCGATGTGGGCAGGCGACCATCGGCCATGCGCACCAAGCCTGCCACGAAACTGGCTCATGCCAGGAACATCTGACCGTGTGATCTGACCGCGACCGGCGGCTGATCGTCCACAGTGGACGACCGGCCGCCGGTCGCGCGCTCGAAGGAGTCCATGACCATGACCCTGGCCGCGGCGCCGGTCCCGCCCATCGCCCATCACCAACTACTCGTCTTCCTCCTGCAGGTCGGTCTGGTGCTCGGCCTGGCCACCGTCCTGGGCAGGCTCGCCGTCCGGCTGCGGCTGCCCGCGGTCGTCGGCGAACTGCTCGTCGGGGTGCTGCTCGGGCCGTCGCTGCTGGGCTGGGCCGCGCCGGGACTGTCCGCGTGGCTGTTTCCCGCCGAGCAGGGGCAGTTGCACCTGCTCGACGCCGTCGGCCAGGTCGGGGTGCTGCTGCTGGTCGGCATCACCGGCATCCACCTCAACCTCGGCGTGGTCCGCGGGCAGGGGGCGACCGCGGTGCGGACCAGCGCGGGCGGCCTGCTCGTCCCGCTCGGTCTCGGCGTCGCGGTCGGCTACCTGCTGCCCGCGTCGCTGCTCGCGGACTCGGCGAACCGCACGGTGTTCGCGCTGTTCCTCGGGGTGGCGCTGTGTGTGAGCGCCATCCCGGTCATCGCGAAGATCCTGCTGGAGATGCGGCTGCTGCACCGCGACATCGGCCAGCTCACGGTGAGCGCCGCGGCCGTGGACGACGTGGTGGGCTGGCTGCTGCTCTCGGTGGTGTCCGCGATGGCCACCACCGGGGTCCGCGCCGGACAGGTCCTGGTCGCGGTCGGCAGCGTGCTGCTGGTCGTGGTGGTGGCCTACCTGCTTGGCCGCCCCCTCGTCCGGGCCACCCTGCGGGCCGCGAACCGCGCCGCGGACTCCGGTCCCACCGTCGCGGTCGTGTCGATCCTGCTCCTGCTCTCCGCGGCGGCCACGCACGCGATGAAGCTGGAGGCGATCCTCGGCGCGTTCGTGTGCGGCATCCTCATCGGCTCGTCCGGCCTGATCGACCACCAGAAGCTGGCCCCGCTGCGGACCTTCGCGATGGCGGTGCTGGCGCCGGTCTTCTTCGCCACCGCCGGATTGCGCATGGACCTCACCGCGCTGGCCAAGCCGCCGGTGCTCCTGGCGGCCGTCGGCGTCGTCCTGGCCGCGGTCGTCGGCAAGTTCGCGGGCGCCTTCCTCGGCGCGCGGTTCAGCGGCCTGTCCCGCTGGGAGTCGCTGGCGATCGGCGCGGGCCTCAACGCCCGCGGCGTGATCGGCCTGATCGTCGCCATGACCGGCCTGCGGCTGGGTGTGCTGAGCACGGACGCGTTCACCATCGTCGTGCTCGTCGCCATCGTCACTTCCCTGATGACCCCGCCCATCCTGCGCTACGCGCTGCGCAAGATCCCCCAGACGGACGAGGAGCACACCCGCGAGAAATCCTTCGGCGCCTACGCCAAGGAATCCGCCTGACCGCTCGCGACTCGCGGCCCGAACATAAAAGTGAGCGTGATCGGCGACACATCAAAAGTTCATCTGACTGCCGCAGGCCGGAAATGATCAAGATGCGCGGTGCCCGCTTCGGGAGGCTTCGCTCCCCGGCATGACGACCCTCCCCGCCTTAGCCTCTCGGCGTCCCTCTCTCGGACGGCTGCTTCGCGTCGCGCTCGGCGCCGTGCTTCTCGCCGGTGTTCTCCTGTCGTTGACGGGGACGGCAGCCTCAGCGCACGTGGGGCCGACGCAGGGGACGTCCTCGATCCGGCAGGACGGGCCGGTGGTGCGCTACGGGCTGCAAATGGCCTATCAGCGGATGACCGACGCCGCCCTGCTCGGGCCGGTGCCGCCCGAGGAGCAGGAGGCGGAGCGCAAGGCTTTCCTGGTGACGCACCGGGACCGGCTGGCGGCGTATCTCACCGACCGGGTGCGGATCGAGTTGGACGGCGCGCGCTGCGCGGGGGAGTTGGAGAGCACGGGGGTCGCGCTGCGTGAGGCGGTCCACTACGCCCAGGCGCTCCTGGTCTACCGCTGCCCGGCCGCCACCGGCCGGTTCACCGTGCGCTACAACGTTTTCTCCGAGACAGACGCCGTCGGCGCCGACCACACGAGCATTGTCGACTACGAGCTTGGCGGGGGCAGCGGGCGGGACGTCTTCGACGCGGGCCACCACGAACTGCGGGTCGGCGGCGCCGCGGTGAGCGGGCAGTCGGCGGACGTCGAGCAGCCGAGCACGCTGACCTCGCTGGCGCGGTTCGTCGTCCTGGGGGTGGAGCACATCCTGGGCGGCATCGACCACCTGCTTTTCCTGGTGTTGCTGCTGTTGGGCGCGCGGAACTGGGGCGGCGTCATCCGGCTGGTCACCAGTTTCACCGTGGCGCACAGCGTCACGCTCGCGCTGGCCGCGGTGGGCTGGATCGAGATTCCCGCCGAGATCGTGGAACCGCTGATCGCGGCGTCCATTGTGTACGTCGCGGTCGAGAACATCGTGCGCGGCGAGACGCGGTACCGGGTGCTGGTGGTATTCGCCTTCGGTTTGTTGCACGGCCTGGGTTTCGCGAGCGCGATGAGCTTCGACGACCAGTCCGGCGGCCGGTTCATCGGCTCGCTGCTCAGCTTCAACCTCGGCATCGAACTCGGCCAGGTCGCCGTTGTTCTCGTGGTGTTCCCGCTGCTTTTGTTGGCGCGCAAGCAGTCCTGGTCCAAAGCGGCCCAGATCGGCGTCGCCGGGCTGGTCGGCGTCATCGGACTGTGGTGGTTTGTCGAGCGCCTGCTGCCCACCGACGACGAGCCGACCCCGGCGGTGGCCGCCGTCGTGACCGGGGTGTTCACCCCGGTCGCCGACACCTACGTCGACGGCGGCAGCCCGGACGCGAACTTCGGCACGGAAACCCAGGTTGGGGTGGACAATTCCCCCATCAGGCGAACATTTCTCAAGTTCTCCGTGGCCAACCTGCCCGGCCCGGTCAGCAGCGCCAAGCTCCGCGTGCACGTGCGGGACACCCCGGGCGCGGACAGCCACAACGGCGGCGCCGTCCAGGCGATGTCCAGCACCGACTGGTCGGAAACCGGTGTCACGTACAACAACCAGCCCGCCATCGACGGCGTGCCGCTGGGCGCTCTGACCTCGGTCGCGCAAAACACCTGGTACGAAATAGATGTCACCCCGCTGGTCACCGGCAACGGCACGGTCGCCATCGGCCTCACCTCGTCGGGCAACGACGGCGCCGACTACGACTCCCGGGAAACCGGGGCCACCGCGCCGCAACTCGTCATCACCACGGGGTAGCGGGCCGCCGCCCACCCTTGATCATCAAACAAGCCGCGCACTGTTCACCCACCGCTCGCCAAACCGAGCGAACCAAGCAGTGTCGCGGATCTACGGTGCCCCGGATGTGTCACAGGACACATCGGTCAGGTCAGGAAGGAACCAACCATGGCGTTACGGAAACGCAAGGTCGCGTCCGCCGTCACCATCGGCGTCACGCTCGCCGCCACGCTGTTCACCGGCGGCGTGAGCGCTCCGCTGGCTCAGGCGGCCGACCCCGTGCTGGTGGGCGCGGGCGACATCGCCAACTGCGGCACCTCGGGTGACGCGGCCACGGCGAACCTGCTGGACAGCATCGGCGGCACCGTGTTCGCCGCCGGTGACACCGCCTACCCGGACGGCCGCAGCTCCGACTACACCAACTGCTACGGCCCGACCTGGGGCCGCCACAAGTCGCGCACCAGGCCCTCCACCGGCAACCACGAGTACCACACCTCGGGCGCGTCGGGTTACTTCAACTACTTCGGCTCGTCGGCGGGCACCGCGGGCAAGGGGTACTACTCCTACACCCTGGGCAGCTGGCGCGTCATCGTGCTGAACTCCAACTGCTCCCAGGTGTCCTGCTCCACCGGCTCCACCCAGGAGCAGTGGCTGCGGTCCACCCTGTCGTCCAACACGATGCCGTGCGTCGCGGCCGTGTGGCACCACCCGCGCTACACCTCGGGCTCCAGCCACGGCCCGAACACCGCGGTCAAGCCGCTCTACCAGGCGCTCTACGACCACCGCGCCGACGTCATCCTCACCGGGCACAACCACAACTACGAGCGGTTCGCCCAGATGGACGCGAACGGCGCCGTCACCACCAGTGGCGTGCGGCAGTTCGTGGCGGGCATGGGCGGCACTGGCCTGAACGGGTTCAGCACCATCCAGACCGGCAGCCAGGCCCGCAACAGCAGCGCCTGGGGCGTGCTCAAGCTGACCCTGCACTCCAGCAGCTACACCTGGCAGTTCGTGCCGGTCGCGGGTCAGTCCTACTCCGACAGCGGCACCACCGCCTGCCACTGATCAGCTACCAGTCACCAGTGATCAGTGAGTGAAAGACCGGCGGGTGCCCTGGCCGCTCTCCAGGGCACCCGCCACCCATAATGCCCATCCTCGACGGAGGTTGCCGCCGATGTACCTGTCCTCCATCGACAAACCCGCGACCCGTGACCCGGATTCCGGCGGGTCGAGGCGGCGCGGGCTGACGCTGGTCGGCTCCAACGTCTTCGCGCTGGGCACGGTCAGCCTGATCACCGACATCTCCAGCGAGATGGTCACCGCGATCCTGCCGATCTACCTGGTGGTCGGCTTGTCGCTGAGTCCGCTGGCCTATGGCGTGGTGGACGGGGTGTACACCGGCGCGACCGCGCTGCTGCGGCTGGTCGGCGGGTATGTCGCCGACCGCGTCCGGCGCCGCAAGCTGGTCGCTGGCATCGGGTACGGGCTGTCCGCCGCGGCCAAGCTCGGCCTGCTCGCCGCGGGCCGGTCAGCGACCGCGATCGGCTTCGTCATCGCGGCGGACCGGGCGGGCAAGGGCCTGCGCACCGCGCCGCGCGACGCGCTGATCACCTTGTCCAGCCCGCCCGACGCGCTGGGCCGCGCGTTCGGCGTGCACCGGACCATGGACGGCATCGGCGCGTTCCTCGGCCCGATCGTGGCGCTGGGCGTGCTCGCCGCGGCGGGCGGGGCCTTCGACGCCGTGCTGTTCACCAGTTTCTGCGTCGGCGCCATGGCCGTGCTGGTGCTGGTGCTGTTCGTCCGCGACCACCGCGAGACCCGGCCGGCCGCGAGCGCCGTGTCGCCGCGGGCCGCGCTGAACCTGCTGCGGATGGCGCCGGTCCGCACGCTGCTGCTGGCCGCCTGCCTGCTGGGCTTCAGCGTGATCGGCGACGGGTTCGTCTACCTGCTGCTGCAGAAGCGCGAGCAGATCGCGGTTGGCTGGTTCCCGCTGATGGCGGTCGGCACCAGCCTGGTGTATCTGCTGGCGGCCTTCCCGCTAGGCGTGCTGGCCGACCGAGTCGGGCGGGTGCCGGTGGTGCTCGCTGGCTACACCGCGCTGATCGGGGTGTACCTGCTGTTGTTCGGGCCGCTCGGCGGCTGGCCGTTGATCGTCGCGGTGCTCACCCTGTACGGCCTGTTCTACGCCGCGACCGACGGCGTGCTGATGGCGCTGGCGGGCCCGGTGCTGCCGGAGCGGCTGCGCGCCACCGGCATCGCGCTGATCCAGACCGGGCAGGCGCTGTCCTACCTGGTGTCCTCGGTGCTGTTCGGCCTGGCCTGGCAGACCTGGGGGCCCGAGACGGCCAGCCGGATCGCGGCCGTCGCCGTCGCGGTGGCCGTCGTGGCGACCGCCCTGCTTCTCAAGACCCGTCCCAGCAAGACCGCCAGCACGACCTCCAGCAAGACCGACGACAAGCCCGAGGTGACCGCATGACCGAGCAGACCACCGCAGAAGCCCAGCAGACCGCCAGTCCGGATCAGGGCCCCGCCGGGGCCCGCCCTCGGCCGGGCGGCCGGGCGCGGATCGTGGTCGCCGTGGTGGTCGCCATCGGCCTCGCGGCGGCCGTGGTCGGCTACGTCGCGTTCCGCGGCGGCCAGGAGCACCAGCCGGACGCGCCGGTCACCGTGGCGAAGCCGGTGTCCCTGGAGCCGGGGCCGCGCCTGCTGAGCCTGACCGCCACCGGCCAGGTCACCAGCCTGTCCACTGTGGACAGCGCGGAGCCGCGCGCGGTCTCCGACGTCAAGTGCGACCGGATCTACGCCGCGGCCGGGACGGGCGCCTGCCTGCGGCTGGACGGCGTGCTCGCCACCGTCGAACTGGTGTTGCTGGACAAGGACCTCAAGCCGAGGGAGACCCACCAGGTGACCGGCCTGCCCAACCGGGTCCGGGTCTCGCCGAGCGGCCGGATGGTGGGCTGGACCTTGTTCGTGGACGGCGACGGCTACGCCGATCTGGACTTCTCCACCCGCACCGGCATCTGGGACACCCAAACCGGCGAGCGGGTGGACACCATGGAGTCGTTCGAGGTCGTCAAGGACGGCGTGCCCTTCCGCTCCGCGGACCTGAATTTCTGGGGCGTCACGTTCACCAAGGACGACAACAAGTTCTACGCCACCATGCACGCCGACAAGCACCGCTACCTGGTCGAGGGCGACTTCGCCGCGAAGCGGGTCACGGTGCTCAAGGACGTGGTCGAGTGCCCGTCGCTGTCCCCGGACGGCACCCGCGTCGCGTTCAAGGAGGCCGTCCGCGGCGACTACACCGAGGGCTGGCGCCTGTCGGTCCTCGACCTGGCGACCATGAAGGTCACCCACACCGCGGAGACCAACAGCGTCGACGACCAGGCGGCCTGGCTGGACAACAACACCCTCGGCTACGCGTTGCGCCGCAGCGACGGCACCCCCGACCTGTGGACCGTGCCCGCCGACGGCTCCGGCCAGCCGACCCTGCGCCTCAAAGACGCCAGCTCCCCGGCGGCACTGGGCTGACCCCGGGAGACCGGGCCTGACCGCCGACCGGGTGATCAGGCCCGGTCTCCCTGTTGCCACTCACCCGCGGGCCGGTGACACTGACGTCTTGACCGTGCGCCACTCGGCAAGCGGCCGACCGGCCACCGTCGCGGAGGAGTGTCGCCCATGGGCCACCCGAAAGAGCTGGCGGCGCTGGATCTGCATTCGGTCTGGACGACGGCGGCGGAGCTGACCGGGACGTTCGACCCGTTCCGCTTCGAGCAGCGGATGGCCGCCTACCGGCTGATGATCGACAACACCAACGCGGGCGATCGCTTCGGCGCCGACAACCGGCGGAACCCGTTGTGGAGCCTGATGTTCCAGCACCAGTGGCAGTACCGCACCGGCAGACTGGGCGCGCGCAGCAGACAGGACGGTCGAATCGACCCGGACTCGCCGTGGGGCTACGGCAACTACACGCTCTGCGTCATCCCATGGTTGGCCGCCGTCGCCGCCGGGGTGGCGCCCGCCCTGCCCGTCGCCGACCCGCCCACTCGGTCCCGTTTCCGCTACGTGACCGGCGCCGCGGTGCCGGAGGAACTCGCGGGCGCGGTAACCGACTGGCGCGCCTACTTCGCCCTGGTAAGCGGTTCCGGCCCGACGACGGACCCGGAACCAGCGCGCCTGGCCCTGTGGAAAGCGCACAAAACCTGCCTGGACGTCGTGGTCGACGCGATCACGACCGTCGACGCGGCACCCTGGCCCGAACTGGAGATGACCTTCCTGCGCGGCTGGTGCCGCATGGTCGACTACCTGTGGGTGGCGGCCTGGCCCACCGACTTTGATTTCATGACCGCGCACGGCCTCGACGTGCTGCCCGAGTCACTGCTCACCACACCCGAGGACGTGCGCGCCCTGCCGCCCAAGGTCCGCCGCAATGTCGGCAACGTTCTCAAGCTGGCCGTCACCCCCAACTGGCGCTACCACCTCAACCTGCTGCTGTGGAAGCGAATTATGCGCACCCGCGAGGCCCGCGACCAGGTGCTGCCACTCCTCGGCGCCGTGTTCGAGTCCCGGCCGGACAACGCCGCCGACCGCCGCAAGCTGATCGCCTACCTGCTGCGCCCCTGACCACCGCCTGCCCGGCCGGTCGGTCACACCGGATCGCGGTACCGGTGCAGCGTGTTGTTGAACCTCCGGAGCTTGTCGACCGCGTCCTCGGACACCGGGTCGGGATGGAAGTGCATCACCTTGTTCCGGATGATGCGGATCTCCTCCAGCCGATTGATGAAGATGGACCGGTCCAGCGGCCACCCCAGCTTCTCCCAGATGTCCTTGTTCTCCAGAACACGTTGGTAATCGCCGAAGGAGAGGTCGTCGAAGCTGCTGATCTTCCTGCCGCATAGCGGCTTGACGGTCTCGATGTCCAGGGTGCGGCTCAAGATCCAGCGTAGTGTCTGGTCCAACTCGCCCACTTGGAAGAACGGCGTGGCCATCTCGCCGTAGCGCTGCGCCACGTCGGCCGTCGTGACGATGCCCTTGACCGCCTTGCTCTCGTCCAGCACGAACACGAACTCGCGCTGTTGCAGTGTGGGAAGAACCTCGAAGAGATCGCGATCGTAGGAGACGACCTCCACCTGGGTCTCGATCGCGTCGGCGACGCTCGCGCCGGGCTTCCCCTGCATCGCCTGGGTGATCGAGCGCCACGTCACGGCGCCACGCACGTTCCGGAGTCCACTGAGGACGGCCAGTTGGGAATAGTCGTTGAGGACCATCTTGGTGATCGCTTCTTCGAGCGTGCTGTTGGGCCCGACGGATTCCACACCGCGAAGCGGGGACAGGTTTCCCACCGTCAGGCGGACGTTCAGGTCGCCGTCCTCGTCGTCCTCGACCACCGGCAGTTCGTCCATATCGGACGGTTCAGCCTTCGCGGTCTCCTGGGCGTCGTCCGGCGGCGTGGTCAGCGACACCACGGTGTCGAGAGTCACCGCTCGGAAGCTGGGCGAGGTGACCAGACCGTGGTTGGCCAGGTCCGCCTCGATCTGGCTGACCTGGTCGCCGCGGTCCGTGGCTCCCCAGAGCCCCAGCAGTTCGCGGACGGAGACGCGTTCAGGGTCCTTGCTGTCGGCGCGGTCGCGCGCTTGCCTGAGGCGCTCGTGAAGGCGCTGACGCGCCTTGTCCTCGGTTTGCCGGTGGGCCGCGGCCGTCGCCGACGAGATCGTCTGGTCGAGCAGTTCTTGGCGCACCGCGTCCAGCAAGCGATTCTGGTCGACCACCTGCCACGCCCGCCAACCGTCGACCGCCCGCATTCTCGCCGCCACCATGGCCGCCCGGGAGGGCGAGCGGAACTCCTCGCCCGCGGGTTCGAGCCGAATCCGGCCGCTGTCGGTCACTGTCGCGTCGTAGGTGGCGCCGATGCGATTGCGCTTGAACCTGAGCTTCGCGCCCGCGGGGATCAGACCGGCCTCCAGCAGGTCGGAAACCGTGACGCGGCGACCGTCGATCAGGTACATCGAGCGCCCGCCCGCCTGGTCGTCTCCCACCGTCTCAGCCGCCACCGGGGCTCACCATTTCCGCAGCCCGGCGAACTTGCGCCGGGCGCCGATCGCCTGCTTGAGCACCCTTTTCTCCAGCTCGGCCCGGCTCAAGCGGGTCACCCGGGTGAGCTGCAACTCGGCGGCGACGGCGAGCAGGCTCTCCCGGTCGAGGCGCTGCGCGCGCAGGTACTCGGCGCCTTCCTCCTCGGTGTCGGCTTCGCGCAGGCGCGCGGCGACGGCCGCCACGTCGGCACTCGGCTGAGCGGTTCCCGTTTCCTGGGGGGCGGCTTGAGGTTCGGTCTCCGCGCCACCGCTGACCGGGACGACCGGAGCAGGCTCGTCCCGGACCTTCCCGGCTTGGTCCAAGCCGTGATTGGCAAGGAGGTCCATGAGCGCGGCGCGGGTGAGCTTGCTGTACCCGCGCAGGCCCCACCGCTTGGCCACCTGGCGCAGGTCGCCCGCCAGCAGCCCGGCCGCTTGCAAGTACCGTCGACGTTCTTGTTCCGACGTCAGCATTTCCAGGTCCCGCGACGCCTGTCGCGGATCGTGGGAGGGCGTCGGGGCGGGACGTGCCGCGCGCGGGGTGTCACCGGCGTCGAGAGTGGCCAGTGCCACCGTCCTGTCGACAATCGCGTCCAATGTGGCCTCGTCCTGTTGTTCCAGGAACTCGAACCACCGGGCCTGTAGGGCGATGAACCTCTTCAGGTCGCTCACCGGTCCTCACCCGCAATCGAGAGCGCGTTCAGGACCTCGTCGACCAGTTGGTCGAACTCGTCATGGGCGTCGTCCCTGCCGGTGGCGCGCAGCATCGCGGGCACACCGCTCTCACCGGCGGCGACGAAGTGGCGCGGGCTGTTGCGGATTTTGCTCTCCAGCACCGGGACTTTCGAGTTCAGCCGCACTTCTTCGACGTAAGCGTGCTGGACGGCGGTCAACTGCTGCGAGTAGATCTGCACCATCGTGAAGACCACGCCCAAGATGCTCGGGTCGATCGGTCCATGGTCCCGGGCGCCGCCCTTGTGCTCGACGTAGTCGTTGAACTCCCGCACGAGCGCGGCGCAATTGCCCACCAGGTAGTCCAATCCCAACGTGGACAGGTAGTCCGCCTTGGCGGGCACGAGGATGTGCTCGCTGGCGACGATCGCCGTCTTGGTGACGAGCCCGAAGTTCGGGGCGCAGTCGATGAGCACCAGGTCGTACTGCGCGAAGTAGTCGTCGGCGAGCGCGCGCCGCAGACAGCCGTGCAGGTCCAGAAACTTCCGCTTCGACCCGTCGAGCGTCGTCGTTCCGCCCAGCCGGGCGGCGAGTTGGAGGTCAATGTCGATGAGACCGAGGTGGGAGGAGATCAGGTCGAGCCTGCCCCCGGTGTCGTCAAGGGCATTGTTGACCCGCTCCGGCGTGACGACCAGGTCGGCCAGCGAGACGTCCCGCCCGAGGTTTTCCGCCTCGTACCACCGCTTGATAGTGCGGTTTTCCTTGAGTTGGTTGTGCCAATCGTCGATGGAGAAGAACGAGAAGGTCAGATTGGTCTGCGGATCAAGGTCGAGGAGCAGCACCCGCAAGCCGCGGCTCGCGGCGACCGCCCCGAGATTCGCGGTGAGCGTCGTCTTTCCCACCCCGCCCTTGTAGTTCATGACCGCCATGACCCGCATACGCTCTCCCCCGGTAACCTCGTGCCCAACGGCGCGAGCGAGCATCCGTCGATCGCTCGCCGATCCAACCCGGAGACCTTCGCAGACACCGCGCGTTCAAAGCAACCGTCGAACATTCACATCGACGCAGCGTGCGCTATGCGATAGGCCATTTGCCGTACCCATACGTCCGATCCAGTGAGAACGGAGTGCGACCCATGAGCACCGAACGAATTACCGACGGCTCCGAACGGGCGATCATCGAGAACATGCTCGACCGCAACCGCGAAGCCCTGATCGAGACCGCGCGCGGCCTCTCCGACGCCGACGCCCGCCGCAGGCTCGTCGCTTCGCTGACAACCCCGATCTCACTGATCAAACATGCCGCGGCCGCGGAACGGATCTGGTTTCAGCGATTCTGGGCGGGTCTGGCGGAATCCGAATGCGATGGGTACTCGAACCGGGACGAGGGCACTTTCGCCGTCGCTGACGACGAGACGTTGGCCGATGTGATAGCCGAGTTCACCCGCGCGAGCGAGCGGTCACGCGAGATCGCGGCCCGCTTCGACCTGGACGACACCAAGGACAACCCCCGTGAGGGAACGGTCAGCATGCGCTGGACGCTGCTCGCCATGATCGAAGAGTTCGCCCGCCACGCCGGACACGGCGACATCCTTCGTGAACAGATCGATCAAAAGACCGCCGCCGGGCCTGCTCGGAGCAGGTGAGACCGGGTGTCATCATTTTGAGTGAAGATGAGGGTTGGAGTGTCGGCCGGTTGCGGTTACTTGGTAAAGTCGGTCGTCACTGGGGAAGCAAAAGTGGGGAGCTTTCGTTGACCATCGACGTCATGATTAGGTGAGCGAGACTCGCTCGTCACCTCGTTCCATTTTTGGATGAAGTCTTCGGCTGGCCGGTCCCCAATGGGCCGAAAAGTCGAGGTAAACGACTGCCTACAACCGTTCTGACCGTCGAGGAACGTGTCCGATTCCCATACGCTAGGGGCGCGTTTTTTTCCACCGTATCGGGGAATGGCCGGTCAGCGGAAATCAATCCGGAAAGGGTGAGAAGTCTTGTCGACAAGTTTGCGAACCCTGAAGACCCGAACCGCGAAGGCGGCATCGATCGCCTCGGTGGCGCTGTTCATGACGATCGGGGCGGCCCCGGCCGCGCAGGCGGCTCCGGAGAGCGTCTTGGGCTGCTCGAATGTCAGTGGTGGCACGTGGTGTCAAGGCACGGCGGCGGACGGCACGCTCAAGAGATGCTACTCCAACTATGTGCACCCGGCGAATTACCACAGTTCGACGGCGTCCATGGCGGGCGGCGTCTCCAAGCGGTTCGCCAACGCGGGGTACTGGTCTTATGCCGGTGTCACGGCGGGCTGGGCCTACACCTGCAACACCTACTACGACCCCAGCGCCTGAGAAAGCTCAAGAAAGCCGCTGAGTTCGATGGGGCCGCGTCAGTGTCGGGCCCGGTGTTCCTGGGGCCGACACTGACGCGGATCCTGATAATGAGAGTGAATATTTGTGAGACTGCCCCTCGCCATCCTCTTCATGGGGGTCCTCCTCGCTATCCCCGTGGTTCTGCTGGCGGACGCCATGTTCGAGCGGGAATCGCAGAGCGCGAGCGCCGCGAATCGGGTCGGCGCCCAGTTCGTCTGGCCCGAGCATCCACGCGTGGCCGATCCCGAGGTGGCGCTGCGCATCCTCGCCGAGGCGGCCACGACGAGTGGTTCCAACGTCCTGCGCACCGAGGTGAACACGCCCCGGTCCGAACGGAAGCGCATCAGGCACTACATCTTCATGGGGCGGGACCGGACCGCCCTGTTCGATGAGTTCACCCTGGTGGCGGGGCGCTGGCTGAGCCCGATCGAGTCGCGCGAGGGCACGGCGGCGGTCTCGTCGGCGCGTGCGGGCGCCAGCGGCAACGTGGGGGTGCCCGCGGTCTTCGGCGACCGGTACGAACTCACGTTCGCACCGCTGCGGCACGCCTTCGACTCCTTGCCCAGCCCCGGCCGCTACATAGTCGAGTCCCCGGACAGCGCCGCGACCCACCGCTTTCTCGCCATCGTCCACCAGCGAGTGGTCGAGGCGGGAGTCATCGATGTGACCACCGCGGACCTGACGGCGGAGCACATCCGCGCCCCTGCCGCGAGTCAGCCGAATCTGAAAATCCTGGCATACGTCCTCGCGGGCGTGGCCACGCTGGTCATCGCCTTCGTCTTCCTGCGCGAGGGGAAGCGAATCGGCGTGCTGCGGTTGGTCGGCCATTCCGCGCTGCGCATCTGGTTCGCCCTCGTCGGGAAATTGCAGGCCGTGTCATTCCTCATCGGCCTGAGCGCCTGCGCGCTCGTCGCCCTCGTCGTCCCCGGTGTGGACGACGTGTTCGTGCGCACCCTCGCGGTCGCGTTTGTCCAGGTGGCGCTGGTGGGCTGCGCGGCGACGATGAGTGTGGGGCTGGTCGTCATCAACCGTGTGAAAGTCTCGGACCTCATCAAGGGAAGCCTGTCGTGAACGATCAGACGTGGTCGGCCGATCACCCGCGCACTCGTTCCTCCTTCGGCATGGCGATCGCGCTGCCCGCTGTCCTGAAAGCCCTGTGCGGGGCGGTTTTGGCCGTGCTGGTCGTCGTGACGTGGGGGCAGTTCGCCGATCTGCGCGAACGGCGGGAACTGATGGCGAACTGGGAAAACGTCCACGACTACGCGATCTTCTATCCGCGGCTCGTGGGGGACGACCGGCACGAACTGGAGACCGGGGGCCACGCCTCGACGGTCGCGGAGGCACGGGAGCTGTATCCCGTCCTCGACGCCGCGGGCGCGGTCTACGTCGACGCCGTCAACTACCACCCGGGCGTGCCGAAGGACCTCGCATCGCCTTGGCCCGCGCCGCCGATCCGGGTGAACACCAACTATCTCAAGCAGTACCCGATCATGGACAGTTCGGGGAAGGCGATCGACGTCAAGGACGACGAGTGGGCCTGGGTGGTCGCCGTGCCGGACCGGTTCAAGCCGCGCGAAGCGCAAATTCGCGCCCTGTTGCACGACATGCGGGCAGGCGGGCAGGGGATCACCGGCGCCGTGCAGGCGGAGAACCGAATAAGCGGGGAACGCGTGCCGGAGCGGTTCACCCAACAGGACATCCGCATCATCTGGACGGCCTCGGGACAGCGAGTCTTCAGCTTCGACCCCCAGGTCAACCCCCACCAGGGAAACATGATCACCGATCCGGTCATCGAGATCATGACGCCCGCGAACAGCTTGACCGTTGATCGGCTCAACTCGATCACCGGCAGCCTGGACACGGCGTTGAAGGTTCGAGTCGCCGGTGACCCCGCCGCGGCCTTGGCCAACCTGACCCCGGTGCTGAAAAAACTCAAACTTGACGACAATCTGCGCCATCTCGTGAGCGTTCACGACGCCATGGGCGCTCAGGTCGGCGAGGTCCGGAGCGCCATCGCGCAGGTCGCGGCGTTCGCGGTCGGGGCGTTGCTCGTGCTGGTGGTGTTGAACGCGACGATGGTGGTCATCGGCTCCGACCGGCTACGCAGAAGGCTTATCGTGCGCAGACTCCACGGTGTCGGTTTCACCCGTTCCTACCGAGAATTGCTCCTCGTTCTCGCGGGCACGTGGCTGGCGCAGACTCTTATCGCGGGCGCCGTGGTCGTGGCCGCGGTGAGCACGTTGTCGATGCCCGCCGACAATGTGAATCCCTACGCCTATCTGCCCGAACTTCTGGCCGTGGCCGCCGCGTCACTGATGGTCGAGGCTCTCCTCGTGATCGTGACCGCACGCATCGTGGAACGCCGGAACATGGTCAAGCGATTGAAGGAGTTCTAGTCGTGAAGTTCTGCTGCGAACTACTGGGCGTCACCAAAAGCTATGGCAAGCGCACGGTCTTGGACGAGTTCACTCTCCAGATCAAGGCGGGCGAGTTCATCGCCATCACCGGCGCGAGCGGAACGGGAAAGTCCACCGTTCTCAACCTGATCGGCTTGCTGGATTCCCCCGACACGGGCGAGGTTCGACTACTCGGCAACAAGGCCCCAGGCCCGCACACCCGCGCCGCGAACCACCTTCGCCGTTCCCACCTGGGATACCTGTTCCAAAACTTCGCCCTCATCGACAACGAGTCCGTCGCCCACAACCTCGACATCGCTCTCACCTACGCGGGCCGAGGAACCCCGAAGCGCGGCCGCATCGCCCGGGCCCTCACCCAAGTCGGGCTGCCCGGCGCCGAAAACCGCAAAATCTCCTCCCTGTCCGGCGGCGAACAACAACGAGTAGCCGTGGCAAGACTCCTGCTGAAACCCTGCGACATCATCCTGGCAGACGAGCCAACCGGCTCCCTGGACTCCAAAAACCGCACCATCGTGCTCAACCTCCTCCACGACCTCAACGAATCAGGAAAAACGATAATCGTCGCGACTCACGACGATATCGTGGCCAGCCACTGCTCCCGACTGGTGAACCTGTCCACTCCAGTGCACGCGTGATCCTGCGTACCGTATTCTGTTTACCCAAGAATCCAGTCTCTGGCGGTGTTGGGTACGACGAAGCCGCCGGGTCAGCACTGCCCAGTGACCGAATCGATGTCCAGGACCTGGGCCTCGTGCTTGACAGTCATGGAGCGGATTTACCAGGATTGGTCAGTGATTTGTACTCCGCGTCGCGGAGGGCTTGCACCTCGGCCCTTAGGGGACTGATCAGAAACTCGGGAAGCGGTAGACACAGGTCCATGCGCTGCACACAGATACCGACCCGATATATGCCGGTGCGGTCGTAGTAGAGGCGCACGCCGTAGAATCCCTCCTGGCAATCGGTGTCATTGTTGAACGGACAGCTTGCGCAGGTCTCCGGAAGCCTGACCGGACGAATGTGTTTGGCATGGACGCGCCGTCCCTCCGGGAGTTGATAGGAGGTGCGCGCGCTTGACGACCCCGCGGTGATGTGCTCGGCCTCGCGAGTAGCGCCACGCTCCGCCAGGACTCGCGCGACCGCGTCCACCGAAGCGTTTCCGTGTTCTAGGGACGTTAGCAGTCGAACTTCCAGGTGCGGGGAGTACTCGTCCAGTAACCTATGCACGCGAGGGATGTGGTCGTCATCCAGTACGACGATGTTGGCTCTCGCGTCGATTCCCTGTTCCTGACATACCTCGATAGACCTCTTCAGAGCAGCCAGTTTCCGCTCTGCCCTGACGGTGTCGCGCAATCGCTCGTGTTGCACGGCCGCCAACTCGTCCGCGGTCGTGCCGAAGATGGAGAAGTTCACCCGATCTAGACCAGCTGCGGCGCAAGCCGGGAGTACCTGCTCGCCGAGCTCGCCGTTGGACGTCATTCTGACCTGGAGACCGGTGTCGGCGGCGATCCGGGTCAATCGGGCAACAGCAGGATGCAAGGTGGGTTCACCTCCGGTCAGGTGGACCTCGGTGACGTTGATGGCCGCGGTCAGAGCCGCCAACGCGTTAGCGAAGCGCGCGTCAGCAGGAATCGGCGCTGGCAGAAACCCCGCGCCGTTGGACGCGGCGTAGATCGACACTCGCCCGCTGGGGCCGGAAGCGACGAACTTCCCGACCTTACGGCGATTGTCTACCGCCACCGGCGTGCCCTCGTTGTGACAGAAAGTGCAGGTCAAACCACAAGCATCGATAATTTTGACCCGAAGGGCGGAGTCTTTGACGACCTCGATCGGCACTGAGGGAGTTGCCATCGGCTTGTTCCTTTCTTTGGTTAAGTCAGGAGGGCCGGGCGCGGCGGTGACGTGCCGCCGCGCCCGGTGCCCTCAGTGGGCGGCTCCGGAGCATGGAGCCACCCCACCCGGGCGAACGGGGGTGGGAAGGTGACTCAGGAGCGAGTGTCGGTAGTGCCGCCAGAGCCACCGGAACGGGTGGTCGGGTTGGTCGTGGTCATTTCGCACCCCCTTTCCTCAGGACGTCGTAGATTCGATCGAACGGGCCGTATCCCCTGTAACAGCAGGTGACGGGCCTTCTGGTTGTTTCCCGCTCCCCGGTTCCGGGGACGACGAAAGCATGTGGGGCCGCCGCTGCGTGAGCGCTGCACAGGCTGTGATCGCGGGTCGGTGTCTGCTTCACTTGACCGCGATGAACAGCGAAGGCATCCAGATCCGACTGCTCGGCAACATTCGTGTGACCGTCGATGGCAGGCAGGTGGTCTTGCAGTCCGCGGACGCGGCTGCTTTGGCCACCTTCTCCGTGCACCGCTCGCTGGCTGTGGACGGGCAAGCGCTCAGCCGGCGCCTGACGGGCCGAGAGGACGGGTTGACGCCGTCAAGCCTCCGCTCTCGCTTGTCCCGTTTGCGTGCCGTCGTCGGGCCGGAAATCCTTCCCAAGGAAGCGAAACGGTTGGGAATCGCCAAGGAGCAGATCGATTATTGGCGGTTCCGCAAGATTGCTATCGCCCCGACGAGTGCGCCGGGGCATGGGGCATGTCTGCTTGAGGCATTGGAACTGTGGGAGGACGGCACTCCACCGTTCGCGGGCGCGGAACTCGCGGACTTCGATGACGAGGTCAATGAGTTGGTGCGCTTACGTCGCGGGATGTATCTCCGCTTGATCACTGTTCTACGCAACCGTGATCAGGTCGTCGATGCCATCCACCAGGCGGAACGAGCGCGTGAGCTGTGGCCGGATGACATCGATGTGTTGTTGGCGCTGTGTGAAGCGCATGCGGCGGGCGGAGATGTCCATGCTGTGGAGGACATGGCGAAGGCGCTGCGCCCCCGGACACGCCGACCCTCGTTCCAAGTCAGGCTCGTCAACGCTCTGGCCTTGGCCGAGCAAAGGGCCGTCCGTAACGCGAGGCCGCAGACGTTTCTGCCCCCGCCTCCACGCGACTTGCACGGGCGGGACGACTCCCTCGCTTCCCTGAAGACGTTTCTCACCGACGACGTCGGTGGCCCGAAGGTCGTGTCGCTCGTGGGCGGACCGGGGGTTGGCAAGACAGCGTTGGCGTTGACCCTCGCACACTGGCACAAAGATGGTTTCGCCCACAGCATTTGGCTTGACCTGCAAGGTTTTTCCACGGATCTACCCCGTGACCCGATGCGGCTCGCGGCGACGATGACGCGGGCCTTGGGTGGCGGGGAGACGGACGACCCGGTGATGGCGCTGCGTGGCCTGACGGCCGATGGGGTGATCCTGGTGGTGTTGGACAACGTGGTCGACTACGGCCAGCTCAAGGTCTTGGTACCGTCGGGAGATCGTTGTGTGCTGATCGCCACCAGTCGGTCCAGGCTGCCTGGGATCCGCGGAATTAGGAACGTGAAGGAGATGGTCGTAGATCGTCTGAGCGAGGACGCCGCCGTGCGGATGCTGCTGGTCGAGGCGGGCGATGGCGCCGGTAGGCAGGACCACGACGCGCGTAGAGTGATCCGCGCCGTCGGGACGCTGCCGCTGGTGGTGACGATCATCGCGGCTCGGGCGGCTGGACGTTCGCTGAGCAGTGTCTTGTCGGAGCTGCCTCACCGGCCGCTGCTGGACGGCGCGGTACCGGAGAGCCCTGAGCACTCACTCCGCGATGTGCTGTCCTGGTCCTACGGCAAACTCACCGACGATGCCAAACTGGTGTTCCTGGCCATCGGATTGCACCCAGGTCCGTCGATCGAGTCGGGGATGTTGGCCTACGTCGTCGAGATCCCGCCGTCTCGTCGGATCGCCGCGGTGCGTGAACTCGTCGAGAGCCACCTGGTAGGGGAACTCGATGACCGGTTCACCCTGCACGACGAGTTGCGGCTGTTCGCCGTTGACCAGGCCGCTGAGGAGATGTCGGTAGAGCAACGCGATCGCCTGCTTCGCCGCGTATTGGACTACTTGCTGTGGATCGGTTGGGAGTGTGACCAAGTTCTCGACAAGCGTGAGACGTTCGAGCCGTCCCCGCCACGTCCAGATGACCTCGCGGTGCCCCCGATGTCGGAGGCCATGGCCAGCAGTTGGTTCGCCGCCGAGCATCCGGTCATCGAGTGGATGGTCCGATCGGAGGCCGAGGGGCCGCACGCGGCGTATCGGTGGCAGCTTGCCCTGACGGTGGCGTTGTACCAGCGACGGCGTGGCCGCTGGCGCGACTGGGAGGCGTTCCTCGCGGCGGTTCGGGACAAGACGCCCGCACGATACAAGCCCTACTTGCATCGCCAACTCGCCACCTCTCAGCGCAAGCAAGGCAAGCTCAACCAGGCCGTCGGAAACGGGAAGATCGCGGTCGTCCTCGCGGAGGATCAGGGCGACTGGCTCGGAGTGGCGCACGGTCATCAGACGCTCATGGTGTTGCACGCGGATCTGCAAGACTGGGTTACGGCCCGGCGTCACTACGACTCCGCGTACGAGATCTATGCGCGCGAGGATGACCAGCGGGGAATCGCGTACACAGTCAACGGGATGGTTGGCGCTCTACTGCAGGACGACCAGCCCGACGAAGCGTTGAAAACCGCCTTGCGCGCGCTGAAGGCGGGCGAAGGTCACCTCGACGGCAACGGGGCCGCCGCCATCCACCGCAATGCGGCGCACTGCCATCGCGCGCTCGGGAACAGCGTTGACGCTGAGCGTCACGCGCTCGCCGCGGTCGAGGAGTACGTGCGGACGGGGTCCAAGGTCAATGAGGCCCATGTGCAACACCTGCTCGCGGAGATCCGCTCCGCGGCGGGGCAAGCGGCCAAGGCTCGGGACGCGCTGCTCCGGGCGGCTGAACTGTTAAAAGCCGAAGATGGCCAAGACTTGTCCCCGCAGGACAAGGAACTCCGGACACGGATCGAGGCCGCGTTGTCACAGGGGCAGCTCACGTGATCTGAGCCACGCCTCTGGGTCCGGTTGAGGTGCCTGCGGGTCGGCAGGTGAGTCCCGGTGCGGGAGGAGGACCACCAGGTGCTTGAGCACCTCCTCCGCCGTGTCGAATCGGTCCCGCGGATCGCGTCTGAGCATCTTGGTCATGATGGGGCTCAGGTCAGGGCCGAGGCGGTGCAGGGCACTCGGGGTTAGCGGGAGTTCGGGGCCGGTGTGGTTGTAGCCGACCTCCTCCCCCCATGGGGGCTTGGTGGTGATCAGCTCGCACAACACGCAGCCCAGAGCATAGATGTCACTGTACGGAGCCACGTTGAGGTCGTACAGCTGTTCCCGAGGCGTGTACTGGGGCGTTCCGCCTCCTTTGTTCTCATTACCGATCTTGGCGCTGATACCGAAATCGACGAGGTGCGCCTGCCCTTTTCGGTCGATGATGATGTTTGACGGCTTGATGTCCTTGTGGACGATTTCTCGGGCGTGGACGGCCATCAGGATCAACCCGATCTGGCACGCGATAGCGATCGCGGTGCGACGTTTCAATGGGCGATTGACCAGCATGAAGCGGGACAAATCGACACCCGGTACCACCTCCATAAGAACATATGTTTGATCACCGTGGCCAAAAGGGCCATAGGTGGTCGGTATACCCGGTATGCCACTGAGAAGTCTGCCTATATTCCCTTCGAAGACAAGTTTTTCCTGCTTCTTCAGGTACGCCTCGTCTGTCTCCCCGAAGCGGGTGGGCAGGCGCTTGACGGCCAGGGTTTGCCCTGTTGACAGGTCCCGCACGCGCAGGACCTTGCCCATCCCACCCGCTCCCAGGTTGTCCAGGACGTAGAAACGATCATCTAGCAAGGAGCCTGGCTGCATGGGCGCATCGTGCCACGACGCGCGACTCGGCCGCCAGATTCACCCCAGTGGAGCAATGCTGTTCTGGCATGATTTCGCCCCGGGGAGGGGAACGACATGACGGAATGGCGCGCACCGGCTTGGATCACCGGCCGGGTAGACCGAATAGCGGTATCCGTCGGGTCCGTACGTGCTGATGATCGTGCTTGTCCGATGGGGAAGGCACTGAAAGTCAGGTCCGGGCTGGTGGCCACCTCGGCCGCTCCCACCCCGGAGAACGTGGAGCTGTTCCCACTCGGACCGTTCATGCGCGCGCTTGATCTCGTAGAATTCGACGGCCTACCACCTGACGCGGCGATCGAGGCGGCCCTACGGCCACCTCGGAGGAAACCGGCGCACGAAGGCCTGGTCGTGTGGACGCGTCACGCGGTGCGAGAGTACCTGCGGACGTTCGCCGATGATCAGCTCTTGCCGGTGCGAGAACGCTGGGAGCGCAGGCAGAAGTTGCGGCGGCCGGACGCGCGCGGCGCGCGGGAGTATGTGATCAGCGCTTGGGGACGGCGCTATCGCAGCGCCGACTCGACCGTCCACGAGCTTCGAGTGATCACTTACAAGGGGGGTGGGTACGGTCCGGAACGAATCGCCGTGGCGGCTGACGTCGTGGCAAGCACTCAAGGCCCATCGGGACGGGTGCGTATCAGGGAGTTCGCCTGCCTGACCGGCGCGGAGACGCTGCTGTACGACAAGCCGACAGTCGAGGTGGCGAGAGATTACGAGACCGACGGCCGCAACGCGCTGAGGCGGGCCGTGGACGGCACCGAGTATCGTCCGGGCACATCGTGTGTGTCGTGCCGGTACCGCCAAGGCTGTCCCGCACTCCCGGCGGCGCCGGGACTGCTCGGTGTGAACGAGCGGGGGCGTCCCCGCCGCCACTGGTCGCCGACCACGGGACGAAGACACGCGGCCTGTCCTATGCGCGAATTGCTCAACCAGCTCAATCTTCCCCGCGACTCCGCGGTCGAGCACGGGCCCGCCGCCGAGCGGGGTCGGGCAGTGCACGACTACCTCCGGCGCGGGCACGAGGCAGGAACGCGGTGCGGCATCGACGTGCCCCCGGACTGGGCAGGCCGCGCGCTCCCTGAACGCGAGGTCGAGGTGGGCGCTCGGATGCTACGCCATCATGCTGAGATCTGTCCCTTCTCGCTCGGGCCGTCGGAGGTGCGGGTCGAACCACGTCTGGTCTTCGACGACACCTACGCCGATGTCCTCGCGGTCGTGGAGCCCGACCTGCTTTACCGCGACAGCGGTTCCTGGGTCTGGCGGGAGACGAAGACCACGACCTCTGAGCCCGCAGGCAAGTTCCGGTCACTCGCGGAGATTCCGCAAGTGGCCGTGGGGATCACGGTGTTGGCTCACCGGGTCCTACGTGGTACCGGACTCGCGCCCCGTGTCGAACTGGAGATCCTGCACCCGGACGGCAACGACCTGCGTCTTTTCGACGTCACTGATCGGGCCTTGCGAGCCGAGGCAGGCGAGGTCGTGAGAGCGCTGGTGGAGCCGTGGCACCGGGACAGGGAGTTCCTCGCGAACCCCGGCAGCGCCTGCCGGACGTGCGAGGTGCGCCGATGGTGTCCCGCGGGTCTCGCGGAGGCCGGGCGGTGACCGACGACGAGGAATTGATCCGAGCGGTCGCGCGCGGACTCGTCGCGCTGGCGGCGGTCGAACGGGTGACGGCGTTCTCGATGCCGTACCCGGACGCCGCTCAGGATGCGCTCGACCACCTGACACTAACCTGTCTGTCTCGTGGTGCCGCCGCGCCGATGAGCGTGCCAGATCTGGTCGCCTGGTCGCGGGATCGACCACTGGCAACCTGGCCGCTCGATATCGCGGCCCCACTGGTGGATGCCAGTGACCGGCTCGTGCGTGACGGGCACCCGACGACCTTGTGCCGGGAGTGGGCATGTGACGGCACCGATCCGGAAGAGCACCCGTGGAACTTCCCCTTGGATGAACCGGATAGGCGACTTGGATACCGGATGTTCCTTGTGGACCATCTCCTGCTGTCGTCGGAGGAGATTGACGCGATCGCGGGTGACCGCATCCATAGGCGTTCCTGGCGGGTGGTCAAGCCCCTCTACGAGAACGTCCCGACCACGCTGATCCATCGCGGCAAGGTGGCCAGGTGCGCGACCTGCCGTGCCCCACTTTCACGAGCGGGACTGTGCGAAGCGGATGGCTGCGAGGATGGTGGCGCGGTGGAAATCGAGGCTCGGGGAGCGTTGGTTCTCACCCCTGCCGCCCGTGTTTTCGCGACAGGTGCGGGCCGGATCGAGCGCGTCGTGACGAGTGCCTGGCAGGCACGGGGCAGGGAACCCGGCTTGGACGCGGGCGCCTTACGTCTTCCCTGCTCCAACGGTGGTACGCGGAGTGTGCTGGTGTGCGATTACGCCAATCCGATCCTGCTGGCGCGCGCAGTGCTCACACGCAAGCCCAAACCTGATGTCGTGGTCGTACCCGCGCGACGCATGCATGAACGCCCCGATTACCGGGAGGTTTACAGCAAGGTTTCCAGGTCGATCCCGCCGCTGATGCGGGAAGACGAGCTCCTCGGGGCGTGCGATGCGTGATTCCCGTCCCTTGTTCGCGGACATGACGGCCCCGCTGGTCACCGCATATGGCATCCCGGCGAATTCGCTGAGCAAGGCCATGGTCACCGAACTTGGTCTATACCTCGTCAGCACTGCGCTGCCTGGACATCCGGCGGGCGATGCGTGGCCACTGTTCAGCGGCTACGCGTTCGCTGCGGGTCGGGGTCTGCTCAACGACGACCAAGAGCAAGCCCGTCGGGTGGCCCGCTATGAGTTGTGGTCCATCCGGGGCGCCGACACGTGGCGCTCGGTTGTGGACGAGTACAACCGGCTTCCCGCGGAACTGCGTGGCTTCTACCGGGTCCACATGGACAAGCCGCCGGAGCGACGCCCGGTTTCGACTGCCCCAGAGCGGTGGGCGACGTTCGATCGGTTGATCCGCTTGGCCGCACCCCACGCGGAACGGCGACTGCCGGTGGCGGGTGAGGGGCGGTACACCTTCGATTCGGCGCACGAATTGAAGGTCGTGACTCTTCCCAAGTTGGATCTGCCGCGGCCAGCGGGGCACCGGCTCGACGCGGGCCTGGCGGGCGGTGGCCGACCGCGGCTGGTCAGCATGGCAGATCTCATGGCCACTGCCCGTCAGATGGAGGAAACTCTCCCGGCTCAGTGGGTAGCGCGGATGGACAACATCACCGTTATGCCTCGGGCGCGGGACACGTTCGCCGAGAGCGGCGACTCGCTGCCGCTCTCCGGGATCACTCACCTACTGGGCATGGTCGGCGCGGGCAAGAGCACCTTGCGCGATGTGCTTACCGTGCACGCTGTTCGATCTCTGGGGCTGCGGGTCACCGTGGTCGTCGGCGACGTCGCGGAGATGCTGAAACTAACTGATCTCTTCCAACGACAAGGTCTGCGCGTGGCGCCGATCATCGGCTCGACCACCAAGCCACAGCACATTGAGCGACTACATCGCCGACTCGCCGGTCGGGGCAGTCCCACCCTGCTCGACCAGGTCGACCCCGGGTTCGACCACCTCGGCACGGCCTGCGCGCTGAGCGCGCTGGTGGGCGGCCCCCTGCTTCCCTACGCCGACGCGCCGTGCACACGGCTGCGTCGGTCAGGCACCCGCTCCCAGCGCCACGTCTGTCCCTTCTGGTCAGCCTGCCCACGCCACCATTCCGCCCGCCTGATGGTCGACGCGGACGTGTGGCTGGCCACTTCACACAGTCTGGTTCACGGGCGCCCGCCATTGCCGCAGAACCACGAGCGGGTTCAGTTCCTGGAAGTGGCCTGCGGACGCAGTGACCTAATCATCGTGGACGAGGTCGACCGGGTGCAGATCACGCTGGACCGGCAGTTCGCGCCGACACAGACCCTGGTGGGTCGGGGCGCGACCTCCTGGCTGGATAGGGTGCACTCGCACAAGATCGCGCAACTGGTCGACCAGGGCAGGCTGCAGCTGTCCGACGACGATGTGCAGACGTGGATCGCGGCGGTCGGGACGGCGGCGCTCGCGACCGACCGCCTGTACGCGCTGCTGATCGGAAGGCACGACGTCCGACTGTGGCTCGGCAGAACCAACTTCAGCACATGGCGGCTGCATCGGGATCTTGCGGTCGCACGGTTCCCCGACGACGAGGCGAACCGCGTCGCCCTGTTGTCCGTACTGGACGAGTACCGCGACGACCCGTTCGGCGAGCGACGTGACCACGCGGACGACCTCGTTCGGCTGACCAGCGAACTGCTCCATGCGACCGCGCTCAATCGCACCAGGGCGGACCTGCGCTCGGTCACCGCGGACCTGCTTCGACTTGACTCTGACCACGACGCGCTCGGCGAGTGGTGCGTCCGCTTCGAGTTCACTCTCATCCTGGCCGCCCTGGAGCCGAAACTTGCCCTGATCGGCGCGATGTGGCCTCGGGTGGAGTCCGCGCTCAGACTGGCGGACACCGTCGGGTTCCGCGTCCCGCTCGACTTCGGACCGATCGTCCCGGAGCCCCCGATGGGCCCGGTGCTCGGGTTCCAGTTCCATCCGGAAGGCCGGGACACCGGCGGGGTGATCAGCGGCGAGCTGCGCTACTTCCATTGCGCGGGCGCCGGGCGCGAGCTGATCAACGCTCTGCCGCGCCTCCCGTCGGTGGATGGCCGCCCGGGACCGCATGTGTTGCTGCTGTCGGGTAGCAGCTGGGCCGGGACATCGAGCCGCTACCACGTGGATGTGCCGGTTGACGCGCTCCTGCTGCCCAAGGCCGGTGACGTCGGGGCCAGTGTCCTGCGCTTCGCACCGGTTTCGCACGACGGGCGGCCGATCCGCGTGTCGGGCACGCTGGGCGACCGTCCCGCCCGGCTCAGCCGCATGGTCGCCGCGCTAGCCGCGGCGAACGACGACACGCCCAGTGTTCTTGAGGATGAGTTGGCCGACATCGCCAACGACGACCGCAGGCGGATCTTACTGCTGGTGGGCAGCTACGCGGAGGCTCGCCTCGTGGCCGACGCCCTTCACGCCATGCCGCGCTGGCGGGACCGGACGCTGTGCCTCATGGCCGACGACGACATCGACCAGGACGACGTGGAGCACCAGGCGCCTGCCCTGCGCCGAGGGGACGTCGACACTCTGCGTACCACCGGGGCGGATCTGCTGGTGGCTCCGCTGCTGGCGGTGGAACGCGGTCACAACATCCTCAACGACCACGGCGAGGCCGCCATCGGTGCCGCCTACTTCCTGGTCCGTCCAAACCCGCGCCCGGACGACCTCACGATGGCCGTCCACGCCATCAACGACTGGTCCGCCAGGCTGCGTCGGGATGGCCGATTCGAGGCGATGATGGCAGGTGCCGACTCACTGTCCGCGGCCGCGAGCGCGTTCCGTGCCGCAGCGAGCGCACGGTGGCGGCGGGTGCTGGGTAGAAGCATGCGCTGGCGCGACCTGGGGGATGACCGTGAATCGGTCACCTGGGACATGTTGGTGGTGATCTGGCAGGTCATCGGCAGGTTGGTCCGGGGCGGTGTCCCCGCCAGGGTCACCTTCGTGGATGCGGCCTTCGCTCCCAACCTCGCCGAAGGCGGACGGGACACCCCCACCACCAGCCTTCTGCTGGCCATGCACGCGGTGCTGGACCGCTACCACTCCCCGTTCAGCGAGGCTCCTGAGTACGAGCGCAGGATCGTGCGCGAACTCTACGGTCCGCTGTGGACATCTCTGGGTCGCTGCATCGAGACGGCAGAAGGACGCGCATGAACTCGCTCATCCGGCTCACAGCGTACGAGGTGCCACCGGGGCCGTGGCCGCATACGTTCCAGATGATTCGCTTCACCAAGCAGTGGCGGGAACAGATCATCGAGCGGCACAGGAGCTTCGGAGCACGGCGGACCCTGTCCGTCCGAGGACTGGCGAATCTGTTGCGGGCCGTCGTGCCGGACGTGGTCCCCGCACGCGGGGCGGCGACCGACGAGACGCTGCCCTGGCTGTACGCCCGCGACCGGATTCCCCGAGACGTGCTCAACCATGTGCTCAACGCTTGGATCACCACGCTGCTTACCTCCCGCGACGGGGAGATCGACCAGGAGGGAGTCGACGATCTCCTGGATACCTTGGACGACGGGATGCCCGACTGGTCTTACGTCGATGTCGATCTCGCAGCAGGCGATGTCACGTCTGGGGGCACGGCTCGCCCGCACCCGCACCTGCGTCAGCTGCTGCCCGAGGTGGTGGCTGCCCACCTCGCTCGACACACCTACACCGACCCGAGCGGCGGGGAGTTCGCCTTCCGGATGGTTTCCACCGAAGCGGGGACAGACCTCGTCTCCTGGCCGCCTTCCACGCAGGTCAAGCGTAATCGCGTCTGGCGATATTCACTCCTGCTGAGGGTATCGCTGCACATGGTGCCCTTCGCGCCACGCCCGCGGCTGCACATTGTCAGTGGCGTTCGGCGCTGGCAGACCGAGGATCCGATCAAGGTCGACCCCAGGTATGGCGCGACGGTCTACCTCCAAGTCCCACTGCCGTGGATGGTGCGCCCGGGAGCGACCCCCAGGCTGATCCCCAACAAGATCACCCGGACGAGCGTGTCGAGCACCCCGTCCTGGGACAGCAACAGCCTGGCCCGGCTGCTGCCTGAGTACAACACCGCGTTCCCGGTTCCCGAACCCAATGATCTCCTGAGCAACCCGTCCACATGGGGCGCGGGCCGCGGCGGCGTGTCCGCCTGGGTTGTGCACAGCACGACGATGTCTCAGCACGCAACCCGCCCGGGGCTCATGCCGGTCGAACGGTCGTTTGTGGACAACTGGGTGGAGCGCACGCTCGCAGGCATAGTTCGACGCACGCCTGACATGCGAAAGGTGGCGTTGACCACCAAGCCCGAACTGTGGCGCGGACGGCAAACGGGCGAGGCCAAGGTGGATGTCGAGACACGCCGAGCATCGGACCGTCGCATGGCGTGCGCGCGCGCTCTCGACGGTTTTTTGACCGTGGACATCCGGTATGAGAACGAGACCACTCGGGATGCCCTGCTCGCGGCGCTTCGAGCGGTCCTCGGCCTTCCCGAGGGCGATCCTCCCTGGTCCACCGACAACCTACGAGTCCAGGTGCGGTGTGAGCCCTGGGGAGAACTGACCTCGGATCTCCCGACCGGTCGGGCGGCCCGGCGGGACGCTATTGCCGCAGCCATCCGGGAACGGGCCAGGGCGGTCGCGGCCTCGTTCGACGGCGCGCCGGGTCACCTCGCCTTGGTGGAGATCCGCGGTGCGGACAAGTTCGGGCCCAACCGCGACCCGAAGCAGGCCGTGCGCCTGGGTTGCGCTTCGGCGGGGAGGGTGAGCCAGTTCATCAACACGGGTGAGGAAGTTCTGTCCGAGCGAGCGAGGTCCGTGGTGTTGGACAGTCTGCGCCAACTCGGCGCCGTGCGGCCGCCACGTCACAGGCTCGGCGCGCAGGTCCCGTCGGACCTCCAGTACGTGGGACTCTGGATGGTCCGCAAGCAACGGACCACCGCGGGCCAGGCCAGACGCGCACTGGTCGCAGTCCGCATTCGCCCCGAGGGCGACGATTTCCAAGTCCGGGGATGGGACGAGCACCGCAAGCGGTGGGTTTCCTACTCTGAACTGTTGTGTGGTCTCGCCCTCGACCGGGAAAGGGTGCCCACCTCCGGCAGCTGGCTCTCGCTGCAGCAACAGCGGGAGTTGGCGCAGGCTCAGATTCGATCGCTGCTCTTCCAACTGCGTGACACCCCGACCCTGCTGTTGCTCGACGCGGGCAACCTCCGCCAGTCCTGGCCCTGGCTCACGATGGGTTCACTGATGCGGGACAGGCTCGGCTTCCAGCCCTGGCCGCCGCAACACACCGCGCTGTTCGGGCCACAGCTCAGGATCGTGGTCCTGCGAGACTCCTGTGACCGGGACGAGGTCCCCCAGTGGTATGCCGTGCGGGAGGACAAGGGGGTCGTGGGACACGCCAGCGGGCTGTGGGAGGCGGTCGACGCGGAGCCCGACAACAGAGTGTTCGCCAGTATCACCGAGGTGCCTGCCCAGGGAGCCCGCCCGAACCAGGCGCAGAAGTTCACCACGGGTGCGAACAGGGCCCATGTGCCCGGGTGGAACCCCGGGTACCGCGAGGTGACGGTGCAGACCTCCCGCCGGACTACAGCGGGCGACAGGGAGGACCCACGAGTGTGGGCTGCCCTCGTGCACCAGCTCCGGCATGCCGACGACTACGTGCCGCTGGGGAAACCGCTCGCTCTGCACCTGGCGGAACGGGCGGAACAGTACGTGATGACCGTGACAACCGACATGGAGGATACCGATGACGGCCGACGAACCGCTTCTGATCGGGGAGAAGCACGCACTACTGGCGCTGATGATGGTCGGTGAACGGGTGTCCAACAGTCAACTCAAGGAGCGCTACGGTTTCACGGTTGCCAAAGAGGTCAGAGAGCGGTTGAAGGACGAGGAGCTGATCGAGGTCTCCCGAGTCAGCGGGAACAGCCCGTACGAGCACGAGCTCACCGATCTGGGCTGGAAGCGGTGCTACGAGCAGTTCGCGGAGGAGGTGCCTGCCGGGGCCCAGAAAAAGGACCGGGTCACCTACGCCCTCGCGCAATGGACCGGCCGCACGCTGGCTCGGTTCAACATCACCGCCAATCGGCTCAAACCGCCGCGCTCGGTGGACGAGGAGATCATCGAGGCGTACCGCGGCCTCGCCACCGAGTCCGGGGACCGAATCGGCTTGTCCGAGTTGCGCGAGGCCCTGCCCGACGCGACGAGGGAGGAGGTCGACACAGCACTGAAGCGACTGGCCGAAAGGCAGGACGTCCTGTTCGAGCCCGAGGTCAACCAGAAGAGGCTCACACCAGCCGATCGGGCCGCCGCCATCCGCATGGGCGGCGAGGACCGACACCTGATCTCCATCGGATTCTGACGATGGGCACCATGGATGAGCAACAGCGCCGAGCGCTGCGGAATCTGCGGTCGGACTGGGCGCCGACCCCGGAGGCGGTGTGGTCGGTGCCGACCGTGCATGTCGCCGAGTTGAACGCTCACGTGCTTGATTCGATCATGCAGGCGTACACCGACGCCGAGCTGAACACTTCGACCAACCCGCTCGGCATGGTCATCACCGGGCAGCAGGGCGCGGGCAAGACCCACATGGTGGGCAGGGTCCGGGCCGAGGTCCAGGAACGTGGCGGGTATTTCTTCCTGGTCAAGCTCATACACGGGAACAACCTGTGGCAGAACGTCGTGAACTCGATGGTCGACGGTCTGTCCCAGAACGGTCCCAACGGTGAAAGCCAACTCACCGCCCTGCTCCATCGCCTTGCCGAACGAATCACCTTGTCTGACTCCGTGCGTTACGAGGTGATCGGCAAGGCTCCAGTCACCAAGGAGACCTTGGACACCGTGGTGGTCGCGCTGCGCGAGGCCAGTCCTGTCCACGGTCACGCCGCTCGGCACGTCGCACGGGCACTGATCATGCTCACGGCGACCGATCCCGCCGTCCGCGAGATCGGGCAGGCGTACCTCATTTCCGGCAGCGAGTCGACGCAGGGCGAGCGCGTGGAATGGGGTATCCACCCCGACCCCAAGACGCCGCACGAGATCGTCGGGGGTCTGTCCGCACTATTGGCGATGACCGGCCCCAGCGTGGTGGCCATCGATCAAATCGACACTCTCATCTCCGAGGCCGATCTGGGCAGTCGTAGGACCCCGGTCGATATGCCCACCTCGGACTTGGTGGACCAGTTCGGTGTCAGCCTGATGCAGGTGCGCGAGACCGTGCTGCGTACCCTTTTGGTCGTTGCCTGTCAGACACCGGTCTGGAATGCGATCAAAGAGATGTCGCACCGCGCCGCCTCCGACCGGTTCCACCCGGCGCTGCAACTGCGAAACGTATCGACGGCAACGATAGCCGAGGAACTCGTGGCGGCTAGGTTTCGCGAGCAACACGCCAAGATCGGCTTCACACCGCCCTACCGGACTTGGCCCATCCGTCCCGAGGCATTCGCCCAGGCAGCCCACTATACTCCCCGCGAGTTGTTCAAACGCGTCGAGGACCACGCGAGGGCCTGTTCGGAGTCAGGCGTTTTGATCGAGTTGACATCGTTGGATGATGTCATCGTCATCCCAACCGTTCCTGCGGTTCGCGATTCCCGGACTGAGCTGTCGGGCGTGGACCGACTCTTCTCGACCGCATTGGAGAAGGCCGACATCGCCGGCGCCATCGACAAAGATCGTGAAGATGTTCGGATGACCGAACTCTTGGCCGCCGCTTTGACCTGCTTCGCCCACGAGCGTGGACTCACCAAAAACGAGTACGAGATTGAGCTGCAGCGTTCGCCCAACCCTGGGATGCACGCCCGGATCCACATGCCCACTGAGGACGGCCGAGGACGCGCGCACTGGGCCTTTCGCGGTGTGGCCACGGCCAATGCCAAAGCTGGACAAAACAGGATCATGCGTTTTCATGAGATGTCCGAGCTCGACAGTGACGCGAACGTTCGGGCCTACCTGCTGCGTACCGGCTCGCTGTCGATGACCACGAAGGTGACGAAGCGCATTCTTGACGCCTTTCAGCTGGCCGGAGGTGTTGTTATCGAGGAGGTCGACCACGAGGATCTTCGCGTCTTCGCCGCGCTCGAACAGTTGATCCGCAGGCCACACGAGGACCTGGACGATTGGCTGCGGACGCATCAGCCTGCGAGCAGCACCAAGCTGTTTCGCACCGTCTTCGGTGGTCCCCCGGACCGCATAGCCGACGTTGAACCCCAACCACCGCCCGAGCCTACCGACACCAGTATCGATCCATGGCCCATCGACGACCCGGACACCGAGCGCCCCCCGGCGCCTCCGGACTCGCTGTCACTGGGCAGACGTTCCGACACAGGCGAGTCCCTGTACGTCCCGCTGGCATCCCTGCGCAAGCACACCGCGATCTTCGCGGGCTCCGGCTCGGGTAAGACGGTGCTCATTCGGCGCATTATCGAGGAGTGCGCCATCCAGGGCGTGTCGGCGATCGTGCTGGACGCCAACAACGATCTGGCTCGCTTGGGGGATCCATGGCCAACCACTCCCGAAGGGTGGCGGCCGGGGGATTCCGACCTGGCCGACGAGTACCTGCGAAACACGGATGTCGTGGTGTGGACGCCGCGACGCGAAGCAGGACGCCCACTGACCTTCCAGCCACTTCCAGATCTCGCGGAGGCGGCGACCGATCCCGACGAGTTCGCGCTCGCGCTCGATGTCGCTGTGGCCGCGCTGGCGCCGAGGGCGAGGGCGGACGGGCCAACGGCACGGAATGAACGGTCCAGGGCGGTTCTGCGAGAGGCGTTGATGTCGTTCGCGTCAGACGGCGGACGCGGTTTGCGGGAGTTCCTGGACCACCTGGCCGACCTGCCCGAGGACGCGACGCCGCTGGCCAATGCCAAGTCCATGGCGGCTGAGATGGCGCAGACCTTGATCGCCGCGATGATCAACGATCCACTATTCGGCGGATCGGGCACGCCCCTGGACCCGGGCGAACTGCTGCGCCCACCACCAGGCAAACGAGCCAGGGTGTCGGTGATCAGCATGATCGGGCTGCGCACCGACGACCAGCGGCTGGGATTCGTCAACCAACTCCAGATGGCGCTGTTCGCCTGGATCAAGGCGAACCCCGCGGGCGACCGCCCCCTCGGCGGGCTGTTCATCATGGACGAGGCGCAAACCCTGGCACCCGCCACCCACATGACGGTCTGCACCATGAGCACTCTCGCCTTGGTGTCCCAGGCACGCAAATACGGACTCGGCCTTGTGTTCGCGACACAGGCGCCCAAGGGCATCCACAATCAGATCGTGGGCAACGCGGCCACCCAGTACTTCGGCTACATCAACAGTCCGGTCCAGGTGGCGGCCGTGCGGGAGATGGCGTCGGCCAAGTCCAGTAGCGTCTTGGACATTTCCCGGTTGCGGACAGGTCAGTTCTACGCGGTGTCAGAGGGGATGCCGTTCCGCAAGGTGCACTCACCAATGTGCCTGAGTCACCACCCGCCCAGCGCGCTGACCGAGGAGGAAGTACTCGATCGCGCTCGCGTGACCTAACGCCAAGACAGGAGTGGTCGTGGATCGGATTATCAACGGCCTGGTCGAGGAGTTCCAGCGGGACTTCGCTCTCGCCGACCTGAGTAGCGAGGAGGCGTTCGAGGCGTTCGCCGCCTACTGCGTGCTGAACTCCTATTACCGGGAGGACTTTCAACCTGACGCGTTCCGTACCGGTGGTGGCAACGACCTGGGGATCGACGCATTGGGCGTCCTAGTCAACGGCAACCTTATGATCGATGCGGACGAGGTCGCCACGGCGATCGGCAACTGGGCCACCATCGCAGTGCAGATCGTTCTGATTCAGGCCAAGACTAGCTCGGGGTTCGAGACCAGGGTGATCGCCGACCTGCTCGACAATCTCCGGCAGGTTACCGAACCCGAGGCTATGTCCTACGCGGCGTCCGCCGACATCGAGAACCTGCGTTCCTGCCTCGATGTCGTGTGGCGCAACATCGGCAAGCTCAACGGCTCCCTACCGGAGTTGCACGTCTATTACGTGACGACGGGCGAGCGAGTGGCGAATCTTGTCGCGGCCAAAGCGGAGTCTGCCCGTAGGCAATTGGCGAGTTTGGGACGTTTCGAGCCAGTCACGTTCCGTTGCGTAACCCGGGACGAACTGCGGACTCTCTACCAGCGTGCCTCGACGAAATTGGGTGTTGACATCCGTATGCCGCGCAAGGTGACTTTGCCGCCGGTCCCCGGCGTCGTGCAGGCATACCTCGGTCTGTTGTCCGCCCGCGATCTCGTCGGCAACATCCTCACGGACGATACGAACAGGTTGCGTAAGACGCTTTTCCACGGCAATGTCCGGGACTACCTCGGCGGCGACAACGTGGTCAACAGGGAGATCGCCAAGACGCTGAACGACGAGGAACGTCAGGAGCGATTCGCCGTTCTGAACAATGGAATAACCGTCGTCGCGCGCTCGATGCACGTCGTTGGCGATATGGTCTCCCTGCGTGACTTCCAAATCGTCAACGGATGTCAGACGTGTCACGTCTTATTCGACCTCCGCGATAAACTCTCCGACGATGTCCAGGTCAGCGTTCGCATCGTGCACTCGGAAGATGATGACGTCATCAATGGGATCGTCGGGGCCACTAACCGGCAGACCCAGATCAAGGAGGAGGATCTCGCGGTCCGTGATCGCTTTCACCACCTGCTGGAGGATTATTTCCACTATCAAGGGAACGAGGACCGCCGCTTGTATTACGAGCGGCGAGTCAGGCAGTACGCCGATCGGCGGGAGGTGGTCAAAACCCGCGTCATCACCCGTGCCCAACTCAGCAGGGCATACTTGGCTATGTTCCTCAATGAACCGGCTCGGGTCACACGCTCTCGTTCACTGCCGACGGTGAACGAGCGAGTCCTCTTCGCGGAAAACCATCAACCAGTCTTCTACTTCACGGCCGCCAGCGCGCTGTACCGATTGGAGTGGCTGCTGCGCAACGGGCGCATCTCGAAGGATTACGCCCCCTATCGCTATCACCTCCTCGCGGCCATCAAGTTACGACTACTGGGCGCGGAGACGGTTGCGCACAATCCACGTAGTTCCGAGCGCGTCTGTGCCCCCGTCCTCGACACGGTCTGGGACGGCAACAAGTCGGAACGTTTGGTTCTCTCACTGTTGAGCGCCCTGCAACGTGCCATCAACGTCGAGCGCGGCCACGGTGTTTCCCCCGGCGACATGGTTCGCACCAAGCGTTTCACCGTCAACGTGCAGCGTGAGGTACTCGCTTCGACTCGTTGATTGATCTTGGTTAGTGGCACCCATCTGTGGATGAGCACACGGGACGTACGCATGGAAAGAGCGGACACGACCATGTTGGAGAGCATAGGTTCACGAGCGAACCCATGCTCTCCTCGCAGGTCTTTCGCCAATGTAACCTCAAACGTTGCATCGCCGCCAATTTTCAATTCATAGTCAGGCTACCTTTCCGACATCGCTTGACGCGGCAGTAGTTGTCGAGGCGGTGCCCGTCAGGCGAGTCGTCCACCCTCCACGGGAAGTTCCAGCCCCACCAAATCATCGTCGAGCACAACAGGTAGGGGCTCTCGTCAAGAGGTCCGCAGATCCTAGTGATCATGGGCTTGTTCGGCAAGAATACGTGCCAAAGTGCTGGCAGGTGACGATGTCCGCGTAGCTCTTGGATGACAGGACGGCCGCGGTTCTGCTTTGGTCCTCAGTGGGTTGTGACATGCCAGTTGACTGAGGGGTTACGTGGCTGTGCTGGATACGGCTAATGGTTTCGCGGAGCGAGTGTCCGGGTTCGACCACCAAGATCCGGCGGTTGCCGGTGACATTCACGATTTCACCGGAGAACTGCGGCAGCGGTGTCCGGTGGCGCGCAGCGAGCGGTATGGCGGGTTTTATGTGGTCAGCCGGTGGGATGAGGTCGACCAGGTGGCCAAGCGGGACGACGCGTTCAGTTCGGCGGTGGACGGCCTGGGGGCGACAATGGTGCTGCCCGCTCTGGAGAAGGTGAACGCGCCGCTGTTCGAGACCGACCGGCCCGACCACACGGTGTGGCGGCGGGCGATGCAGCCGTTTTTCACTCCGCAGGCGGTCGCGGCGTACGAGCCGTACATCAGGTCGTTGTGCCGGGAGGTGTTGGGGCGGTTCGCTTCGCGCGGGAGCGCCGACTTGGTGGCGGAGTTCGCGACCCGGATTCCGCCGATGGTGACGGGGAAGTTGCTGGGTGTGCCGGAGGAGCGCCGCCAGGAGTTCAGCGACCTGGCGCGGTCGCTGGTGGCGTCGACATCGGCGGAGGAGGCTTTGCGCACCGGTGAGCGGTTCGCCGATTTCCTGTTGGCGCAGGTGCGGTCCCGGCGTGGGCGGCCGGAGGCGGACAACGTGCTGACCGCGGTCGTGAACACCATGGTGAACGGGGAACCGGCCAGCGATGACGAGTTGCTCAAGCACGCGTTCCTCATGGTGGCCGCGGGCCACTTGACCACGACCGACACCATCGCCAACGCCGCGCTGGTCCTGGCCACCGACAGCGATCTGCAGCGGCGGGTGCTCGCGGACCGCGCGCTGATCCCGGCGCTGATCGAGGAGACCACGCGACACGAGTCCGCGGTCGCGGCCACCGGCCGCACGGTCCGTAAGGATGTCGAGTTGGCCGGGGTGCCGCTCACGCCGGGGGATCGGCTGCTGTTGCTGTGGGGCAGCGCGAACCGCGACGACACGCGTTTCCCGGACGGGGAGCGGTTCTGCGTCGACCGGGGTCGGGTGCCGCACCTGGGCTGGGGCGCGGGCGCGCACCGGTGCCTGGGCATGCACCTGGCGCGGTTGCAGTTGCGGGTGGTCTTCGAGGAACTGCTCTCGGCCATCCCGGGATTCGCCCTGGCGCCTGGTTTCGAGCCGGTCAGGACGTTCGGCGTGATCCGGGGCGTTGCTGCACTCCCGGTTCACTGGCCGGTCGGGGAATAAGCGGCGACCGCGGCGGGGCTGGCTGCGCTCCCACCCAGGCGGCCAGTCCCACCCGGTTGCCCACCGCGGTTTTGGCGAAGATCGCGGTCAGGTGGTTCTCGACGGTCGACACCGACAGGTGCAGCTTCCGGGCGATCGCGTGGTTGGTCTCGCCCTGCGCGACCAGCAGGGCGATCTCGCGTTGCCGCGGCGACAGGTCGGCGAGGACCACGGTGTCGGCGGCGGGCTTCCCGCGCGCGGACCGGGTCGACCGCTGGGCGAGCGCGAGCGCGTACACCGCTTCGCGGCTGGGGGCGGTGGTGCCGCGCTCGTAGGCGTCCCGGTACCGGCTCTCGCCCAGCCGGGCGACGATGGTGTCGCGGGCCCGGCGCCGTTCGCGTCCGAACGGCGCCAAGCCGGAGATCACGACGCCTGCGGCCTCCTGCATGGCCACCGCCCCGCCCAGCAGTTCGGCGGCGGCTTCCATGGCGGGCGCGGCGACCGGAGTCCGCTGGTGAGCCGCCGCTTTTTCCGCGCTGGCGGCCAGCGCCCAGGCGATCGCCTCCGACGCCCAGGTGCTGCCCCAGCGCTCGCCCAGCCGAATCTGGATTTCGAGGCCGCGCCGGAACCAGGCCATCGCCTCGTCGGGTGCGCCGTGCCGCAGCGGCGCGAGCCCGCGCGCCCACAGCGCCCAACCGATCGCCCACTCCGCTTCCGCGGCCATGGCGTCGGCCAGGCACTCCTCGGCCGCGGTGACCGCGGTGTCCTCGTCGCCGTAGAACCCGGCCGCCAATGCCCAAATCAACATGAAGTTCCCGCGGTCGCCACGGCACGCCGCGCCCATCTCGCCGGTGAGGTCGACCGCGCGGCGCAGCGGGGGAAGGCACTTCGGGTCGCCTTCGGCCATCAGCAGGTACGCGCCTTCCAGGAACACCACCGCTGCGGGAGCCTGCTCGTGGTCGAGCAGGCGCACGAGGTCGTGGCAGTGCCGCAGAAGCACCGCGGCCTCGTCGGAGCTGCCCTGGCACAGCTTGATCCAGCCGAGCAGAGCCGACCCGCCGATCCGCTCGGGCGTCGGCCGGACCGGGGCCAGGTCCAGCAGCAACCGCAGCCACGTGCAGAACTCGCCCAGCAGCGCGAAGAAGAACTGCACCCGCAAGCGAGCCAGGTCGTGCGCCATGGCCAGCCCGGTCTCGGCCCGGCCCGGGGTCGTGGCGCAGTGGTGCAGGGCCGCGCGGAAGTTGGGAATCTCGTCGTGCGCGTGCCGCAGGGTGGCCACTTCCCGTGGGCCGTACCAGGTTCTGGCGAGTTCGGCCGCCAGGTCGCGGAAGAACACGCAGTGCGCGTCACGGACGTGCTCGTCCTCGCCGAGAGACTGGAGACGGCGGCGTCCGTAGTCGCGCACCGGTTGCAGCTGGTGGTACCGGCCGTGCGGGTCGGCCATGACCAGCGACTGCTCCACCAGGTCGGCCAGCAGGTCGACGACCTCGTGTTCCTCGATGCCGTTTCCCGAGCACACTTTCTCCGCGGTGGCCAGGGAGAACCCGCCCGCGAACACCGAGATCCGCGCGAACAGCCGCTGCTGCTTGGGCGAGCACAGCCCATACGACCAGTTGAGCGTCTGTTCCAGCGTGCGGTGGTGCGGTTGCAGGCGACGCGCGCGAGCGGCCAGCAGCCGACCGCCGTCGAGGCGTTCGAGGATCTCAGCCGGGGTCATCCCGCCGCCGAGCCGGACCGCGATCAACTCCAGGACGAGGGGAAGTCCGCTGGACCACTCGACCAGTGTGGTCAGCGCGTTCCAGTCGTCGGCTTCGATGATCGGCCGCCCGGCCGCCGCCGCCCGTTTGAGCAGCAGCCGCATCGCGTCGGATCGCCCTTCTTCAGGCCCGCCGCCGGGATTCGGCGCGGCGAGCGACAGCGGCGGCACGAGGATGGCGTGCTCGCCCGCGATTCCGAGGTATTGCCTGCTGGTGGCCAGAATTCGCACGCCGGGCGCTTCGCCGAGCAGCATCGAGCACAGGTCGCCGACCGGTTCCCACAGGTGCTCGCAGTTGTCCAGCACCAGCAGTTTCTCCACGTCCCGCAGGTGTTGGGCGAGCACGTCGAGCGGGTCTTCGCTGGACTGATCGGTGATCCCCATGGCCCGGATCACTTCACGGTGCAACTCGTCGGGACGGGTGATGTCCGCCAGATTGGCGAGCGCGACCCAGTCGTCGGCCTGTTCTTTCCCCGCCTGCCGCCCCCGGCGATCCCGGCAGTGTCGAGCGACTTCGAGGGCGAGCACCGTTTTCCCCACACCGCCCGGCCCGGCGAGCGTGACCATGCGGTGAGCGTTGTCCAACAGGTCCGCGGCTTCCGAGATCAGGCCGTCGCGCCCGACCAGGTCGCCGACCGACGCCGGAAGCACTGCTCGCGGCCGTTCCCTCGCCACCGCATCCCCCTGCTGCCCCCTTGATTCCTCCGCCACCTCCCAGGAGGTGACCGGTCCAGCCTAGGGGACATCGGACCCCCCGATCGCACCATTGCGGACTTCACCGGGTGCGTCCCGTCACCATGATCGACAAGGCTGACAACCGTCCCCGCTAGGGGACACCGAGTCGCGCCGACCGGCAGGCCATCCCCATGGCTCCGCACCACGAGTGCCGAGAACGGCGCGACTAGGGGGGCGATCGGGCTCCCGAGACAGCGTCGTCTCGGGAGCCCGGGCGACGACGTGATTGGCGAGGACCAGTGAACAAGACACAGGTGGGACCCTCTCATCGACACCGGACCGACGAGGATCTTTCCCGCGCGCCCGCGGTGGCGCCGCCCAACCGGCGCGGAAAGATCCTGACCACCTCGGCCGGGCTGATCTTTCCCGCGGACGTGTCCTATGAGGCATGGGAACGGGCGGGGCGCCAGGTCTCGCGTCTGGCCAATTCCGCGTCCTGGTTCCTGGGCGACTGGCTCGTCTTCGGACAGAGCAAATACGACAACCGGTACCGAAAGGCGGTGGACGCGGTCGGCCTCGACTACCAGACCCTGCGGAACTACGCGTGGGTCGCCAGGCGTATCGCCGTCCCCCGCAGGCGCCCGGGCCTCAGCTTCCAGCATCACGCGGAAGTAGCCGCTCTGCCCACCGAGGATCAGGACAAATGGCTGGACATCGCGGAGCGCACCGGCTGGTCCCGCAACCAACTCCGCCAGGCGATCAGAGACAGCAAGCAGAAAAAGCCGCCCCGAATCGGCGTCCCCATCCCCAAAATCACCGTGAACGACGACAGCCTCGACAGCTGGCGTCAAGCCGCTGCCCAGGCACAGGTCGACCTTGCGGCGTGGATGGTCCTGACCCTCAACCAGGCCGCCAACCACGCCCTGTCACAGGAAGACCACCGCACTCCCTGATCCAAGCGGCCCACAGCCCCGCGGATCACCTCATTCGAGCACCGTCGTCCCGCCGGCGGGACGACACACGGCCGTGCTTTCCACCGACCCACCGCTAGGGCATCATGCCGCCGCGCTGATACCGCTCTCCGAGCGCGCTTGTGGGCTGGTCAGGTCGCGGGGTGACCGGGGATGACGTAGCCGAGCTTGAGCAGGGCCTTGCGGAACTTCGGCTCCTGATCGGGCCGGACGGCGACGTGGCGGTCGCCGATCGGCCGACACAGCGCGCGAAGGGCGCGGTCGCGGGCGATCAGCGCGGCGAGTGCGGCGTCGGCGCATTCGATCACGCGGACGTGGCCGAGGTCGGTGAGCTGCCCGCTTCGCCTGCGGACATCCTCGATCAGGGTGCGCAAGACGTCCGGCAGATCATGTTCGGTGCGCTCGGTGAGAAAGCCGACGAACTCATCGAGGTCGCGGCCGGTGTCGAGCGCGGCGAGCAGACTGGCCGCTGACACCGTCCAGACGTGGTCGGCGGTCTGCTTCGCGTAGGCGGACAGGACGAGCCGGTCGGCGGCGTCGATGTCTCCTGCGGCGACGATGTCGAGGTTGGACAGCACTTTCAGCGGCCGGGTCTCCGCGCCGCCCGCCCTGGGTGGTTGGTAGGTGTCGCTGAGCCCGAGGGCGTAGGCGCCCAGCGCGGTGAGCCGGATCGCCCGCAGTCCGTCGTAGCGGCTCAGCGCGTCGAGGTCGTCGCCGCCCCAGTTGCCGTGGAAGTCGTCGCGCGCGCCGTCGGGGTGGACATAGTCGAGGTCGATCAGTCCTAGGGTGCCCGCGTACTCGAACAGCACGGCCAGGGTGTAGCGGCCTTCGAGGAGTTCCCAGTCGTGGAAGCCGTCGTAGCCGAGGCTGCCGTACTCGGGGTCGATCAGGTAGAGCTTCCACAGCGCCATCTCGGTGCGCGCGACCGTGGGGCTCATGTTCTCGCGCCGCATGGTGCTGAACAGCGCGTCCACGTCGAGCCACTCGTCCGGCGGGCAGGCGGCCAGCGCCGCCGCGACCTTCTGTCGGCGGGTCTTCGCGGCGGTGAGGACGTTGCGGTTGCGCTGCCCCTTGATCTCCTCGATCCGGCTGAACTCGTCAATCACCGCATGGGTGAGCCAGCGCCGCCACAGCCCCCGAATGATCTCCGCTGGCGGCTTCCCCAGCGCGGCGCGCCCCTTCGGCGTCAACCGGAGTCGGGTGCCCTCCAGCGTGGCGAGGCCACCGGCCTGAAGCAGCAGCGGCCACGCGAACGCCGCGATGGGTTCGTCGGCGTAGAAGTCACCCTGCGCCAGCTGCGCGTGAACAGCGCGAATGGTCGCGGCGGACGGACGGCTGGTCTTGTCGCTGCACTTGAGCCCCCCGGCCGCGCACAGTTCAAGCACGGCCCGCAGATTGGCGAAGGCATCCTGCGCGGTGAGCCGCACCTGCCGCTCGTCAGCACCGGACAAGGGGCGCGCCACCTTCATACTTCTTTCTCCCAGCGTCACCGATTCGATCGACTCACCGGGTCAGCTTTCCACACCCCGGGGTCCCTTCGGCGCCGCACCCCGTCTCGGGGCCTCCTGTGCCGCACCGCTGTGAAGTCCCGGTTGACCGCGTCGACTTCCAGTGCGCCACGAGTCGTTATTTCGCCGATGGGGGTGGAAGTACAAGAGAAACCAGCGATGGTGTACGCGCGGCCCCTATTGCGACAGAACGCTGTGAACGGCCATGCGCGGCACAGAAAACTGAGGGCGACACACGTTCGTCTGTCGCTCTGCTGTGCGGTGGCGCTCCGCCGCGCGGCCGCAGGTTGGTGTCAATCCTGGCGCTGAGCAGGGTGACGATCCCTTGTACCGTAACGGACGCGTTGATCGCGAGCGTGCGATGGCGACACAGAGTCGCGCTCTAGCCTTGCACTCCTCAATACCCAGACAGGATCGAGCTGATGACGCTCCAGGACAACCATGAGGCCCCAGCCGGGCGGTCGCCGGAACCAGCGGGGAACAATACGGTGGTTGCCTGTGAGGTGTCTGGCCAGGTGGTGCAGGTCCGAAACAACACAGGCCGTGTCGTCATGGTTTCGCCTGCGCATCGCTCGCAATTGCTGTCTGCCACGTTGCTCCTAGTGGCCGCAATAGTCGTGGTTTCCTTCCACCCCCAGTCCGCCGGGGAGCGGGCGTCGCCTTTACCGTCGTCCGCTCCTTCGGCGCCGTCCGTCTCCCCGACCTCGTCTTTGCCGCCGACGTCGGTTGTCTCGTCGACGTCGGCTCCCGGGCCGTCGACCGCGTCGGCCTCCGCAGCCCCGACCGCGGGTGCCCCTGTTTCCGAGCAGGCCAGGCTCCAGGGGTCGCAGGCCCCGCTGATCCCGCCGTCCACGGTCGTGGCGCCGCCGCCGGTGAATCCTCAGCCCGTGCCATTCTCGGCGGGGTCGACCACGCGCCTGCAGAACGTCTCGTCCCGTCAGTGCGTCGGCGACGGCTCCGCCTATCCCCTTTTGGGAACGTGCGGTGCGGGCGACGCCTACCGGTGGACGTTGCGCCCCTCGGACGGCGGCTTCTTCGAGCTGGTCAACGGGGCGAGCGGAAAGTGCCTGTCGGCGCCAGGCGCCAGCGGCGACGCGGTCGGGCTTGGCGCCTGCGACGAGGCAGGCGGGGTCAGATATGTGCACTGGCGCGTCGGGAGCACCACCGCGGCGGGCCGAACCCTGCAGAACGTCGAGACCGGCTACTGCCTGAAGGTTGGCTCGGGGTCCAACTCGGGGTCCATGTGGTGGAGCGGCGACCAGGGGGGAACGGTGACGGTCGCCGTCTGCGACAGCGACCAGCTCCAGCAGTTGTGGAAAGACAGCGGGACGACCTAGAACCTCCGTGAGCGCGGCTGCCACCACGAGATCGTCGCCGCGCGACTCGCCGACGTCTCCCTACTCCAGAGGATGCGCCAGCCCGGACCGGCCGGTCCCTTGACGCGGGGGCGCGTGCTGGGCTGTGTGCCGCCTCCCGTTCCCGCGCGGCTGGGCCACCGCGACCAAGTGCTCGGGCGCGTCGTCTTGGCTCCCCGCCGGGAGAAGCCCGGGCCGGGCGTGGCCGGTCGGCGCCGTTCGCGCAGGTCACGGGGGCCGGACATGGATGGCCGGTCAGTGGCCTTGTGATGGCAGGTCCGGCGGTCCGAGCATCACTGGCGACCGGCTCGGATGAACTCGTGGGGAGCGTAGGGATGATCGACGACCCGTTCGCGGCGATGGCCGACACGGTCGCCGCTGGGGTGGCGGAGATGACCGATGCCGTCAGCGCGGTGTTGGCGGAGATCGATGTCGCCGGGCAGGCTGTTGTCGCCGCGCTGTCGGGCGCGTTGGCTGGGACCGAGAACCCGGATGGCGGGAGCGGCTCGACCGAGGGCGCCTCGTTCGAGCCGATGAACTGGGCGGCCTACAGCCACGACGAGCTGTACCGGATGCTGTGGGACCAGGCGGACGTCGGGGACGTCAGCGAGATCGCGGCCGAGTGGGGTCGGCACGCCGAGGCGTTGGCCGGTTACGCGCACGCGGTGCGTGGTCAACGCGACGCGCTCACCGCGAGTTGGCAGGGGGAGGCCGCCGAGCGGGCGGCCGTGCGGATCGACCAGTTGGCCGAGCTGATCGATGCCATCGGCGCGCGGGCGGGCCGGGTTCGGCAGGCCGCGCAGGATTCGGCGGACGCGCTCGCGCTGGCGCGGAACACGATGCCCGCTCCGGGCGGGCCGCAGGCGTTCACCGCGGGCCCTGGGATCCCGGCGAGCGGCGCGGGCGGGGTCCCGGGCGGGAGCGGCGGCATGGTGTTCGCGGTCGGGGCGGTGTCCACCGGCGGGACCAGCATGTTCGACGCCGACTTCCTCGCTGGCTCCGGCAGGTCGCGCGCCGAGGAGGTGATGCGCGGCTACGAGTCGAGCCTGCACGGCAGCGACGCGCTGATCGCGCCGCCGGTCCGGACCGCGGCGGGCGGCGCGGACTCGACGGACCTGGCGGGCGTGACGAGCGCGGCGGGCTTCGCGCCGGGCGGGGCCGGTCCGGCCGTGCCGGGGGGCGGTGGCGGCGTGCCGTGGTCCCAGCTGACCCACGGCGTCGCGCCGGAATCCGGTGGCGCGGCAGGCCGGGGCCCGTTGTCGCCCGACGCGGGCGGGCCCTGGCGGGGCGGCGGGCGGCAGTGGCCCGGTGCGGGCGGATTCGCGCCGCGCGCCGCGGTGCAGCAACTGCCTGGCCGAGGGCCGCAGGGCGCGGGCGGCGCGGGGCTCTCGCCCGTTCTGCCGCCGACGACGGTGTCGGCCGGGGACAAAGAGCACAAGCGGCGACAGCCGAATGTCGACAAGGGCCTGTTCGCCGACGAGCGACCGGCCAGCAAACCGATCATCGGGGAATGACCGGCGCGGCGCTGCCAGCCGAGAACACGGGGAGACGACATGCCAGACCAGGCATCGGGACGCGGCTACGCCGTCGCGCCCGAAGAATTGAAGGCGTTGGTCAAAACGCTGGGGGAGATCGCGGACGCGATGAGCGATCTGGTGGCCTCCGCCGACCGGCTCGGCCAGCGGTCGCCGCTGCTGGGCACCGCGCCGCCCGCGCTGGCGCTGGCCGACCGGCTGCGCGCCACGGCGGGTCAGGCCGGGCTCACCGGCGAGCTCGGCGCGGTCGACATCGAACTGCGCGACTACCACCGGTCGCTGGTCTCGACCCTGGCCGACTATCTCGATCTCGACCAGACGGTCGCGTCCACGATGAACACGGCGACCGCGGTGCTCGACACGGCGACGGATGTGGTCGGGGGGCTGCTCCGGTGATCGCCACCATCGAAGCGGCGGCGAGCGTCCCCCGGGACCGAACAGTCCACTTCGGACTCGCCGAACTCGATTTGCTGACCACGCACGCCGGGGTGCGGATGCCGTATCCGGTGCGGGTGCCGTGCTACGGCCGCACGGCGGCCGAACGCGCCGCGGTGCTGGCCATGGCGGGCGCGACGCTGGCCGCGCGCGGCCTCGCCGACCACGCCGGACCGACCGGCCTGGCCGCCGAGCTGGTGATCGCGCTGCGGGCCCGGCGGCGCACCGTCGACCTGGTGCTGACCGGGGGAGCCCTCGGCCCGGTCGGCGTGCTGGCGCTGCGGTGCGGGTCGGTGGCGCTGGTGTGTCGGCGACCGCTGACCCGCGACCACACCGCTCAGGTCGCGGTCACCCGGGTCGACCAGGACGAACTGGCCGACGAGCTGTTCCGGCACGTGCCGGAGCTGGCGGGCGCGGCGGTGGCGCCGATCTCGCTGGACGCCGAGGTGGTGAGCGCGGCGTCCTCGGTTGCGGGCGAGCGGGAGGACGACGCCCGGGACCGGCTGCGCGCGCTGACCAGGGCCGCGGGCGGCGACCCGGACGAGCTGGACCGGCTGGCCGCGCTGTTGCCGACGGTGACCGGTCGGGGCCAGCTCGGCGCGGCGGGCGCGGGCGGGCGAACCGAGGAGCTGTCCTGGTTGGACGGTCCGGCGGGCCGGGTTCGGGTCGACCGAGGCAAGGACGGGTGGGTGAGCGTGAACCCGTTGCACCCCAAGGATATTCACCGCTTCATTCGCCGATTGACCAGCGGTGTCGCGGAATCGGACACCGGAAAGGAACCAAGGTGAGCGCAGAACAGTGGTTGGCCGACTACCGGCGGGAGTTGGCGGGCGCCGCGGACGGCGCGGTCCGGGCCAACGCCCGGCTGCGCCAGGTGGGCGGGCACGCCATCGCCCCGCGCGGCGAGGTCGAGGCGTGGGTCGGCGTGGGCGGCGCGCTGGAGCGGCTTCGGCTGACCGCGCACGCCCGCGCGCTCGAACCGGACGCGCTGGCCAAGCTGATCGTGGCGACGGCCAAGGCGGCCCAGCGGTCGGCGGCCGGGCAGATCACCGAGATCATGACCGACTTCGTCGGGCCGGGCGCGGCGCTGGATCTGGTCAAGGCGCACCTGCCGGGCGGGGTGGACACCACGACCGCCGCCGCTCGCAGGCCCGCTGCGTCCACTATGGACGATGACGTGTACTTCGCTAACCCGGAGGTGCGGGAATGAACGGCTTCGACGTCGACGCCGACCAGTTGCGCTGGCACGCCAACACGACCGCCAGCATCGCCGACCAGCTTTCCGGGGTGTCTGACCGGGCGCCGGACCGCATGGCCGACAACGCGCTCGGCACGTTCTCCGGGCTCCTCACCACCGGACTGTCCGACGCGGTCGGCCAGTCCGGCCTCGCGATCGCCGACGTGTCCGCCGCGGTGGACACGATGAGCCTCGCCATCCGCCGCTCCGCGGAGGACTACCAGCGCACCGACGAGCACTCCGCCAGCCACCTCGCCCAGGAGTACCCAGGATGAGCACCGACAAGACAACCAGCCAGTTGCTGGCCGAGATCTCCACCCTGTCCGATTCCGTGCTCAACCGGGAGTGGTCCACCGGCGAGCTGGCGGGCCTGCCGAAACCGGATGACTTCGGCGCGCTCATCTCCTCGGCCAACCCGCTGGCGAACCTCAGCAGCGCGGGCGTCGGCATGCTGACCCCCTACGTGTCGTTCCTGGCCAAACCGCTCGACGAGTTCCGCGGCGACTCGGGCGCGGTGAGCACGCCCGCGCGCGGCATGGCGACCGCGGCCGAGCACACCCGCGTGCTTGCCGACACCTTCCGCCAGAGCATCACCACCGAGACCAGCGGGTGGACCGGCGAGGCCGCGGACAAGCACCGGATCACCAGCGCCCAGTTCGCCGACGGCATCACCGCCGTCGCCGAGGCCGCCAAGACGATCTCCAGCGCGATCGTCGGCGCGGGCGAGGAAGTGGTCAAGGCGCTCACCGAGATCACCGGGATAATCGGCACGGCGGTCAGCGAGATGATTCCGGTGATGGCAAGCGGCATCGCCCGCGCCCCCTTGACCATGGGCATGAGCATCGGCGAGGCGATCGCGGCGTGCGTGGGCATCGCCACCAAGGCGGGCGAACGGATCGCGGGCGTCATGGCGAACCTGCTGGCCAACTCCATGAACCTGATGAAGCTGGTCACCATGGTGCTGACCATCGTGCAAGCGGTCACCGAACTCCTGCAGAAGTTGGCCAAGCTGGCCGAGGGCGGCGACACCTCGGCGACCAAGGGCACGCCGACGAAAAACCTTGAGCACAGCGAGAAGACGGCCACCCAGCACGGCCTGCCGACGAGCACCCCGACGACCACGAACGCCGCCGCGTTGACCGGAGCCAGTCCGGCGGCGGCGGGCGATGCGGACTCGACGGGGGCCAACCCGGTGACGCCCGGCACGGCCGCGGCCCTTGGCACCGCCGCGAACCGGACCAGTGACACCAACCAGGCCGCGGCACTCCAGACCGGCGCGCGGACCGGCGCCCTGGCGTCCCCACTGAGCACGCCAAGCTCGACGGGTGCCACCCCGTCCGCGCCCAGCCTGTCGACCGGCGCCGCGGGCGCGGTTCCGTTCGGCGGCGCGGCCCCGGTCGCGGGCACGGCGCCGAACAGCGGCCCGTCGAGCGTCCGGGCGACCAGTCGCCTGGAACCGGACAGGTCCCTCTTCACGGCCGGACCGCACGAGACGACCGCGACCAAACAAGTCATCGGCGCCACCGCGGCCGACGCACCGCGAACCGGTGGGCAGGCCGGGCCGATGGGCATGGGCGCGGGCGCGCGGGGGGAGGGCGCCGAGGACACCGAGCACGAGTCCCGCTACCCGATCGCCGCCGACGACGCGTTCGCCGCCGACGATCACAACGGCATCGCCGCCTCCGGCGTCATCGGCGCGAGGCAGTCGCAGCGGGCGGACGCGCGACCGGGAGAGCAGGCCCCATGACCACCTACCAGCAACTGAATGACTTCGATCCCCGGTTGTTCGCGGCCGCGGCCGACGACTGGCTCAAGCTGGCCAAGGAGTCCGAAGCCGCCGCGGAGCACCTTTACGAACGTGACGGGAAAGCCCTCGCCGACAACTGGGCCGACGAGGTCGGCGAAAAGGCGCGGCAGACCATCCGCAAGGTCGCCCAGGACTTCCAGGCCGCGGGCATGTCCCTGCGCGGCGTGCTGTCCACTTTGGACGGCTTCGCCGACGCCATCGCCCTGTGCAAGCGCAATCTCGACTCCGCGGTCGACTTCGCGGTCAGGTCAGGGCTGACGGTCGACGCGGACGGACAGGTCACCGTGCCCGCGGGCACGGAAGACCAGCGGTTGGCCGAGCGGGCGCGGGAGTGCGCGGCGCTGATCGAGCACGCGCGGCGCGACGCCGACCGAATCGATGAAGAGGCCGCGGCGAGCCTGGCCAGGCTCGCCGAACCGGCGGGCATCACCCAGGTGCTCACACAGGAGCAACTCCGGGAAGTGGTGCTCAACGGGTCGGTGCGGGAGGCGACCGCCAGCACCCTGGAGATGATCAAAGAGACGATGCCGGTGGACGCCGATCCGCAGGAGCAGGCGGCGTGGTGGAATTCGCTGACGAAGGAGCAGCGGGACCAGTACATGAAGGCGGCTCCCGTCGAACTGCACGACATGGCGGGGATTCCGGACAGCGTGCGGCAGGAGCTTATCGGGAACGACGGCTTGAACCGGGTGGAAATGCTTCGCTGGGTGGCCGAGCACGGTGACACGACCCACAAGGACGTTCCCGGCATGTCCAACTGCACGAACTTTGTCTCGCACGCGATGCGCGACGGCGGCGGCCTGCCGGAGGAAGGCGACGGCCAGGGCTGGAAAAACCCCGACGACTGGTACACGAACCGGGGAGAGTCCGGCGACCGGCCTTATCTGCCCAACAACAAAGACCACTCCGAGCCGTGGGCGGCCGCGCAGAACCACCACGACTACATGCTCAGGCACGGCGGCGAAACCGTTTCGGCGGAGCAGGCGAAACCGGGCGACATCGTCTACTTCAAGGACAAGGAAAGCATTCACCACGCGGCCGTCGTCACCGCGGTCATGCCCGATGGCGAGGTCGTCTACACCCAGCACACACCGAGCCTGTCGAGCCTTGGCCTGAACGATCGGGTGCCGCACAACGACATCGCGGGCGGGTCGGACACCCCGATCATCGTCCGGCCGCATCCGGACTGGGCCTAGCCAGCCGACGACGAGGATCAGGAGACAAGCCAATGGCGCCACAAGGCGACTTCATCACCATGACCCCGGAAGCGGTGCGGCAGATCGGCGACCGGATCAGGACGGACGCGGACGCGTCGAAGAACACCGTCGACAGCCTGTTCGCCAGCACCGGGACCGCGGTGGGCGGGCATCCCGGCTGGCGGACCGCGCAAGCGCTGAAGATGTGCGGCGAGACGTGGCGGCAGGAGTTGCTAGGCCTGATCGACCAGAGCAAGCAGACCGCGGAAAGCCTGCTGTCCAGCGCGGATCGGGTGGCGGTGACCGACGACGAGGCGCGGCAGCGGTTCGGCGCGGCGCTCTCCGAGATGGCCACGAGTTGACGGCCGCTCAGGCGTCACCGGCCGCGAGGTGGGCTTGCAGGCGAGCGTGTCGGAACTGGTAGTACGGGCCCGCTTGGCGGAGCACGCCGCGTTTGCAGGCGTCCTCAAGGAACGCGACCACCGGCCAGGGCAGCCGCCCGGTCAGCGGCAGCCAGATCCGGGCGAACACCAGCCAGTGCCCCCACGGGGTCATGCCGAGCACATAACCGGCCGCGCCGCTGATCGCGCTGATCAGGCCCGCGGCGATGACGAGCGACGGTGTCCAGTCGAGTTCGAGCCCGAACGGCCGACCGGCGCCGAGCGCGTCCAACACCTCGGCGGTGGCCACGATGAACCCGGCGAACAGCGGCACGAGCACGAGCGCCGGGCCGACCAGGACCGTGCGGTTGGCGCGGATCAGGTCGGCTGGCCTGCCCGCTGAGGCCAGGTCGACCGGGGCCTCGATCATGCTGAGTATCCAGAACATGAGCGCGCCCGCAGGCGCGTAGACGAGCCCGAACATGATCGCGTCGACGGTCCAGACCACGAGCGCGGCCGCGGACCGGGACGTGACCAGCGCGAGCAGGTTGTGCGCCGTGCCAAGGCAGACGCCGAACACGAGCCCGCAGAGGACGCCGTGCCGCAGCCGGGTTTTCGTCGTCGCGCTCGGCCGCCAGCCGCCGCCGCGCACGCTGATCCGCAAGTACAGCGGCGACGGCACCCCACGGCCGATGATCAGCCGGTAGCCGAGCACCATGAACACCGCGGCGAGGAAACCGACCAGCAGACCGGAGACGAACCACGGACTGGTCCCGATCCGCACCCCGAACGCGCTCGCGGCGCCTTCCACCAGCCAGTCGACCAGGGTGGCCGTGACACCCGCGCACAGGGCGAGCACCAGGGTTCGCGGCCCTCGGCTCAGCGCGGTGCCGGACTCCCACCAGGCGAAGTCCGTGGTGTGCCGCTTGGTCAGGTGCGTGGCGAGGAACCGGAGCCAGCGGGTGGCCTGCTCGACCGACCAGCGTTGGTCCAGGCCCACGGTTCGATCGAGCGGTTGGCTCTGGTAGGCGGTGTGCACGAAGCTCGTCAGCAGATGGTCGGAAATGCTTTCCGCGGTGGGAAATTGTTCGGTGTCAAGCAGTTCGGCCGGGTCGCGGTCCGCGGTGTCGCTGTAGATGGCCCGGGCGAGGCCGACCATGAGCGGGGTGGTGAGCGCGGCGGCCAGCGGGCTGTCGGGCTGATCGGCCAGCCCGCGCAGCACCGGGTCCCATGTGGTCACCACGTCGCTGGCGGCCTTGCGCGCGGTGCGCGGCAGGTAGTCGGCGAGGTCGGCGACGGTGAGGTCGGCCAACTCGACGGCGGCGGCGCCGCGCAGCACCCGGGTGGCGGCGACCGCGTCCCGGTACTCGTCCGGTCTGCTGGTCAGCACCAGCGGCAGGGTGATCTGGTTGAGGGCGGCCAGCGCGGGCTGGTGCAGCCCGTCGGCGATCTCGTCAAACCCGTCGAGCACCGGGAGGATCCGGCCGCTCTCGATCAGCCGGGCGGCGAGCGTGGAGCCGCTGCGGCTCGGTTTGGCGAGGCCGGGGTAGTGCCGGATCAGCTGCGTGGCCAGCCACTCGTGGAAGGACGTCTTGGCCGGATGCCACGAGCTGATGCCGATGACCACCGGGACCGCGCCCGCCGCGGTGGACGGGTCGAGCAGGTCGAGGACGAGCCGGACGGCGAGCATGCTCTTGCCCGCGCCCGCCTTGCCGAGCACGACAAGCCTGCCGGACGGAACACGCCGGTAGCGGGACACGATCTGGTCGAGCGTTCCCCCGAGATCGGTCGGCGCGTCACCGTCGGTCAGCTCGGCGCCCGCCGAGCGCCAGCGCACCGGCAACGGCCCGGGATCGTGAATCCGACGCCGGATTTCCTCCTGCTGCCACCGCGCCCGCACCACGTCGGCGAGCTCATTGGCCGCTTCAAGCAACTCCCGCTCGTTCGCCGTCAGATGCCGCGCGGCCCCACCACCCGCCGTCGACGAGTCCACTGTGTCCGACTCATCGACCCGCGCCCCGAACTTACCGGCCGTGGCCAGCAGTCGCGCCTGGTCCGAGGTGCACAAATCAAGCGCGGCGGCCAGCCGACGCACGGTGCTCAACTGCGGGTTGGTGTGCGCCCCAGTCTCGAACCGCCGAATGGTGCGCACCGCGATCTCCGACCGCGCGGCCAGCTCGTCCTGGGTCAACCCAGCCTGCCTGCGAAACTCCAGGAGCAGCGCACCGAACCGCTCTGTCATCTCATGCCCCCAACCGATCGTCCTAGTCAGGTTCTACCAACCCGCACGACCGGGGACGCATCCCGGTACGCCAACCACAGGCACGACCCACACCGGCGCCCACGACCTGCCCCTACCCGGCTAGGTCGAATCGAAGCCGGACACGACACTACTGGAGGACCATCCCCCAGTCGATCGGCTGGCTGGCGATGACGACTTCTTGCCACTTTCCGGTGTCGGGCCGTAGAGCCGGTCACACCGATGGTTCTCAACCTGACAGCGGCTAGAAATCAGCAATTCAATGAACGAGAAGCCGATCGCGCAATCATCCATTGTCGACCTACGCGCCCGGGGCCGCGACCAGGGCATCGCCGTGCGCATCGCCCGCAAAGGCATCGAATCCAGCACGAAGCTCGGCAAACACCGATGGGTGATCGAAAGATCGATGGCATGGCTCTTCGGCTACCACCGGCTGAGCATCCGATACGAGCGCTACGCCAACCACTTCTGCGCCTTCCTCACCCTCGGTGCAGCGCTGACCTGCTACAAGAAACTCCGCAAAGTAGCCACATGAGACACGCCCTTAAAGGGCCAGTTGTGGGGTAGTGCCGTGTTGAACGGGATATGTGGAAGGTGGAGCACGGATCAGGGTTAGATCACGATCAGCAACCAATGAAGGGAGATGTCCGGTGCCGGATCTACACTGATAAGCCCAAATAGCCCAAACCACAACAGGTGGTGGTTACGATGCGCAAGATTTTCGCGTTCCTGTCCGGCCTGGCGCTGGCCACGGCCGGAGCGGTAACCGGGGCGGCGCCTGCCCAGGCCGCACCGGGCGATTTGACCTGTAGCCTGAACTTCGCCGCCAACTTCAGCCCGGCCCTGACCGCCACCACCCCGGACGGAATGGCCGACATCACGGCCAACCTGGTCAACTGTGTGTCCCCCAACGGCAATTACCCCGAGCTGAACAACGCCTCGGTCACCGCGCGCGGCACCGTGACCTCGCTGCCCGGCTCGCCCTGCAACCTGGCGCTGACCATCGAGGCGATGGCCAGCGTGCACTGGAATACCGGGCAGGTCAGCCGGGCCGACGCCTCGGCCAACACCAACCCGACCGAAACCGGCGTCCCGCTGGGGCTCAACGGCACATTCACGTCCGGGCCGCTGGCAGGCGACCACGTGGACGCGGTAGGGGAGGTCAACCCCAACGCCGACTGCGCGCTGGTCGGTTTGACCTCGCTGAGCGCCGCGTTCGTTCAGATCGTGATCGGGTAAAGCGGTGAGAAAGCCCCCGGGGCGGTGTGGCAAACACTGATGATCCCCGGGGGCTTCTTTCGTTCCCTTTTCGGCCGCAACCACGTCAACCTGGAAAGGGAGTGCGTCGCAGACGGTAGCCCGGGTCGCGCCTGGCACACCCGCCATCGGCGAGGGGTGCAAGGCGCGAGAAATCCGCAGTGCTTCCCGTCGAAAGCCTTGGCACGCAAGGACTTCACTTCCCAAACAGGCACTTATAAGCGGGAGGCCAGTTCAGGTAAACCGGGCACGGCCCGTGGTGGTGGTAGTCGGTCGTCTCGCCCATCTCGGGGCGAGACGAGCGTGCTTGCCCTTCTGCCGGGATCGCGCTCCTAGTGTCGTAGTCTGCTGTGGTCGGTGAAGATCGCTTCGGCGTCACGGTGGGTAAGAGATGTGGTCCCGTGTTCGATCTGCAGGTGGTCTCGGATCGTCGCCGCTGTCCAATCCGGGTGGCTGCTCATGTGTTCGATGAACAGCCGCCGCACCGCGGCGTCGGCTGGGTAGCTGTGTCGCGGAGGCTCCGGTGGTCGTTCGGCGCTCTCGATCTCGGAATAGACCCGTCTACCGGTGTCATCGTCGTACATCATCGGCATCACCCCTCGCTCTGAAGCTAGGAACGGGGGTTGACGCGCGTCCAGGACAGGTGCGGTGGCGGGCGACTGACAGGGTTGGCGTGCCCACGCCGCAACCGACCGCGGGTTTGGGGAGATGATCTCCTGGTGCGGCGGCCGGACGGCTGCCGGGGAAGGAACTCTCCGTCGCCGTGGTCGCGCCGATCCTCGTCATCGACCCGTTGCCCGTGTACCGGCGGGGAGTCGTCTCGGTCTTGACCGAGGCCGGTCACGCCGTGGAAGCGCACGCCGATCCCGTGGCGTGGGTGCGCCGATCCGGGGACGCGGTCGTGCTGCTGACCCTGCTTGCCGAGCACGACTGGGACGTGCTCCGGCGGTTGTGCGCGATGACGGGCGCCCACGTTGTGATCGCGGTGCTCGATGCCGGGGCAGCGGCGGGGGTGCGGTCGTTGCGACTGGGGGCGCGTTCGGTGGTGCCGTGCGCGGCTCCGGAGGACGTGCTGCGCCGAACGGTGGCGGCGACGATCGGCGGTCAGTCCGTCATGCCCGCCGCCGTGGCCGCCGAGTTGGTGGCGGGTGACCGCTCCGACGCTTCCCAGCCGGTCTCGGCCGAGGAAGTGATGTGGCTGCGTCAGTTGGCGGAGGGGGCGACAGTGGGTCAGGTGGCGAGCCGATCCGGATATTCCGAGCGGGCCATGTTCCGGTTGCTGCGCGGGGTGTACCGCCGGATGGGAGTCCAGACCAGACTTGAGGCGATCATGCTGGCGCGGGAGTCCGCGTGGTTCTGACGGTGGTCACAAGGCGTCGAGCGCGGGCCGCAGCACCTCCGGTCGGCCGAGTTTTTCGATCAGGTACCGCAACCGGCCGACGAAACCAGGTAGCGGCGGCATGTCTGGGCGGAGCCCGGCTTGGAACGCCACGACGGCGTCGGCCGAGCCATTCGGGGAGTCGAGGTTGAGGCCGCACAACGCGTAGCCTTGGAGGAGTCGCGCGGCGAAGTCCTCTCCGTCCAGTTTGACCCGGTTGCCGGACTCCTCGTGAAGCATTTTGAATTGCTCCCTCGCCTCTTGGGTATCACCTGTCAGCTGGGCGGTCAACGCCCTGAGGGCCAGGACTATGAGCGATCGGTGCCTTCGCCGCGACGGCCAAGCCAGCCCGATTTCCTTCCTGGCTTCGGCATGCTGGCCTTCCTCCAGATACACCAGGCACAGGCTGATTCGAGCCTGCGCCAACACCACCGGATCCCGTTGTTCCAGTGCCAGATCGATGGCTTCAAGCGCGGCGCTCCGCGCGGCGTTCCGGTCGTCGCGGTACAGCATGACGTCGGCCTTGCCGTCGAGAACGGTCGCCCGCAACGGGTTGAGCGGATGCTGCTTGGCGGTGCTGTCGGCCATGCCCAGGAAGTGCCACGCCCGTTCGTTGTTCCCCAGTTCGCCGTGCCACCGGGCGAGCCTGAGCGCGACGGAAACGGCGGTCGACAAGAGCTCGGGGGAATCGCATTCGTCCTGAAAGTCCGGTCGCTCCCGGACCTTCAGGGCGTTCTCGGCGGCGTTCATGGCCAATGCGTATCGGCCCCGGCGGCGGTGACAGACGGCGATGCCCTCCCAGGCCGTCATGAGTGTCGACGGGCTCCGGTGCTCTTCGGCCCCCTCCCGGCCCAGATCGTAGTATTCGAGCGCCATGGTCGTGTCGTGGCGCTCCCATTCCAGGCTGCCGAGATTGTTGTGGATTTTGGCTAGGCTGAGTCCATCTCCGGCGTCGAAGGTTAGATCTTTCGCTTTCTTCAGGGCGTTCCACGCGTCGTCGTATCGTTGGGCGGACAGGTAGATGTTGGCTAGCGCGTTCAGGTTCGCCTTGCGTAGATGGTCGTCATCCAACGAGCTCAACAGCCGTTCACGGCTGTCGAGTAGCAGGTGTTCCCCGTTCCACTCGCGGATCACCTTGTTGATCGACTCCACCACCTCGTACGCGGAACTGGGCGCGTCGGCCCGCAGTAGCGCCTCTAGCGATGCGAAATGCGCGCGGAGCTCGTGCACATCGCGCGGGACAGCTACGAACTGGGACTTGAGGGACTGCGCGGCACGGAAGTACAAACTTCGCACCGAGGGCGGTTCCTCTTCCCCCGGGATTTTTTCCTCGCTCCGCAGAACTGTTTGAGCGTCTCCGTCGGGCAGGAAATACTGCCCGCTTGCCGCGCGGTAGACGATCCGGTGGCGCGCCAGTGTCGACAACGCTTGGTCGACCTCGCCTGCCATCGCCTTGTCGACCAGTTCGGCGACCAGATGACTGGGCACTGGTGTGCCGAAGGCAGCTAACGCGCGCAGCACGGCTCGAAGCGTCGGGGTCAGGCGGGCGATCAGGAGGTGCATGAGTTCACCGTGCACTCTCTTGGAGCTGATTCCGCGCAGGTGGTCGGCCAACGTCGCCAGGTCGAGTGCGGTGTCGGCGATGGCCACCACGGCGTAGGCGAGCTCGCCGAGCCGCGGATTGCCCTGCAACCGCTCGTCCAAGTCCACCCTGTTCCGCTCGGACAGGCGATCAAGGTCCCATCGGTCGGCTGGACCGAGGGTGCTGAGATATTCGAGGAAGTGCTTCCTGGGCAGTCTGCGCACAGTGATCTGCCGCTCTGAGGCGGACCATGTGCCGCCGGTCGGGGAGACCGGATCGGCCTGAGTGACCAGGAGGACGGTCAGCCGGTGCTCCGAGGAGTCGACCACCATCTCCAGCGCCTCGTCCAAATCCGGGTCCATCAGGTGGTTCGTCTGGGGGGCCAGCAGGTGTTCGGCGGAGTCGACCATGACCACCACGGGTGTCGAGCCCAGGCGCCGCAGCGCCGTCTGCAGCCGGACGAGCGAGGACTTACCGGAGTTGCGCGACGGGTCAGGGCCGCCCTCCACATAGTCGATGAACGTGGCGACATCCAGCCGGGTCGCGGAGTCCGCGCGGTGCCGGGCGATTCGGACCCCGTTCTCCCGCAGGTTGTCCAACGCCACGTCCACGATGCGGGATTTGCCGATGCCCCTGGTGCCTCGCAGCACCGCGACACCCCACGGCCCGTTGACGATCCGGTTCTGGAGGTCGTGGACGTCCTCCGTGCGGTCGATCATTCGGGGCGGCTGGTAGTGGATATCGCCGTGGACCCCGGGGAGCCTCCTGGAGGTGACCGCTCGCACTTCCACGATAGTGGACCTCGGCGAACGTTTGGACGAGCTGTTCCTGATGAAATCCAGCCTCATACGGTAATGTTCACCGTCCGGGCCTAGCTCGATGAGGTATGCGTCCAGATCGGCCATCACGTGGGTCGGTTCGGATGATCTTTCCTCTGCGATGTCAAGCGTCGACAGGCGCGATTCAGTCCGTTTGACCAACTCGTCGTACGGGCGAAGTGTGTACTCTCTCTTGCCGAAGAACAAGGTGATCTCGTTGCGCTGGGCGCTGACGACAACGACCGCGTGCCCGGTCTCCACGGCGAACCGCTTGGCGTTTTGGTGCCTGGTCCCGCCGTCAGTTGTCGGCCCGCTCTGGGTTGGGCGCAAAACTGTTTTCATCCGGATAACGTGGGTCAAATCCTGGTTTAGGATAATTGCCCCGGGGTGCTGCGCGTAGTCGCGGATCGTGGACGATGTGATTTTATCTTCAATATCTTGGCCGCCGTCGAACAGTGTCTTATGGCAGTGTTCGCAACCCAGTACCACGATGGTACCTTGCCCATTTTTTCGGACTTGTTCGAGTCCCTTCCTAAGTTGCTGTCCGAAAGCGAGAACGGTGAGCAGTTGCTCGAGATAGTCGACCATCTAAACTCCGTCAGCATCGGCGTTCAGGTCCTGGTCCGCGGACGCGGAGAACCACGCTAGCCGATCGACGCGGCTCATGGGTGCCCAACGTCGTCCTCGTCGCACATCCCCGCCCCAGAATGTGGCCGGGTGACCAGGCCACCACGTCCCCTTCTCGGCACAGTGCGGGGACGTGCGCGGCCAGGGCGGGGGCGCGCCGAGGTCACAGCGTGCGACTGCGACCGGGTTGGTCGCGGTAGTCGAGGCCACGCGGAACGGCCACGATCCAGGTTCGACAGCGTGCGGCCATCGGATGATCCGACTTCGCGGCATCTCCAAGCGCGGCCGACACAGGCTCTCAACCGAATCTTTCCCGCCGGGGAGTTCGACAAGCCTGGCCGGGGCGGGCCGGGCGACCGGGAATGCCGGGGGAGAAGACCCACAGCCTGGGCTAGTGGTGTCACCCAGTCATGTCCGCGTTTGGTGTGAACTCGGCAAGCCAATCATGCAGCCTGCGGGTGTTCGGGTCGTCCGGTGGGAAAAGATCGAGGGCGGCGCGCATGGTCGCGAGGCCGATCTCGACGTCACCCGACAGGCATTGGGCATACCCCATGTCGCTGAGGGTGAGAGCTTGGCCGTAGCGGTCATCCATTTCGACGCGTTCATCCAGGGCCTGTCGGTACAACCCCAGTGCCATATCCAACCTGCCTGCGTCACGGTGGATATTGGCCGCGTTGGTCTTGGCCCAGGCCGCGCCGCGGCGGTAGCCGATTTCATCGAAGGCGACCAGCGCGCGGGTGGAGTGGTCCAACGCCTCGTCCAATCGGCCCGCGGCTCGGTGGATTCCGCTGAGATTGTTGTGGATGACGCCCTGTTCCTGGCGGTCGGCGCTCCGCTCGGCCACGTGGAGCGCGCGTTGGCACAGCGCCACGGCCTCGTCGTACCGGCCGCCTTCCCGACATGCCTGCGCGTAGCGGCTGGCGACCCACGCCACCCCTGGGTCGAACGCCAAGTCGGCCCAGATGGACAACGCTTCCTGGAAGCATTCCTCAGCGCGCTCGTGGTCCTGCCGCTCGCGGTGCGCGATACCGAGCCTGCTCAGCATCGTCGCGACGCCATGGCGGTCCCCGACGGCGCGCGCGGACGCCAGGCCGGTGACGTGGGTGCCGACCCAGTCTCCCCACGCCTTCGTGCGGTAGAAGTACTCGAACAACCTGGCGGACAAGCGCCATGCCAAGTCGTGGTGGCCCCACTCGGCGGCTTGGTGCACGCAGGCGACCAGGTTGGTCTGCTCCGCGCGCAGCCACGCCATCGCCGTTGTCGCGTCGGGGAACTCCATGCCCGAACCCGTGGTCGCCGGGACCTCCGGGTGCCGCACGTCGAGAAGCCGGTCGGCGTTCACCGCGCTGGCCAGGTACCACGTGATCACCGCGCGGACCGCGGTGTTCCGGGCGGCGCTCGATTCCTCGGCGTTGACCCGCTCGACGGCGAAGTGTCGCAGCATGTCGTGCGTCCGGTACCGGCCAGACTCCACAAGTTCGACCAGGTTGACCTGGTGCAACATGGTCAACACCCGGCGCGCCTCGGCCGTGCCCAGGCTCGACAGCGCCCCGGCGGCCTCCGCGCGGACGGTCGTCCCCGCGAACAGGCCGAGCCTGCGGAAGGTGCGAGCCTGCTCGGCAGTGAGGTGCCGGTATGACGCGGCGAAGATCGGGCGCAGCGCGGAGGTCGGATCGTCGGTCTCGAACAGGTCCAGCGCGTTGTCCGTGCGTAGTTCCGCGATGAACTCGGCGACATCGGCGTACTCGCCGCGCGCCAGGCGCTCCCCGGCGATCCGCAGCGCGAGCGGCAGGTGCCCGCACAACCTGGCCAGTTCGGCGACCTCGGGCTCGGCTGACTGACCAGCGCCCATGACCTGGCCGAGCAGGGCGGCGGCCTCGTGCGGCGGCAGCGGGTCGAGGTTGATGATCCGAGCCCCCTCTCTGCTGACCAGTCCGCGCAAACCGGTTCGGCTGGTGACGACGACCGCGTTGCGACCGCTGGGCAGCAGTGGCCGCACCTGTTCGACGTCCTTCGCGTCGTCCAGCACGACGAGCATCCGACGGTCGCGCATGGCCGAGCGGTACAACGCGATCCTGGCCTCCAGGGAGTTCCCCGCCGCTTTGTCGGCCAAGCCAAGTGCGGCAAGAAACGCGTCGATGACCTCGCCCGGCTCGGCCTTGCGGCCGGTCGGGTGGAACCCGCGCAGGTCGGCGAAGAGAACGCCATCGGGGAACTGGTCTTCGTGCGTGGTGGCCCAACGCACGACGACGGCGGTCTTGCCGACGCCGGGGGAGCCGACCACGCAGTGGACCTCGGGGACGTCGGCGGCGGCCATCTCGGTCAGGCGCTCAAGGGCCGCGGCCTGGTTCACCAGGTCCCGGGCGGTGAAAGGGAGCTGACGAGGGGTGGGCAGGGGAGGCGCCGGGGGCGGCAACAGCAGCGACGTGATCGTGCCTGCCCGCACAACCGTGCGCGCGGAACCGGACATCTGGTTGCGCACGCCCTGGCCGACCGGGATGGCAGGCGCCACGTCGACGCCCGCGGTTTCGGTCGTGCGTGACACCAACATCCGGAACTCGGCGCGCAGCATTCGAGCGGAGTCGCCGAGCTCGTCGAGGTGTCCGCTCAACTCGGCCGCGAAAGTGGCACGGTCAACGATGCTGTGGTCCCACGTCGACCACATGCTGCGGACCAGCCTCATCCCCACCTCGACCTCCTGTCGCACCTCGGCGAGGTCGCGGAGTGGGTAGCGCTGGCCGTCGAGGAACAGCGTGACGGTGCGCCGTTCCTCGCTCACCACCGCGACTGGGTGGCCGGACTGCGCCGCGAACCGCTCGGCGGCGGCGTGCCTGGTTCCTCGCGCCGACGTCGGTGTCGGCAGTGGTTCAAGGCGGGTGTGCTTGCGGACGATCCAGTTCCAGTCCGGGCTGATGACCGTGGCGCCGTCGTCGCGAGCGATACGCAGGATCGCGTCATCGGTGACGGGCTGGTTGGCGGTATCACCCTCGCCGAGGATCGACTCGTGACAGTCGCCGCACCCGAGAACCACGATCGCGCCTAGGCCATGTCTGCGAACCAGTTCGAGGCCGTCGCGAATCGGGAGGCCGAAGGCCAGCTTCGCGCGGATCTCCCCGGGCGGCTCGTTCCTTACCATGTGCCCTCCGCGCCGTTCGCACTGATCATCGCGATCACTTTCCCATGCGGTGAATCTCGGCTGCCCGCGCGATCGGCATCACCGCCCCGCTTCGCGCCGACTCTCCGGGCGGAAGTTGGCAAGTTTTCGTTCATTTTGGCTGCTAACGGTTTTCGGAGGGGAACGATCACCACGGTGAGCGAACGTTCGGCGACGGGTGACGCACCAGAGGGGCGCGGACGATGGGTGTTGAGGGCTCCGTCCCGGAGCCGGTGCTGCGCGTGCGTCGACCGGTGCCGCTGCTGCGCAGGCGGGTGTTCCGCCGGGTGGTGGCGCCCTGCGCCGTGGTGGTGGTCGTCGGGCTGCTGGTCCTGGTGCCCAACAACGCCGTCTTCCTGGCGGCTGAGCGGTTGTGGGTGGTGGAGGGCAACGTCGGGTCGAAGCGGGTGCTGTTTGACGATCCGGTTATCCAGGACCGCTTGTTGCGCGAGCATATGCGGGTGCGGGTGAGCAGCAAGGGCTCGCGCGCGGGCGTCACCGCCAACCTCGACGGCGTCGATTTCGTCTATCCGTCCGGGCAGCCCGCCAAGGAGATGGTGAACAGGCGCGACGGCGCGCGCGAGCACCGGTTGCTGTTCACCAGCCCGATCGCGATCGGCACCTTCCGCGAGTTCGTGCCCGCCCTGGAGAACGCGGGGGTGCTCTCGCGGCAGCCGCTCGCCCAGGACGGCAAGCCCGGCGCTATTCGCGACGAGGGTGAGCCGATGTTCTACCAGCTCGACCTCTACCGCTTCCTTGACTTGCTGCACAGCGGAAAGACGTGGTCGGAGCTGGATCCGGGGCTGCGCAACACCAATCCGGTTCTCCCGCAGAGCTCGGACCTGTGCGACGCCAACCATGCCGTGACCTACCTCGGGCTGCTGGCCTTCGCCGAGAACCGCGACAGCGCGGGGCGGGGGCGGCCGGTGGTCACGACGGAGGAGGCCACCGCGGTGGCCAAGCGGATCAAGCCGATTTTCAACAACCGGGGCATGTCGGCGCAGTCGCCGCACGAGCTGTATTTCGTGGCGGAGGGCAAGCAGTGGCCGCTCGTCGTCATGTACGAGCACCAGTTCCTGGCCTACCAGGTCGACCAGGCCGAGCAGGGCGGCGTGGACCGTGAGCGCGTGCTGCTCTATCCCGAGCCCAACTTCCTCACCCAGCCGGTCATGGTCTCGCTGACCGAACGGGGGCATCGGCTCGGCGAGGTGATCGACCGGGACATCGAGATCCATCGGCGCGCCCTTGAGCTCGGCTTCCGGGTCGTCGCCGACGGCGGGGCCTTCGGGAGCAAGGCGCTTGAGGGCTACCTCGACGGGAAGCAGGTGCCCGCACCGATTTTTCCCGCTGATGTGACGCCTGCCCAGCTGCCCGACACCACCCTGCTGGAGACCATGATCGGCCAGGTGCTCCAGGGCATCCGGACCTGCCCGGAGCCGCCCCGATGACCCGCAGGCTGGCGGCTTTGCTCGCCGTGCTCATCCTGGTGGCCACCGGGTGCACAGCGGGCGACGGCCCGATTCGGCTGCGCGTGCTGGCCAGCGCCGACCTGGAGGACCTCGCGCCGCTGTTCGCCGACATGGGTGCCAAGGCCGACGTCGAGTTCGAGGTCACCTACCGGGGCACCGTCGAGGCCAGCGACGCGATCGCCGAGGGCGGCGCCGAGGGCTACGACCTCGCCTGGCTCTCGTCCGACCGCTACCTGGCCCTGCGGTTGCGCGACCAGCGTCCGCCGCGGCCCGCGCCGGAGCGGGCCCCGATCATGACCTCACCGGTGGTCGTCGGTGTCACCCCGGAAGTCGCCGACGAGCTGACCGCGTCCGGACCGGACGTCACCTGGGCCCAGATCGCCGATTTGGCGGCGTCCGGCCGGTTCCACTTCGCCATGGGCGATCCCCGCAACAGCGGCAGCGGCCTGTCCGCACTGGTGGGGGTGGCGACAGCGGCGGCGGGCACCGGCCGCGCCCTGCGGCCGGAGGACGTGCGCTGCGACCGCCTGGCCGGCTTCCGCACGGGATACCAGGGCGTGAGCGACAACGCCGCGGCCGCGGCGCGGGAGTTCGTCGCGGCGCAGGACCGGCTCAACGGGCTGATCACCTACGAGTCGACTCTGCTCACCCTCAACGACCAGAACCGGCTCGACCGGCCCCTGCGGATCGTGTACCCGACCGACGGGATCGTGCTGGCCGACTACCCGCTCCTGCTGCTCGACGGCGCCAAGAAGGCCGCGTACGAGAAGGTGTCGACCTGGCTGCGCGCCCCCGAGGCGCAGCGGCTGATCATGGACAGCACGGCCCGGCGGCCGATCAACCCCGACATCCCGCGCGCCGATCGGCTGTCCCCGCCCATCGGCAACGCCCTGCCCTATCCGGACGACTACGCGGTGATCACCAGGCTGCTCGACGACTTCGGCGCCACCGGAGCCGGGCCGCCCGGCCGGACCCATGTGGTGTTCGCGCTCGACTACTCCGGCTCGATGCGGGGGAGCGGGATCGCGGAACTGCGGGCGGCTTTCGCCGAGATGACCGGGCAGACCGGCTCCGGCTTCACCCGGTTCTACCTCGGCGAACGGTTCACCGTGCTGCGATTCGCGGGCGACATCCTGGAGCGGCGTGATTTCACCGTGAACAGCGAGCAGGACTTGGCCGCGCTGCGCGAGATGGTCGCCACCGAGCAGTTCGGGGACAGCACGGCTCTCTGGTCGGCCGCGGCGGCCGCTTTCGAGGTCGCCGCCGAGGTGCGCGCGGCTGAGCCGTCGACTCGGGTCGCGGTGGTGCTGATGACCGATGGCCGCAAGAACGCGGGCCTGTCGTCGGCCGAGTTCCTCAGCGGCCTCGCCACGCGGGCGCCGCTGTTCGCGATCCGCTTCGGCGACGCCGACCCGACCGAACTGCGCGAGGTGGCCGAGCAGACCCAGGGTGGCGCGCTGATCGATGGCACCAGCCAGTCGCTGGCCGAGGCGTTCAAGGAGACCCGTGGGTGTTTTTGACGAGAAGTGGCTGGCCTACTGGTTGCCGGAGCTCGTGGTCATGGCGGTCACTTGGGCGTTCGGCATCGCGCTGGTCGTCGTGCTGTGGCGCCACCGCGGGCAGCGGCACATCAGCGGTCGCAGGCTGCGCCGCGGCGTGCCGGTGTACCTCGACAAGAAGTTCGTCCGGGACCTGCGCGACCACGACGAGGAGGAGGTCGAGGAAGTCGAGGCGGGCACCAAGGAGGACACCGGCAGCCTGGGCGCCAAGCTCCTGAACGTGGGACGGAAAGCGTCGGTCACCAAGGAGATCCGCCGCAAGGTGCGCACGGCGCAGGAGCCCATCGCCCAGATCGGCGGCATCCTTGAGGTGCTCGACCGCGCCGACGAGATCGTCCAGGTCGACCTGCCCGCCCAGGAGGTCCACGCCAGCACCGCCCTGTCCACCAGCCTCAACGTCGATGACAGCCACCACCTCCCCGAATCGGTCGGCCTCCTCGGCGTGGGCGGGTTCATCCTGCTGCACGGCGTGTTCCGGGTGATCGAGCAGACCGAAGGCCGGATCACCCTCGCCGCGTCCTACGGTTCAGTGACCGACGGCCCCCAAGTCGTCATCGCCTGCGCGCGGGAGCACATGCTCCGCGACCTGACCGGAACGATGAAAGGCCGCTGCTTCGGCTGGGTCGACGGATGGGACCCGACCACCGGCCGCCTTGCCTTCCACCCCGTCGCCCTCTTCCGCTGACCGGACCTCGATCCGGTGCGGTTCCCGGTCGAGCAGGAGACTGGAGTCGAGGTCAAGGAGCACTGACCTGGGTGTCGTCGGTCGAAGCCGATCCACGGGCAAGAACGATTTGCCGTAAGCGGTCGGCGGGCGGGATGGTGGGGTGGCCGCCGCGCGGATGTGTGCTGGTGGCGTCTACCGAAACGAGAGCTGACATGGCCACGAGCCGGATTGTGTTGATCACCGATCACAGCTCCACCGAAGGGAGCCGTGCCACCCTGGTCACGGCGGTCGAGACCCTCACCGGCGAGAGCCCGGTGCTCTTCGACGCCCGCGACTTCCTCAGCGGCGGCGGGGTGAGCCGCGCGGGCGGGTCGCTGCGGCTGGCGGCCGGGAGTGTCGTGGTGACGCCGTCGGTGGTGCTTGTCTACGAGATCGCACCCGCCCTGCGCCGGGATTTCGCGGCTGTCCAGCGCTCGCTGCGCGAGCACGGCGCCCGCTCGCTCGGCACTGACGCCGAGGCGTGGCGGGTGGCCACGGAGAAAGACCGCACGGTGGAGCGGTTCGTCTCCGATGGGATTCGGCACATGGAGACCATCGCCCTGTCCCGCCCGACCCAGGCGCGGGCGATCGAGGCGTTCCTGGCTCTCGGCGGCGACGTTTGGGCGCGCCCCACGGTAGGCATGGGCGGCGCCGACGTCTTCCACGTCACCACCCCGGCCCAACTGCGCGCCGCGGCCCGCTATTACGCCGAGTCCAACCTGAGTTGGCTGATCGCCCGTGACGCGAACAACTTCACCCCCGACGGCCGCCGCGACCAGTACCGCGTCGTGGTCCTCGACGGCCGTGTCATCCGCGCCTGCCACCACGTCCAGGCTGATCCTGACGCCCCGTGCAACGAGGGCCAGGGCGCGGTCTCAACCGTCCTCGACGTCGACACCCTCCCCACCGATCTGGCCGACTTGGCGATCGCCGCGACCAAGTCCGTCGGCTTGCCCTTCTCCGGCGTCGATCTCGCCACGGCGGGCGAGGGCGTGGTCTTCGAGGTCAACGTGCACCCGATGTTCGGGACGGGCGGCTTGGAGTCAGTGGCGATCCCGTATGTCCAGGCCCATCTGGCCATGCTGTAGCCACCCTGCCGCACACGGTCGCGGGAGCCCGTCCGGCAACGGCCGGGCCCCGCTGGCTGGTCCACCGCACCCGACCTGCGCGGCAGCAGGGAAGCCGCCCACAACCGACACCTTCAACGGCACGCCCGACAGCCACGTGACCCAAGCCCGGCAGCGTTCACGTGCGCCAAGCCGTCGTGCGGGCGCCATCCACTTCACGGCTCATGGACGGCTTGTCGCCAGGGACTCCTGGACCGGCAGGGCAGTGAGCGCCAAGTCCACCATCGCGGTCAGGGACTCGCGCGTGGCCGCGCTCCGAGCCTGCACGGCGATCCCGTGCTGGACGGTGACCACGTAGGTGGCGAGCGCTTCCACGTCCGTGTCTCCCCGCAGGTCACCCGAGACGACAGCGGTGTGGAACCGGTCACGCAGCCGGATCCGGTCCGACGCCCGGATTTCGGCCAGCCGCGCGCGCACGGCCTCGCCCTCCGCCGAGCAGCTGAGGGCCCCGTGGATGATGAGGCAGCCGTGCGGGGTGGCGGCGCCGGTGGTGGCCTCGACCGAGCCGCGCCAGACGGCGGCGGCGACCTCCCGGGCGGTGGGGAGGGCGATGGCCTCGGTGATGTAGGTGGCGACGGTTTCGCCGTAGCGGAGCAGGACGCGGTCGAAGAGGTCTTCCTTGCTACCGAAGGCCTGGTAGAAGCTGCCGCGGCGGATGTTCATGGCCTCGGTGAGGTCGGCGAGCGAGGTGCCCTCGTAGCCGTGTTCCCAGAACAGGGCGAGCGCGGCGTCGACGGCGGCCTCCACATCGAAAGCCCTCGGGCGCCCCTTCGGCACGGCGGTCCTCCTTCGCTCCCCCGAAGCTCCGGCGGCTCCCTGACCCTGCTCGAGGTATTGGCGCGCCGCCCGCCGCGGCGCGCGCGAGGACGAGGACCGCTACCTGCTCGACGGCGAGCTGGAAATCCGCTCGGCCGACTTCGTCTTCATTCCCCGCACCGTGAACGGGTTCCGTGGCACCCGACTGCGCCCGCGCGGCTGCCATGGCTGTTCGCGCCGGGTGGGTTCGAGTGCTTCTTCACCGAGGCGGGCGTGCCGCTGAGCCCGGTGGGCAGGCGCCTCCGCTCAACCTCGGCCGACAACCCACGCGCGACCACACCCGCTACGACACCTGAGGAAGTCGATGCCACTCGCCGTTTATGTTCTGGGGCTGGGGATTTTCGCCCTGGTCACCAGCGAGCTACAGGTCGCGGGCATGATGCCGGAGATGGCCAGGGGGCTGGACGTCTCCGTGCCCGAGATCGGGTACCTGATCTCCCTCTACGCCCTCGCCATGGCGATCGGCGGCCCCGTTCTCACCGCCTCGCTGCTCAAGCTGCCCAAGCGCTCGGCGCTCATGGTGCTGTTCGCCGCGTTCATCGTCGGCGAGGTGCTCGCCGCGGTGTCAACCGGCTACGGGCTGGTGCTCGTCGCCCGGTTGATCACCGGCGCGGTGTCCGGGGCCTTCTTCGGCGTCGCCATCGCGATCGCCATCGAGATCTTCAGGCCGGAGGTCACCGCCCGGGCTGTGTCGGTTGTGCTGTCCGGGCTGATGGCGGGCACCGTGCTCGGCCTGCCCGCGGTCAGGTGGATCGGCCCGATGTTCGGCTGGCAGGCCAGCTTCTGGACCGTCGCGGTGCTCGCGGCGGTGGTCGGCGTGATCACCGCGGTGACCGTGCCCAAGCTGGAGGGTGAAGGGGCCACCACCGTGCGCGGCGAGGTGGCGGGTCTCAAGAGTTGGAAGCTGTGGGCCTGCTTTTCCACCTCGATGCTGGTCATCGGCGCGACCTACGCGGGGTTCAGCTATGGCCTGCGCGCCCCGCTGTGGATCGGCGCGGGCATGGCCGTCCTCGGCTTCCTGACGCTGCTGCCCGACGTGGTGCGCGGCGCACGCAACCAGGCGACCGTTGAGCCTCACCCGACCACCGACGCGCAGACCGTGGAGACCAAGTGAGCCAGTCGCAGGGCAAGGTCGCCCTCGTCACCGGGGGTAACAGGGCCATCGGCGCGGCGTGGCGCGCGGCTTGGCCGGGACCGACGTCGTCGTCACTTACGTGCGGACAAAGAGGCATCACACCGCTGACCGGCAGCATCGCGACCATGCTGCGCACCTGGCTGGCCGAACGCGCGGGCCGGTGTTCCCGCCCACCGCGGCTCAGCCGGGCCGCCCTGCGACGATGCCTCGCATGGTCATACCGGGGCCCGATCGTGTCGCGTGCTGGGTGGTCCACGAAAGCGTTGCCACCACACAGATCGATCCACTACCAGCTCACCGACACGATCATGGCCTTCCTCCACAACCTGTGCCCATGCTCCCCATTGGCCGTTCAATCAGACCACTGGCCTCGGTGCGGCATATCGGTGGATCCACATAGGACCAGCGGGCTAGCTCGGTTTCACCACCAGGCGCCTACCGTCGCGGAGTCCTTTACCGCGCGGTCGGTTTTGGTGTCTCGGTTGTGTGTGGCGTTGGTGAGGTTGGCGCCGGAGAAGTCGGCGTGGCCGAGGTCGGCGTAGTTGAAGTCGGCTCCGATCATGGTTGAGCCGGAGAAGTCCGTGCTGTTGAGTGTGGCGTTGTCGAGTCTGGCTCGGGTGAAGTCGGTGTTCTCGGCGAAGACGAAAGCGTCCAGGTGTGCTCGGTAGAGGGATGCGTCGATCAGGGTGGCGTTG
>NZ_JBVJIN010000025.1:0-31607 GCF_055586285.1 Actinokineospora sp. NPDC051303
CGCGTGTGAGGCCGAAGGCTTCCCACCCGTCTTTCACACGGCGATCTTCCTTCGTAGGGGCCCCAGAGAAACCACTCCACCCCATCGAGCAACCCATGCAACAACACGCAAGCAAAAGGGCCACCGCCGAACCCGACGATGGCCCCACCGCACCCCAACGATCAGGGAGCGAACCCCACCTTGCGAGCGTCCGCCCCACCAATCTCCACATAGGCGACCCGCGCCGACGGAACCACAAAGCGCCGACCCTTGTCATCGACCAAGGTGAGCTGCCCCTGCTGGCTCTTCAGTGCGTCGGCGACCAGAGCCTCGACCTCGTCAGGAGTCAGGGCGCTGTTCAGCACAAGCTCCCGCGCGGTGTCCGCGACACCGATCTTGACCTCCACGCCGAACCTCCGGACATCGAACGACAGTTGTCTCTTACCGACGAAGGCTAGTCCAGAGAGCCCGCACCAACCCCTCAGGGGCACACGCGTTCACCAGACGCGTAATTCACCCGAGTCCGAGCGCGGCCATGCGCTTGCCGTGCTGCTGTTGCAGCCGCCGGAACAGCGCCGCGATGCCCGCGAGGTCGCCGGTCCCGGCCACGATGAGCTCGGCGAGGCCGTCGCGTTCGGCGACGACGTACTGGGCCTGGGTCAGGGCTTCGCCGAGGAGCCGCCTGCCCCAGAGGGCGAGTCGGTCGCGGACGGTGCGGTCGCGTTCGATGGCGGCGGTGACCTCGCGTTCGGCGAAGGCGGAGTGGCCGGTGTCGGCCAGGACCTCCAGGACGAGCCGTTTGGTGTTCTCGTCTAGCCATGAGCCGATCTCGCGGTAGAAGTCGGCCGCGAGTCCGTCGCCGACATAGGCTTTGACCAGGGATTCCAGCCAGGACCGCGGCGCGGTCGAAGCGTGCCAGGTGTCGATGTGGCCGATGAACGGCCGGATGGCGTCCTCGATGTCGACGCCGTGCTCGGCCAGGTACTTCTCGATCTTGGCGTAGTGGCCCATCTCCGCGGCGGCCATCTCCGAGAGCGCGGCGCGCCCGGACAGCGTTGGCGCCGAGCGGGCGTCCTCCGACATCCGGTCGAACGCCGACAGCTCCCCGTAGGCCAGCACGCCCAGCAGGTCCACCACTCCGGCCGTCAGCATGCCCTCCGACACTCCTGCCTCCGCGTTTTCCATGGTTGGCAGCGTATCGGCGGCTGTCGCGGGTAGACTCGACAGGACGCCCGGCATCTTTGCCGTTGGGTAGCGCGCGGCCGTCGGTCCGGATTGATCCGGATCGGCGCAGCTCAGCGCGCGGCACCGCCCGCGAACGGCGGCGCGCCGGGCTCGCGGAAAGACCTCGGGAAACTCGTGGCGAAGCACGCCGCGGACCGAGTCGATGAGGGTGCGCGCATACCTCGCAGGCCCTCCCGCGCCACGTCCGGACCTTGGCACTCCGGGCGCGACCGGCGCGGTCGAGCGGCCCGTCCAGGGCAGTGCGCGCTGGTACGAGAGAGGCTGATCACCCTGACGCAGGACATCACCGCAGGCGAGGGCACGAACGCCCCGCAGGCAGACGAACTGGACCCCGTGACGCTGGAGCACAGCGAGGCGGGACTCCCCGAGACCGACACGTCCCACCCGCTCACCGCGGGCGCCCCGGTCAAGCCGGAGGCGCCTACCTTCGCTGAGCTCGGCGTGCACGAGCAGATCGTGCGGGCGCTGGCCGAGGCGGGCATCGAGCGCACTTTCGCCATCCAGGAGCTGACCCTGCCGTTGGCGCTCGCGGGCGACGACCTGATCGGGCAGGCCCGCACCGGCACCGGCAAGACGCTGGGCTTCGGCGTGCCGCTGCTGCAGCGGGTCGTCACCCCCGGCGACGGCACCCCGCAAGCGCTTGTCGTGGTGCCGACGCGGGAGCTGTGCCTCCAGGTCACCGCCGACATCCGGGACGCGGGCAAGCACCTGGGCGTGCGCGTGCTGGCGATCTACGGCGGTCGCCCGTACGAGCCGCAGGTCGCCGCGCTGCGCAAGGGCGTCGACATCGTCGTGGGCACCCCGGGGCGGCTGCTCGACCTGGCCGAGCAGAAGCACTTGGTGCTGGGCAAGGTCAGCGGCCTGGTCCTCGACGAGGCCGACGAGATGCTCGACCTGGGCTTCCTACCCGACATCGAGCGCATCCTGCGCATGGTGCCGGAGAAGCGGCAGACGATGCTGTTCTCGGCCACGATGCCCGGCCCGATCATCACCCTGGCCCGCACGTTCCTCACCCAGCCCACGCACATCCGGGCCGAGGAGAACGACGCGAGCGCGGTGCACGAGCGCACCGAGCAGTTCGTCTACCGGGCGCACTCGCTGGACAAGATCGAGGTCGTGGCCCGCTCGCTGCAGGCCGAGGGCCGGGGCCTGACGATGATCTTCACCCGGACCAAGCGCACCGCGCAGAAGGTCGCCGACGACCTGACCGAGCGCGGGTTCGCCGCGGGCGCGGTCCACGGCGACCTGGGCCAGGGCGCCCGTGAGCAGGCGCTGCGCGCGTTCCGCTCCGGCAAGGTCGACGTGCTGGTCTGCACCGACGTCGCCGCGCGCGGCATCGACGTGACCGATGTCACCCACGTCATCAACTATCAGTGCCCCGAGGACGAGAAGACCTACGTCCACCGCATCGGCCGCACCGGCCGCGCGGGCAAGACCGGCGTGGCGATCACCCTGGTCGACTGGGACGAGGAGCCGCGCTGGAAGTCCATCAGCGACGCCCTTGGCCTGGACAAGCCGCTCCCGGTGGAGACGTACTCCACCTCCGATCACCTGTTCAGCGACCTGGGCATCCCCGAGGGCTCCACCGGCAGGCTCCCCATCGGGAAGCGGACCCGCGCTGGCCTCGACGCCGAGCCGGAAGAGGACTTCGGCGGCAAGAAGCCCCGCAACGCCACCACCCGGTCCAAGCGGACCCGGGCGACCGGCGCGAGCGGGCGGGGCCGCGCGAGCGGCGAGCGGGACGCGGTGACGAGCCGTCCGGCTGGCGAAGAGGCGGGCGAGGGCGACAGCCGTCCGCGCAGGCGCAGGCGGCGCCGGGGCGGCGCGGAGGCGGGCGAGGACACCGCGGGGACCACCGAGAGCATGTCGGTGTCCTCTGTGTCTTCGGGGCCGTCGTCCGAGGCCGCCGACGAGCAGCCCAAGCGGACCCGGCGCAGGCGTCGGCGCTCGGGCTCGGACGTGACCGCGGACCCGGGGGCCAACGCGGGCGACACATCGGGCGGGGCAGACTAGTCCCGTGACGCACGGGGACACCACGGACGAGACGGTTGGCGGCGAGGACGTGCTGGACGGGCACGTCCCGCCGACACCGGCCGAGGGTCCCCGCACGCGGTTCAACCGCAAGCGCGACTACCTCCTGCTCGCGGGCATCGTGGTCGCGCTCGCGGTGAGCGGCGTCGTCGTCTGGCAGCGCAGCGACCTCCGGGCCACCGAGTCGAAGCCGAGTAATGTCCGCTTCGACGTGTTATCCCCGCCCGAGTTCTTCCCGCCCTCGTTGGCCGAGGCGTGGCGGGCGGACAGTCCCGCCACCTGGACCCCGGTCACCACCGGGCAACTGGAAGACCAGAACACCGGCACGGCGTCGATGGTCGTCACCGGCGCGGGCGGCGAGGTCGCTGGCCGCGACCCGCTGACCGGCGACGTCCGCTGGACCTACAAGCGCGACCTCGACCTGTGCACGGTGTCGATGGCCTGGAAGAAGGTCGTCGCGATCTACCGGACCGACGGCAACTGGCTCCCCGACGGCGACCCGCGCGCGGGCGGCGGGTGCAGCGAGGTCACCGCCCTCAAGGTCGACAGCGGCCAACGCGACGCCCAGCGCAACTTCGACGCCGAGTTGGACACCCGCTTGCTCGACGACGGCGACCACGTGACCGCGACCGGCTCCCAGCTGCTGCTGACCTTGCGGTCGGACCTGGTCAAAACCATGGAGTACGGCCGACTCCCGGCCATGGTCAACCCGAACAAGCAGCCCCGCACCGGCTGCGCGTACGAGTCGACGCAGGTCACCTCCGGCAAGATCGGCGTCATCGAGCGCTGCGGCGACAACCCCGCCGACCAGCTCACCGTCTACAAGGCGAGCGCCACCGACGCCGACAAGCCCGAGGTCATCTCCAGCGTGGTGCTGCCCGGCGACTCCGCCCAGATCGTCGCCATGAGCGGCAACCTCACCGCCGTGGCCCTGCCCGACCCCGGCCGCGTCCTCGTCTACGACGAGAAGGGCAGGCTGATCGCCACCCACCCGATCGACCTCGGCGACCGCGACCTGCGCGCGAACCCGGCGAGCGGCGTCCCGCTGGTCACCACGGCGACCGGGGCCTTCTACTGGTTCACCGGCTCCCGCACGGTGGTGCTGTCCTCGGCCGACCTGCGTCCCCTGTGGACGATCCCGGACACCCTCGGCCCCGGCACGATCTTCGCCGGTCGGGCCATCGTCCCCGTGCCCGACGGCATCGCCGTCCTCAGCCAGGCCGACGGCGCCCGCGTCGGCACCATCCCGGTCGACCGCGAGGGCCACACCGGCCCGGTCACCATGTCCGCCATCGGCCCGATGGTGCTGGAGCAGCGCGGTGCGACCTTGGTCGCTTTGCACTGACCCCCCGCTTGCGCACTGAGGCACACTCGAACCATGTCGGCCCCGTATTCGCAGCTCAGCCCCCATTCCGGCACCCCGGTCGAGTTCCCCAGCCGCTTCGGTCCGATCGGCGCGCTGCGCCAGGAGGTCGATGGGCCGGTCGTGCTGCTGGTGCCCGGGTACACGGGGTCCAAAGAGGACTTCGCCCCCCTGCTGGACCCCATCGCGTCGGCTGGGTTCGCTCCGGTCGCCATCGACCTGCCTGGGCAGCAGGACTCGGCTGGGCCCGCTGACGAGGCTCTGTATCTGCCGGAAAGCCTTGGTGAGGTTGTCGGGGAGCTGGTCGGTGAGCTGGCTCTTGGCGGGCGGCCGGTTGTTTTGGTCGGGCACTCTTACGGCGGTCTTGTCTCTCGGCGGGCTGTGCTGGCCGGGGCGCCGGTGGCGGGTCTGACGCTGATGAGCACTGGGCCTGCTGACCTGCCCGCTGGTCCTCGGCGGCAGATCCTTGATTTGGGGGAGCCTGTTCTGCGGGCTCAGGGGGTCGCGGCCGTGCACCGGGCCTTGGAGATGCTGAACGCTGGAAACCCTCGGTGGCTGGCGATGTCTGAGCCGGTGCGGGACTTTTTGCGGCTGCGGTTCCTGCGGAATCGGCCTGAGGCGCTGCTGGGGATGGGGGCTGGGCTGCGCACTGAGCCGGATTTGGTGGCTGAGCTGGGCAAGGCTCTGCGGACTGGGGCTGTTCCCTGCTTGGTGGTTTGCGGCGCCAACGACGACGCTTGGCCGCCCTCGGCGCAGCGGGACATGGCTGATCGGCTGGAGGCCGACTTTTCGGTGATCGAGGCGGCGCACTCGCCTGCTATCGAGAATCCTGCTGAGCTGTTGGACGTTCTGTTGCCTACGTGGAAGGCGTGGCTTTCCTGAGCTTGCTTGTGGGGTTGCTCGATGGGGTGGAGTGGTTCCCGAGCTGGGTTGCGGGGTCTGCTCGATGGGGTGGAGTGGTTTCTCTGGGGCCCCTACGAAGGAAGATCGCCGTGTGAAAGACGGGTGGGATGCCTTCGGCCTCACACGCGCGGAGCCAGCTTAGCGATCTTCCTTCTCCCCCAGAGAAACCACTCCACCCCATCGAGCACCTGGCAGGGTTGGGTTTCTGCTGGCAGGGGGGCGGGTGTCTTTGTTGCTGTTCCACCCCGTTGAGCACCTGGCAGCGTTAGGTTTCTGCTGGCAGGTGGGGCGGGTGTCCTTGCTGTTCCACCCCATTGAGTGCTTGGCAGGGCCGGGTGCCGCTTGGCAGGGGTGGTCAGAGATCCGCTGAGTCCAGGGTGGTCTGGATGACGAAAGGCGGTGTGCTGGTGCCCATGATGCGGTAGCGGTCCCAGGGGTCCGGGTCCGACAGTTCGCCGGTTGCCTCGGCGCCGGGGGTGCGGAGGGTGGCTTGGGTTTTGCGGCCGCCCAGTAGGTCCGACAGGGCTGGGTTGGTGGCGATGCGGCCGTACCAGCGGTAGTAGCCGTCGATGGGCTGGAAGTGGCCGCGTAGTTCCACTGTCACCGGGAACTCGTGTTCGCCTACCTGGAGGGTGGCTGGGCCCTGGTAGCCGTCTTCCTCGTGGGGTTCGGACATCGTTGTGCTCCTAGCCTGCGGCCGCGTCGCCGGGGGTGGGGGTTTGGGTCAGGGTGACGATTTTGTCGATCTCTAGGGGTTTGTGGGGGTCGATGGTGACGCCGTAGCCGCGGAGGACGCCGTCGATGGCGGCCCAGATGGTCATGGTCAGGTACTCCACGACCGCGTCTCTGCTCATGGTGGGGCGTTCCAGCCACCATTCGCCGACGTTCTGGACCATGCCGACGATGCCGTGGCCCCAGACTTCCGCGCCGCCGGAGTCGATCTTGTAGGCGCGCAGGTAGTCGCCCAGGAGGGAGGACAGGGCGTTGGCGATGACCTGTTTGTCCTCGGCCACGATGTCGGCGTCGATGCGGCGGTCGGCGAACTTGCTGCGCACCAGGAGGCGGTAGAGGTTCGGGTACTCCTGGATGATCGAGAAGAACGCGTCGAGGCTCTTGCGGATGCGCGGCAGCGGCGCCTCTTCGCGGCTCATGGCGGGGATCAGGCGCTCGAACAGGATTTCCGTGCCGCGGTGGCCGAGGGCGACGAACAGGTCGGCCTTGTCGGTGAAGTGCCGGTAGAGGACCGGCTTGGTGACGCCCGCCTCCGCGGCGACGTGCTCCATGCCCAGGTCGGGACCGTGCTTGGCGAGGGCGCGCAGCGCCGCCTCCACGAACTCCTCGCGCCGCGCCGCGCGGTGGGACTTCCACCGGTCTCGACGGGCGTCGCCGGAATCGCCTGTGCTGTGTCTCTTGACACGATCCGCCATGCGATTCATGCTACCAGAAGTAACTGTTACCGGAAGTTACGTGTGACAGTCTGACCCCCGAAGGAGTGACTCGTCGATGAGCCGCGCGACGCAGGTAGCCAAGGTAGCCGATCGGGAGAAGACCGCGGGGCGTTTGCTGAAGTCGTCCGCGGACAAGTTCTACGACCCGGACATCGACATCGACTGGGACGCCCCGGTCACCGAGGGCCTGCACTACCACCCCGAGCACCGGATCTCGCTCTACGGCACCAAGCTCTGGGACGAGATGACCCCCGAGCAGCGGATCGAGCTGGGCAAGCACGAGATCGCCAGCATCGCCAGCACCGGCATCTTCTTCGAGGTCCTGCTGATGCAGATGCTGCTCAAGCAGGTCTACAAGCACGACCCCACCACCGACCACGTGCACTACATGCTGGCCGAGATCGCCGACGAGTGTCGCCACTCGACCATGTTCGGCAAGGCGTGCAAGCGCTTCGGAGTGCCCGCCTACGGCCCGCGCTCGTGGATCAAGAAGCTGGCGTTGATCCTGCCGGTGATCGGCAAGGGCCCCTCGGCCTACGCGGCGATCCTGGTCGCCGAAGAGGTGCTTGACCGGATGCAGCGGGAGAACATGACCGACCCCGCGTTGCAGCCGCTGATCCGCATGGTCAACCGCATCCACGTCCTGGAGGAGGCCCGGCACGTCACCTTCGCCCGCCAGGAGGTCGTGCAGGGCATGGCCAAGGCGAGCTGGGTGGAGAAGCAGTACCACCGCGTCCTGACCGCGGTCGTGTCCTACTTCGTGGCGCTGAGCCTGATCAACCCCAAGGTCTACAAGGCTGTCGGCCTGAACCAGCGGCAGGCGTGGAAGGCCGCCAAGGCGAACCCGCACTTCCAGGAGACCATGCGCTACTGGGGCGAGCGGATCATGAAGTTCCTCGACGAAGCCGACCTCGTCGGCGGCCCCAGCATGGTCCTGTGGCGCCGCTCGATGCTGCTGCCGAAGTGAGCGGCTTCGTCACCTCCGACGGCGTGCCGCTGCACGTCGTGGAGCAGGGATCAGGGCCGGTCACCGTGGTGCTCCTGCACGGCTGGACGATGGACCACACCTCGTGGGACGACATCGCCGCCCAGTTGACCGGCGTGCGGGTGCTGCGGCTGGACTGGCGCGGGCACGGCGCGTCCGGGCCCGCCCCGGCGGGCACCGGGACCATCGACCGCCTCGCCGACGACCTCGCCGAAGTGATCGCCGCGCGAGTGCCGACCGGGCCGATCGTGCTCGCCGGGCACTCGCTGGGCGGGATGACGCTGATGGCCCTGGCCGAGCGCCATCCCCGCCTGATCGCCGAGCGGGTCGCAGGCGTGGCGTTCGTGGCCACGACCTCGGGCGGGCTGTCCCGGCTGACGCTCGGGCTGCCGCGCTGGGTGGCGGCGCCGGTGCTGCACTGCGAGACGCTGATCAACAAGCGGATCGCGAAGTTCCGGCGGCCCACCCTGTTGGGCCGCTTCAGCGCCCTGGCGCGGCCGGGTGTGCGGTGGCTGGTGTTCGGTCGTTCGCCGGTAGGCGCGCACATCGCCGCTACCGCCGCGCAGGTAGGCCGGTGCAACCCGGCCAACATGGTCGCTTTCCGCAATTCGCTTAACGAGCACGAGCGGGTGCACGCGCTGCCGGTCTACCGGAACGTGCCCGCCGTGGTCATGGCAGGGGAGCGGGATCGTCTGTGCTCGGTAAGCGACGCCAAGACCATCGCGGAAGCACTGTCTGACGCGTTGCTCTTGGTCTATCCGGGCGCCGGTCACATGCTCAACTACGAGCGCGCGCCGGAGGTCTTGGCCCAGATCGCCCGGTTGGCCGCCCAAGCGGCGGTTCGCGAACTAGCTACTGCGTAGTAGGTTGACGTTCGTGGCCGACTACTTCCGCACCTCCGATGGCGTGGCGCTCAACGTGGTGGACACCGGCGCGGCCGACGCGCCGGTGACCGTCCTCATGACGCACGGCTGGACCAGCGACCTGCGCATCTGGGACGAGGTGGCCGCGGCCATCGGCGACCGGGTCCGGGTGATCCGGTTCGACCACCGCGGCCACGGCGGCTCAGGAGCCGCCCCGAAGGGCAGCGCCACCCTGGGCAGGCTCGGCGACGACCTCGCCGAACTGATCACCGCCCGGGTCCCGACCGGCGCGCTGGTCCTGGTCGGCCACTCGATGGGCGGCATGGCCATGATGGCCCTCGCCGAACGCCACCCGCGGCTGGTGGCCGAGCGGGTCGGCGCGGCGGTGTTCACCTCGACCTCGGCGGGCCGGATGGGCGAGGTGACATTCGGCCTGCCCAAGCCGCTGGTCAAGCTGGCCCTCCAGGCCAAGAAGCGGGGCAAGAAGAAGCCCTCGGCCACCCACGCGGCCCCCCGCCCGCCGCGCCCGGTCGCGTCGCCGTCGCGGCTGCAGAAGCTCGGCCAGCTCGCGTTCCTGCGGTGGCTGCTGTTCGGCACCCGCTTCCGCATGATCGACGTCCGCTCGGCCGCCGACCAGCTCGCCCGCGCGCACCGGTCGAGCGCGGGCAGCCTCCGCCGGGACATCGTCGGCAAGCACGCGCGGTCCGCCGCCCTCTCGGTCTACCGCCAGATCCCCACCCAGGTCCTGGTCGGCGAGCGCGACCGCCTGACCCCTCTCGACCACGCCGAGGAAATCGCGAAGTCGCTGCCCGAAGCCGAGTTCGTCATCTACCGCGCGGCGGGCCACATGCTCCCGTACGAGCGGGTCCCCGAGGTCACCGCCCGCATCATGGACATGGTCGGGCGCGCGTCGGGCCACCCGGTCGAACTGGCGTCCTAGTAGGTCCGAGCGGCTGGAGTTCCTGGGTTTGGCGCTTAGCGGGCGAACACCCGCGTGGTGCCACCGGCGAGCGCACCCGCTCGCCGTGGCGCGGCAGGTCACTGGAACGTGAGCAGGATGCAGCCGTTGTCGCCGTCTTGACCGCGTTCGCCTTTGCGAACACCATTGTTGGCGCCCTTGCCGCCCGCGCCGCCGATCCCGCCGGGACAGGTGTGCTGGTCCTCGGGGTGTCCGCGGTGCCCACCGGAGCCGCCGACGCCCGCGGCACCGCGGGCGCCGCCTTCGCCGCCCGGGTTGCTGGGGAAGATCTTGGCGTCCGCGCCCTGGCACGAGTTCTTGGTCGGGTCGAGCGGCCCGCCCGCGTGACCTGGCTTGCCGTTCCAGTACGCGCCGCCGCCACCCCCTCCGCCTTCGGCGCGGGCCACGTACTTGCCGTTGCGCTGCACGGAAGAGTCAGATGCGTTGGTTCCGTTGGCGCTGCCGCGAATGCCGCCCCCGCGACCGCCTTGGGACCGCCCGCGACCCACATGCGGATCTTGTCGCCCGGTTGCACGCTGATGGCGCAGGTCACCAGGGCCCCGGAGGCGCCACCGCCACCGCCGCTGCCCCCGGTGCTGAAGCCGCTGCGCGAGCCGCCGCCCCCGCTGCCGCCGCCGCCGAGGACGAAGACCTGCATCGAAGTCTTGCCGGTAGGGACTCGCGTGTCATTCCATCCCGGCTGGTCAAACTGCACAGGCTCGGCCTGCGCTGGCGCCGTGAGGACGCCGGTGGACAGGGCCAACACCGAAGCGGACAGCAGTGCCGTTCGCCGCAATACCTTCATCACTTCCCCTTTCGGGTTCGGATCAGGTCGCGACAGGCCTACCCGGCGATGGTCCGACAACGCCGCCGAAGATCATCTTCACTCGATCGTGTGACGCCCGCTCTGTGGGGTCGGTACGCGCTCTGTGCGCTCAGCGGTGGCGGCAGTGCCGGTGCGGCACGAGCCGCTGGTCGTCGGCCACCAGCAGGTGCTCGCGGATGAGGTAGTCGGGGAGTTCGTGGCGGTGGCCCTTCGGCTCGCCCCAGATTTCGGTGACCACCTCGTTCAGGGCGCGCTCCAGGGCGGTGAACGAGGCCAGGCCCATGCACAGGCGGGTCTGCATCCGGTCCAGCGGCTTGGGGGAGTCGATGCCGGGGGTGAAGTACTCGCGGTAGTACGCGGCCAGCACCGCCCGGTGGCGGGGTTTGCGGCTCAGCAGCAGTTGGACCCGCACGGCCGCGCCGTTCAGCCCGATCGAGGTCTCCGGGCCGGTGTAGACCTCCGGCGCGGGCCACTCCGCCGACCCGCGCACGACCAGCCGCACCCGCGCGTCCCAGACGTGCACCTCCGACTCGCCGTCCGGCAGCGGGAACGCGCACCGCTCGCCGACCGTGAACCGCCTGCTCTCGGCGGCGACGTAGACCGCGACCCTGGTTTGCTTGTCGCGCCCGTTGATCAGCCACCACCGGCCGTCCATGTGCCGCAGGAACGGCGCGTTCGGGGCCCGGGAGATGCGGTCGTCGGCTCCGCCGCTGAGGAAGTCGCGGTCAAGGGAAAGCTGCTCGTTCGACGGAATCACGCGCGGCTCGGGCAGCGCGTGGTAGTCGACGATCAGTTCCGCCAACCCACACCCCCGACCACATCGGCGACAACGGCGGTCACATTGTCCTTGGCGCCCGCGTCGCAGGCAGCCTGAACCAGCGTGTCCACACACCGCGCGGGCTCGACCGCCCGCAGCGACGCCAGCAGCGCGGCCAGCCGCTCGGCTCCCAGCGCGTCGGTCAGGCCATCGGTGCACAGCAGGTACCGCTCGCCGACGACCGCGGGCCGCTCCCACAGGTCCGGCCGCACCTGGTCCTCCATGCCCACGGCCCGCACCAGCGCGGCCCGCTGCGGGTGCCGCGCCCCCTCTTCCTCGGTGAGATGCCCCGCGGCCACCAACTCGGCCCCCAGCGTGTGCGCGGCCGTGAGCGCGACCAGCGTGTCCGCCTGCGCGAGCACCACGCTGTCGCCCACATGCGCCCCGACCATCCACCCGCGCGCGCTCCGCCTGACCAGCGCCACCACGTCCAGCGTCGTGGCCATCCCCGCCGTCCGCGGGTCGGCGTGCGCCCGCGCCCGCACGGCCGCGTTGGCCCGCGCCACCGCATCGGCCGGGCTCCCGCGCCTAGCCGCCACCACCGCCCGCACCGCCAGCCCGGACGCGATCTCCCCCGCTGGCGCCCCGCCGACCCCATCGGCGATCACCAGCAGCCGCTTGTCCGCGTGGCAGGAGTCCTGATTCGTCGCCCGCCCACCCAGGGCACTCGCACTCGCCGCAGAAAGCCTCATGCCGACACGGTGCCTGTCTTCGCCGCCGGACGGCAGAGGGAGCCCTCTCCCCTTCACAGTGGGGCTAAGAGGTCCCGAGCAGAGCTGCCGGGCGGCTAATCAGCCCTGAATCAGTCGTGCGGGTGAAGGGGGAAGCCGCCGCCGATGCCGCGCCAGGCGAGGTTGGAGATGAGGCCGATGGCCTCTTCCTTGGGCAGGGTCCGGTTGTCGGCGAGCCAGGCGCGGGCGGCGACCTGGCTGATGCCGACCAGGCCAACGGCCAGCAGGCGGGCGCGGTTCTCGTCCAGGCCCGCGTCGGCGGTGATGGTGGCGGTGATGGCGTCGACGCTGGCGTTGGTGGCGCGTTCCACGGCGTCTTGGACCAGGGGTTCGCCGCGCAGGTCGGACTCGAAGACGAGGCGGAACGCCTGGCTTTCGCCGTCGACGAAGTCGAAGTAGGCGGCTACGGCGTTGTGGACGCGGACCTTGTTGTCCGTGGTCGACTCCATGGCCTCGCTCACCCGGCGGGTCAGCTCGTCCACGTGCTTCTCCAGCAGGGCCATGTACAGCTCCAGCTTGCCGGGGAAGTGCTGGTAGAGCACCGGCTTGCTGACTCCGGCGCGCTCGGCGATCTCGTCCATGCCCGCGGCGTGGTAGCCGTTCGCCGCGAACACGTCCTGTGCCGCGGCGAGCAGCTGGGCCCTCCGGGCCGTTCGCGGGAGTCTCGCCCCCCGGCCGACCCCGTTGGACTGAACCGTCTCAGACATGCGCCTCCACCCTCGCTCGATTGCCTCGTTCGGGTCGGGATCGCCAACCCCCGCGGGTGGTTCGACCTTACTCGGCGGTAGCCCCGTTCGGGGTGCGTGTACTCAGGAACTTCGCTATGCCAAGTATCCCGTGTGACCGCCGTCTCAGTACGGCGAGGCGCGCGCAACGTTGGCAAACTGAGCTGATGAATGTCGCGACCACCTCGCGGGTTCCGCTGACCCAGGTTCCCTTCTCCACCGCAGAGCTGCCTCCGGTCGACCCGACCATCCCCGCCTGGCCGGGGGAGGAGGTCGAGTCGGCGGGCATCCGGCTGCACGTGCGGCGCACGCCCGGCGTCGGCGAGGTCACCGCCGTCTACGTGCACGGACTCGGCGGCTCGGCGACGAACTGGACCGACCTCGCTGGCCAGTTGGCCGAGTATGCCCCGGGCATCGCGGTCGACCTGCCGGGTTTCGGCCGCTCCACGCCGCCGGAGGGCTACACCTACACGATCGAAGCGCACGCCGACGCGCTCGCCACCTGGCTGCGCGGCCTGGCGCTGGGGCCGGTGCACCTGCTGGGCAACTCCATGGGCGGCATGATCTGCATCGTCCTGGCCGCCCAGCACCCCGACCTGGTGCGCACGCTCACCCTGGTCTCGCCCGCGGTGCCCGACCTGCGGCCCAACGTCAACCGCATGTCCGACCCCCGGCTGCCGTTGGCGTTCCTGCCGGTGATCGGCACCTCGGTGCGAAGACAGCTCTCCCAGCTCACCCCGCACGAGCGGGCCATGCAGATGCTCAACCTCTGCTACGCCGACCCCAGTCAGGTGACCCCGGAGCGCATCGAGGAAGCCGCCCGCGAATACGCCGAGCGGGCCAAGCTGGCGTGGTCGACGCCTGCCCTCGCGCGTAGCACGATCGGGTTGATCCGGTCCTGGCTCGCGCCGCGGTCGCGGTCGCTGTGGCGGTTCGTCCCGAGGGTGCAGGCGCCGACCTTGGTGGTATGGGGCGCCGAGGACAAACTGATGACTGTCCGCAAGGCTCCTCGCACCGCCACGCTGCTGCCGAAGGCCCGATTGCTGATCTTGCCCAAGACCGGGCACGTGGCTCAGATGGAGCGCCCGGCGACCGTCGCCCGCGCCGTGCTGGGCCTGTGGGAGGCCGTGGCGGCCGACCGCTGGTGACGGTGGCCGCCTGGCGAGCCGCGCGCGATGTGGCACCCTTGGTCCCGTGAGCCGAATGACGCAAGGGCGCCGGGAGACCGCCTCCCCTCGGTCACGCTCCGCGTCCGAGGGTGAGCGGGGCGCTGCCGACCCGGCCGGTGACCGCTACCGCGTCGGCGCGCGGCGCACAACCGCCGAACCGCTGACCGCGTCCTGGGAGCCGGAGCTGCCCAAGCGGGAGCGCCCGCGCGGCGTGCTGCGCACGTACGGCTGGCGGGTGTACGCGCTGCCGGTGATGCTCGCCGTCACCGGACTTGTGCTCGTGCAGACCGCGGGGGAGAAGAGCACCCAGGTCTCCGCCGACTCAGCGAACACCGCGGACCAGCTCGCCGCCGACGCGGGCGCCCCGGACGTCACCGAGCAGCGCGCGGCCCCGGTCGACCTGAACATCCCGACCGCGGAGCTGCCCAACGGCGGCCCGTTCACCCAGGCCGGGGCGGGCACCTGGCACGGCGTGCCGGGCAGCGGCCAGAAGGTCGGCACGGGCCGGAAGTTCTACACCTACACCGTCGAGGTCGAGGACGGCATCGACCTGTCCGCCCTCGGCGGCGACGCCGCGTTCGCCACCCTGGTCGACTCGACGCTGGCCGAGCCGCGCGGGTGGACCAGCCTGGGGCAGATCTCGGTGCAGCGCGTCGAGCCCGACTTCCCCAACCCGAGTTTCCGGATCAGTCTGACCACCCCGGATACCGCGCACCGGCCGGACATGTGCGGCCACTCGATCCCGTATGAGGCGTCCTGCTATCTGGGCGGCAGCCAGAAGCGGGTGATGATCAACCTGGCCCGCTGGGTGCGCGGCGCGGTCGCCTTCGGCGGCGACATGACCTCCTACCGGCAGTACGCGATCAACCACGAGGTCGGCCACGCCTTCCGCAACGGGCACGTCGGCTGCCCCGAGGCGGGCGCGCTGGCCCCGGTGATGATGCAGCAGAGCTTCGGCGTGGCGAATGACTACGTCGCCCAGCTCAACCAGGCCGTGAACCTGCACGAGGTGAAGGCCGACGGCCTGGTCTGCAAGCCCAACGCGTGGCCCAACCCACAGGCGCGGCCCGCCAGTTGAACCCCCTTGTCCCGGATCGTGGGAGCAGGGGAAGACACGGTGGGATGGCCGTGTTGTAACGGGCGACAATCGGATGCAGATCCGACGCGTTCTAGGAGGAGCCGATGCCAGGCAGTTTGCCGCCGCTCGTTGAGCCGGCGCAGGAGCTGACCAAAGAGGAGGTGGCCCGCTACAGCCGCCACCTCATCATCCCGGACGTCGGGGTGGACGGGCAGAAGCGCCTGAAGAACGCGAAGGTGCTCGTCGTGGGCGCGGGCGGCCTCGGCAGCCCGGCGCTGCTGTACCTGGCCGCCGCGGGCGTGGGCACGCTCGGCATCGTCGACTTCGACGTCGTGGACGAGTCCAACCTGCAGCGCCAGGTCATCCACGGCGTGTCGGATGTGGGCAAGCCCAAGGCGGTCTCGGCCAAGGAGTCGATCGCCGAGATCAACCCGCTGGTCACGGTGATCCTGCACGAGGAGCACCTGAACTCGACCAACGCGCTGGAGATCTTCGCCGACTACGACCTGATCCTCGACGGCACCGACAACTTCGCCACCCGCTACCTGGTGAACGACGCGGCCGTGCTGCTGGGCAAGCCGTACGTGTGGGGCTCGATCTACCGCTTCGAGGGCCAGGTCAGCGTCTTCTGGGAGGACGCACCCAACGGCCAGGGCCTCAACTACCGCGACCTCTACCCCGAGCCGCCGCCGCCGGGGATGGTGCCCTCCTGCGCCGAGGGCGGCGTGCTGGGCGTGCTGTGCGCGTCCATCGGCTCGGTCATGGTGACCGAGGCGATCAAGCTGCTCACCGGCATCGGCGAGCCGCTGCTGGGCCGCCTGATGGTCTACGACGCGCTGGAGATGTCCTACCGGACCATCAAGATCCGCAAGGACCCGGAGACCAAGCCGATCGAGGGCCTGATCGACTACGAGGCGTTCTGCGGGGTCGTCTCCGACGACGCGCAGAGCGCGGCGGCGGGCAGCACCATCACCCCGCGCGAGCTCAAGGAGAAGTTCGACCGGGGCGAGGACTTCGCGCTGATCGACGTCCGCGAGCCGCACGAGTACGAGATCGTCAAGATCGAGGGCTCGGTGCTCATCCCCAAGGACCGCATCCTCTCCGGCGAGGCGCTGGCCGAGCTTCCGCAGGACAAGCCGATCGTGCTGCACTGCAAGTCCGGGGTGCGCTCGGCCGAGGCGCTGGCCGCGCTGCACAAGGCGGGCTTCGCCGACGCCGTGCACGTCGGCGGCGGCGTGCTGGGCTGGGCCAACGACGTGGACCCGTCGCTGCCCACGTACTGACCGCTCGATCCCGCGAGTCCCGCCCCGAGGCATGCCGTGGCCGCTCGTCCCCGCGAGTGCCGCTCTCCAGTGTGACGCCGAGGGTGGGACTCGCGGGGCGGGCCGTGTCGCGGCGCGGTCAGCGGTGATCAGCGGGGTAGCGTGCGGTCGTGGGTACTCCGCCTCCGCAGCACGTCCGCGCTGCTTTCGGCGCCAAGAACGCCGAGCCGGTGCTGGTCGAGCACGGCCCGGTGTGGCGCTGTGACGATGTCGCGCTGCGCCAGGCGACCGGTCCGGCCGAGGCGTCTTGGGTCGCCCAGACCCTCGGCGACCTCGACGTGCCCGACCTGCGGATCGCCCGGCCGATCCGCTCCAGCGACGGCCGCTACGTCGTCGGCGGCTGGGTGGGGTTCCGGTTCATCGCTGGCCGCGCCGAGCCGCGCTACGACGAGGCCGTCGCCGCGTCGCTGCGCCTGCACCGGGCCACCGCCGACCTGCCCAGACCCCGCTTCCTGCATGCCCGCGCCGACGTCTTCGCGGTGGCCGACCGCGCGGCCTGGGGCGAGGACAAGCGGGTCCAGATGGCGGCGAACCTGGGCGGGCGGCTGTTCGAGTTCTACGCCGAGTTCCGCAAGGAGGTCGACCTGCGCCCGCAGGTGGTGCACGGCGACCTGTTCGGCAACGTCCTGTTCGACGGCGACGCCGCCCCCGGGATCATGGACTTCGCCGCGTTCTACCGCCCCCCGGAGTGGGCCGCCGCCGTGATCGTGGTGGACGCCCTCGCCTGGGGCGGCGCGGACGACGGCCTGGTGAAGCGCTGGTCGCACCTGGCCGAGTGGCCGCAGGCGCTGCTGCGCGCGCTGCTGTTCCGGCTGGCCGTCCACGCCACGCACCCCAGATCCACGCCGCGCTCGATGCGCGGCCTGGAGCGGGTCGCGCAGGAAGTCGGCAGGTTGCTGCTTTAGCGAATACTGTTCGTGTTTGTGGGACAGGCCACTACCAGCCGGTAACACGGGCGGAACATGAACCGTCATTCAGCGTGACGGAATGTCCCCATTACGTGACTCTGATCGCTTCTCACGGGCCGAATATGGCCTGTGGGCAGGCAAGTTCGCATCCCTGAAACAAAGCCGCATCATCGGGTAACACGGCCTACCTACCGTCGACTAGGACCGAACGCCGCCGAACCCAGGAGACGGGCATGACGCAGTTGGCCGCTCCCGTCGTCGACACCCACTGTCCCTATTGCGCCCTCCAGTGCGGGATGCGCCTGACCGGGGCACAGGTCGAGCCGAGAGAGTTCCCGACGAACCGGGGCGGGCTCTGCCAGAAGGGGTGGACCTCGGGTTCCCTGCTGACCAACCCCGCCCGGCTCACCAGCCCGCTCGTCCGCGTCAACGGCGAACTGCGGCCGGTCTCGTGGGAGCTCACGCTCGACTACGTGGCGGGCAGGCTCGCGGCGCTGCGCGCCGAGCACGGCCCGGACTCGGTCGCGATCTTCGGCGGCGGCGGGCTCACCAACGAGAAGTCCTACCTGCTCGGCAAGTTCGCCCGGGTCGCGCTGGGCACGTCGCAGATCGACTACAACGGCCGGTTCTGCATGTCCTCGGCCGCCGCCGCCGGGATGCGCGCCTTCGGCCTCGACCGCGGGATGCCCTTCCCCGTCGAAGACCTCCGCAAGGCCGACGCGGTGCTGCTCGTCGGGGCCAACCCGGCCGAGACGATGCCGCCGTTCATGCAGCACCTCACCTCGACCGGGCTGATCGTGGTCGACCCGCGCCGCACGCCGACCGCGGAGCAGGCGACGCTGCACCTCAAGCCCCGTCCCGGCACGGACCTGGCGCTGGCGCTGGGAATCCTGCACGCGGTCGTCGCCGACGGGCACCTGCGCCATGACTACATCGCCGAGCGCACCACCGGGTTCGACGCCGCGTGGCGGATCGCGGCGGCCTGGTGGCCGGAGCGGGTGGAGCGGGTGACCGGGGTCGCGGCGAGCGACCAGCGCCGGGCCGCCGCGCTGCTCGCCAAGGCGCGCAAGGCCTACATCCTCACCGCGCGCGGCACCGAGCAGCACGCCCGGGGCACCGACATGGTCGGCGCGTGGATCAACCTGGCGCTGGCGCTGGGCCTGCCTGGCACGCCGGGGTCCGGCTACGGCTGCCTCACCGGCCAGGGCAACGGCCAGGGCGGGCGCGAGCACGGCCAGAAGGCCGACCAGCTTCCCGGTTACCGCAAGATCGACGACCCGGCCGCCCGCGAGCACGTCGCCGGAGTGTGGGGCGTGCCACCGGAATCGCTGCCCGGCCCCGGCCGCTCGGCCTACGAGCTGCTCGACGCGCTGGGCAACGAGACCGGGCCGCGCGCGCTGCTTGTGTTTGGCAGCAACATGGTCGTCTCGGCGCCGCGCGCGGGCAACGTGGTCGAGCGACTGTCCAGTTTGGACCTTCTGGTCGTCGCGGACTTCGTGCTCTCGGAGACCGCGTCGATGGCCGACGTGGTCCTCCCGGTCACCCAGTGGGCCGAGGAAGACGGCACCATGACCAACCTCGAAGGCCGCGTTCTGTTGCGCGGCAAGGCGATCGACGCGCCCGACGGCGTGCGCAGCGACCTTGAGGTGCTGCACGGTTTGGCGACCCGGCTCGGCCAGCCAGCCGAGCGGTTCCCCACCGATCCCGAGACTGTGTTCGAGGAGCTGCGTCGCGCGTCCGCGGGCGGGGCAGCGGATTACTCCGGCGTGACCTACGACCGGCTCCGCGACGGCGAGGCGCTGCACTGGCCGGTCCCGTCCGTCGACCACCCCGGCACGCCGCGGATGTTCCTCGACCGCTTCGCCCACCCGGACGGCCGCGCCCGGTTCGCCGCCGTCGACCACACCGGCCCCGCCGAGCCAGCCGACGAGGACTACCCGCTGCTGGCCACCACCGGGCGGGTGTTGCAGCACTACCAGTCCGGCGCGCAGACCCGGCTGGTGCCCGAACTGCTCGACGCGGTGCCCGAGGTCTACGTGGAGGTCCACCCGGACACCGCCGACCGCGCGGGCCTGGCCGAGGGCGGCCTCGCCCGGGTCGTGTCCCGGCGCGGGTCGACGGTGGCCCGGGTGCGGCACGTGGCGTCGATGCGCCAGGACACCGTGTTCCTGCCGTTCCACTTCGCGGGCGAACAGCGGGCGAACCTGCTGACCAATCCCGCCCTTGATCCGACTAGCCGGATGCCCGAATTCAAGGTTTGCGCCGTCCGACTGGAGGTCGTTTCATGAGCGCGCGTCACGTGGTCGTTGTCGGTTACGGGATGGCGGGCTCCCGGCTCGCCGAGGAAATCCGCCGCCGTGACCGGGCTGGAGAGCGGGTCGCGGTGACCGTGATCGGCGAGGAGCCGCACGCCGCGTACAACCGCGTGCTGCTCTCGGCCGTGGTCGCGGGCACGATGACCGCCGAGTCCACCCGGCTGCACGACGAGGACTGGGCTCAGGCCCACGGAATCGACCTGCGGCTGGGCGTCACGGTCACCGCGATTGACCGGGAAGCCCGCACGGTCGCGCTCTCAGACGGGGCGGAGTTGTCCTACGACGCGCTGGTCCTGGCGACCGGCAGCCGCGCCTGGGTGCCGCCGACCGAGGGCCTGCGCACCGAGTCCGGCGCCCTCGCCGAGGGCGTGGCCACCTTCCGCGACCTGGCCGACTGCGCCGCCATCCTCGACCGCGCCCGCCCCGGCGCCCCGGTGGCCGTGCTCGGCGGCGGCCTGCTCGGACTGGAGGCCGCCCGCGGCCTCGCCGGGCGGGGGAGCCTGGTCACGGTCGTGCACCCGGCGGGCCACATCATGGAGCGGCAGCTCGACTCGGCCGCGGGCGCGGTGCTGGCCAAGGCGTTAGCCGCGCACGGCATCGAGTTCCGCGTCGGCCGCCTCGCCGCCCGGTACGTGCCCGGCGACGGCCTCAAGCTTGACGACGGCAGCCACGTCCCGGCCGACCTGGTCGTCGTGTCGGCCGGTGTGCGGGCCGAGACCACGCTGGCGAACTCGATCGGGCTGACCGTCGAGCAGGGGATCGTCATCGATGACGCCCTGCGCACCAACGACCCGCGCATCCACGCGATCGGCGACTGCGCGCAGCACCCGGGCACCGTGTCCGGGCTCGTGCAGCCAGCCTGGGAGCAGGCCGAGGTGCTGGCCGACCTGCTGACCGGGGAGAACCCGTCGTCCCGGTACCGGGGCACGCCGGTGGTCACCCGGCTCAAGGCCCGCGACGTCGACCTGGCCGCGCTGGGCGAGGTGCACACCGAGGTGGACAGCCCGGACGCCGAGGTGCTGTGCCTGCACGACCCGGCGCGTGGCCGCTACGCCAAGCTCGTGCTGCGCGAGGACCGGGTCACCGGGGCCATCGTCATCGGCGCCCCCGACGCCGCCGCGACCATCACCCAGCTCTACGACGCCAAGTCCCCCGCCCCCACCGACCGGCTGGCGCTGCTGCTCGGCCGGGCGCTGCCCTCGGCGGGCGCGGTCGCCAACAGCCCGGCCGACCTTCCCGCGTCCGCGGTGGTGTGCCGGTGCAACACCGTCACAAAGGGCCAGTTGGTAAAGGCTTGGCGGGCGGGCGCCGTGGAGGTCGCCGATTTGGCCAAGGCGACCCGGGCGACCACCGGCTGCGGTGGTTGCGGCGACGCCGTCCGCGGAATCGCCGATTGGTTGGCCCGCGCCTGATTCGACCATTCGGAGCAGCCGGTTTCGCGCATTTGGGTTTGTCGCGAAACCGGCCATGACCAGGCCAATCACCGTCCAGAAACCTCACAGCGGGACTGGTGGGCACGTGCGGATAACGTGCCTTCGACGTCACCGCAAGCCATACGCGGGAAATCCGCGATTCGTATCTTTTCGCCCAAGCCCCAGCTTGAGGAGGACCTTCCCATGAGCCTTGCAGTCGAATCCCCGCCAGCCGATCAGGCAAAGCCCCGGAAGGGGCGTTGGATCGACCACTGGGAACCGGAGAACGAGGAGTTCTGGGAAAAGACCGGAAAGCCGATCGCGCGCCGGAACCTCATCTTCTCGATCTTCGCCGAGCACCTGGGCTTCTCCATCTGGGTGCTGTGGTCGGTCGTCGTGCTCAACCTGTCGAACGCGGGCTTCGGCGGCGGCACCCCGTTCACCCCGAGCGAGCTGTTCTGGCTGACCGCGCTGCCGAACCTGGTCGGCTCCGCGCTGCGCATCCCCTACACCTTCGCGGTGCCCAAGTTCGGCGGCCGGGTGTGGACCGCGATCAGCGCGGCCCTGCTGCTGATCCCCACCACCGCGCTCGCGGCGATGGTGCACTTCGACTTCGTGCGCACCCAGTCGCACGACACGCAGTTCACGATCATGCTGGTCATCGCGGCCCTCGCGGGTTTCGGCGGCGGCAACTTCTCCTCGTCGATGGCCAACATCTCCTTCTTCTACCCGGAGAAGCGCAAGGGCCTCGCGCTCGGCCTCAACGCCGCGGGCGGCAACCTCGGCGTCGCGGTCGTGCAGCTGCTCACCCCGCTGGTCGTCATCATCGGCGTCCCGTACGCCATCGCGAAGAACCCGGTCCACCCGGTGCACCTGGCCTACGCGGGCCTGATGTGGATGCCGTTCATCATCGCCGCCGTCGTCGGCGCGTGGTTCTTCATGGACAGCCTCACGATGGCCAAGTCGGACACCAAGTCCTACCTGTCGTGCCTGAAGTACGGGCAGACCTGGATCATGTCGATCCTCTACATCGGCACGTTCGGCTCGTTCATCGGCTTCTCGTTCGCGCTGCCGCTGGTGATCCGGCTGACGTTCCCCGAGTTCCTGGCGCAGAACCCGTTCATCGGCACGTACCTGGCCGGTCTCGGCTTCCTCGGCGCGCTCATCGGCTCGTTCTCCCGGCCCTTCGGCGGCTGGATCGCGGACAAGATCGGCGGCGCGAAGGTCACCCTGTGGGTGTTCCTGTCGATGGCGGCGTTCACGCTGCTGGCGATGTACGGGGTGAACCAGCGCAGCTTCGGGATCTTCTTCACCTCCTACATGGTGATCTTCGCGCTTTCCGGCGCTGGCAATGGTTCCACCTACCGGATGATCCCGGTCATCTTCGGCGAGCTTGGCCGCAAGGAGGCCGCGACCGGCGCGCTGACCGCGGAAGAGGCGACCCTGAAGTTCAAGCGGATGGCGGCGGCGGTCATCGGCATCGCGGGCGCGATCGGCGCCTTCGGCGGGTTCCTCATCCAGCAGATCTTCCGGCTCGCCAGCGTCCCGGTCGGCGCAGCGGTGAACAGCGCGAAGACGGTCGAGGCCAAGGCCGCCGCCGCGGCGGAGCACGCGACCTGGTCGACGTCCGCGCTGGGCGTGTTCATCGTCGCCTACGCGGTCTTCGCGGGTATGACCTGGTTCTTCTACCTGCGCAAGACCACCGAGACCTCGCGCTTCCCGAGCCTGGCCCACGCGGGCGTCTGAGCGTCCGCGTCCTCCTCGCGGACGGCTCCGTGACGGCCGTCTTCCCTGTGTCGCATGGGGAAGGCGGCCGTCACGGCTTTTCGTCGGTCGTCTCGGCGCTCTCGGAAGCCTGGGGAGCCTGGAAGGTTTCGGTGGTGCGCCGGGGTTTCGGGGCCTCCAGCGGCTCCGGGGTCCGGGTGGCCTCCGGGGTCGGCGGAGCCGCCGGGGTTTCCGTCTGCCCGCTGTTCTCGGTGTTCTCGGTGGTCTCGGTGTCCTCTGGCTCGACGTCGGCCAGCCGCTCGAACACCCCGTCGAGGATCTTACGGGTGGTTTCGCACGCCGAGCCGCCGTAGCTGCCCAGCACGGTCAGGTGCGAGCCGTGCTCGTGCGCCTCCAGATACGGGTCGAGCGCGACGGACAGCCCGCAGGAGCCCTCGCTGTCGCCACTGCCCTCGCCGACCCGGTAGGCGGTGTTGCCGAAGATCTCCTCGATGTGCCGGTAGCTCGGCGTTCCCGGCGGCTCGGCGCGGAAGAGCACCGACACGCCGGTGCCCGAGCCCGCGTACGGCAGCCGGTAGCGGCACAGTTGGTGCGTCGACTCGTCCTCGACCAGCGACGCCCGCACGCCGGTCGCCTTGCTGACGACGCCGACGTACCCCAGGCAGTCCACCATGACGGGCGCCCGCTTGCGGGTGTTCACCGTCACACCCGGCTGCCGGGGGCGGGTGGTAGTGGTGGGGGACTCGGCCGTCATGACCACACGGGGGCCCGCGGCGGGGCGGTCGGCCGCGGCGTCGCCGCCGTCGGCCGAATCGGCGCAGGCAGCGGTGATCAGCGTGGCGAACAGCAGGGGCGCGAGCAGGGTGGCACGTCCGGGAAGCACGGCCAAACCGTAGGGCGTGCGGAACGACGATGCCGCATTCCTGGTCCGGATTCCACCTATCGTGGCGGCTCTCACCCCGCACGGCTCTCTGACCTGCGGAGAGAGGTATCCGTAACAGTGGTGAAATCGTCGTGAACCGTGGTCGACATAGGCGGAGCACAGCATTGGACGAACGCCGAGGCACCCCCGGCAACACCAACGCAGGCACCATCGAGGAGGCACACGCATGGCGCGGACACTCGTCGTGGTCGGCAACGGGATGGTCGGACACCGGCTAGTCCAGGCGTTGCGCGACCGGGACGCCGCAGGCGCCTGGCGCGTGGTCGTATTCGCCGAAGAGGCCCGGCCCGCTTATGACCGAGTCGCCCTGACGTCCTATGTGGACACTTGGAATCCGCTGGCGCTGCAACTGGACGGCGCGGAGTTCGAGGGCGACGACCGGGTCGAGCTGAACCTGGGCGACGCGGTCGTGCGCATCGACCGCGCGGCGCGCACGGTCACCACGGCGTCCGGCCGCGTCCAGGCTTACGACACGCTGGCCCTGGCCACCGGCTCGTCCCCGTTCGTCCCGCCGGTCAAGGGCAGCGACCTGCCCGGCTGCCACGTCTACCGCACGATCGACGACCTCGACGCCATCCGCGACACCGCGGAGCGCGCCCGCACCGGGCTCGGTCGCGGCGCGGCCATGGTCGTCGGCGGCGGCCTGCTCGGTTTGGAGGCCGCGAAGGCGCTGCGCGACATGGGTCTGTCGCCGCACGTGGTGGAGTTCGCGCCGCGGCTGATGCCGCTGCAGGTGGACGAGGGCGGCGGCGCGCTGCTCAAGCGGCTCATCGAAGAACTCGACGTCACCGTGCACGCGGGCACCACGGCCACGGTCATCGAAGAGGACCGCGGCAGGCTCATCGCCAAGCTGACCAACGGCGTCGAGCTGGACCTGGACCTCGTGGTGTTCTCCGCGGGCATCCGCCCCCGCGACCAGCTCGCCCGCGACGCCGGTCTCGCCGTCGGCGAGCGCGGCGGCATCGTCGTGGACGACGGCTGCCGCACCAGCGACCCGGACATCTTCGCCATCGGCGAGTGCGCCAACCTCGACGGCAGGGTCTACGGCCTGGTCGCCCCCGGCTACGCCATGGCCGAGATCGTCGCCGACCGCATCCTCGGCGGCGCGGCCACCTTCCCCGGCGCGGACATGTCCACCAAGCTCAAGCTGATGGGCGTGGACGTGGCCAGCTTCGGCGACGCGCACGCCGCCGAAGAGGGCGCCCTGGAGGTCGTGTTCAACGACGCGGTCAAGGGCACCTACCGCAAGCTGGTGGTGTCCAACGACGCCAAGACGCTGCTCGGCGGCATCCTGGTCGGCGACGCGAACGACTACGCCACCCTGCGCCCGATGGTCGGCCGACCGCTGCCCGGCGACCCCGGCGCGCTGCTCGCCCCCGCGGGTGGCGGCGGCGGTGGCGTCGGCGTCGGCGCGCTGCCCGACGAGGCGCAGATCTGCTCCTGCAACGCGGTCAGCAAGGGTGACATCAAGGAAGCCATCGTCGTCGGCGGCTGCGACGACGTGACCAAGCTCAAGGCGTGCACCAAGGCGGGCACGTCCTGCGGCTCCTGCGTGCCGATGCTCAAGCAGTTGCTGTCGGTGTGCGGCGTCGAGCAGTCCAAGGCGCTGTGCGAGCACTTCAGCCAGTCCCGCGCCGAGCTGTTCGAGATCGTGCGGGTCACCGGCATCACCACCTTCAGCGACCTGATCGGCAAGCACGGCAAGGGCCGCGGCTGCGACATCTGCAAGCCGGTGGCGGCCTCGATCCTGGCTTCCCTTGGCAACGGCCACATCCTCGCCGGTGAGCAGGCGTCGTTGCAGGACACCAATGACCGGTTCCTGGCCAACATCCAGCGCAACGGCACCTACTCGGTGGTGCCGCGCATCCCCGGCGGCGAGATCACCCCGGAAAAGCTCATGGTCATCGCCCAGGTGGCCCAGGAATACGGGCTGTACACCAAAATCACCGGCGGACAGCGCATCGACCTGTTCGGCGCCACCGTCGACCAGCTCCCCGGCATCTGGAAGCGGTTGGTGGACGCCGGTTTCGAGTCCGGCCACGCCTACGGCAAGGCGCTGCGCACCGTCAAGTCGTGCGTCGGCTCGACCTGGTGCCGCTACGGCGTGCAGGACTCGGTTGGCCTGGCCGTCGAGCTGGAACTGCGCTACCGCGGCCTGCGCTCGCCGCACAAGCTGAAGTCGGCCGTCTCGGGCTGCGCCCGCGAGTGCGCCGAGGCGCGCGGCAAGGACTTCGGCGTCATCGCCACCGAGAACGGCTGGAACCTCTACGTCGGCGGAAACGGCGGCATGATGCCCCGGCACGCCGACCTCCTGGTGTCCGAAGTGGACAAGGAGACCCTGCTCAAGGTCATCGACCGGTTCCTGATGTTCTACATCCGCACCGCCGACCGGCTGCAGCGCACCTCCACCTGGCTCGACGCCATGGAAGGCGGCCTGGACCACCTGCGCGACGTCGTGGTCAACGACTCGCTCGGGCTGTGCGCCGAACTGGAGGCGCAGATGGCCGAGCACATCAAGGGTTACGCCGACGAGTGGGCAGGCGTCCTCGCCGACCCGGAAAAGCTCGCCCGGTTCACGTCGTTCGTCAACGCGCCCGGCACGCCCGACCCGACGATCACCTTCCGCGAGGAACGTGGCCAGCGGGTGCCGGTGCTGCTGGGCACCCCGGAGGTGATCGCCCGATGACCGCTCTCGCCGAAACGGTGTGGGTCGAGCTGTGCCCACTGGAGTCCATCGCCCGCGAGCAGGGGGTCGCCGCCCTGCTCCCGGACGGCACCCAGGTCGCGGTTTTCCGCACCCACGATGACGCCGTGTACGCGCTCGGTAACCAGGACCCCTTCAGTGGGGCGTGGGTGCTGTCCCGGGGTATCGTTGGCGACATCGCCGGGGCGCCGGTAGTGGCGTCCCCGATGCACAAGCAGCACTTCGACCTGCGGACCGGCGTCTGCGTCGACGACGAAACCGTGTCGGTCCCCACGTATCCAGTGCGGGTCGTGGATGCGACCATCCTGCTGGGGCAGACGTGACCGCGCTCCTGGAGGTTCCCGTGACCAGCACGCAGATCGCCCCGTTGGCGGGCTTCACCATCGGCGTCACCGCCGCGCGCCGCGCGGACGAGCTCGGGGCGCTGATGGAACGCCGGGGCGCGTGCGTGCTCTACGGGCCCGCCATCCGGATCATCCCCCTAGCCGACGACAGCGAACTGCTCGCCGCCACCACGAGCCTGCTCAAGGGCGGCCCGGTGGACGTCGCCATCGCCACCACCGGCATCGGCTTCCGCGGCTGGATCGAGGCCGCGGAAGGCTGGGGGCTGGGCCCGCAGCTCGTCGAGGTGCTCAAGTCCGCCGACGTGCTCGCCCGCGGCCCCAAGGCCAAGGGCGCCGTCCGCGCGGCTGGCCTGGTCGAGACCTGGTCCCCGGAGTCCGAGGCCAGCCCCGAACTGCTCGACTACCTGCTGCGCGACGGCGTGGCGGGCAAGCGGATCGCGGTGCAGCTGCACGGCGAGCCGCTGCGCGAGTTCGTCAACGCCCTGCGCGACAACGGAGCCGAGGTCATCGAGATCCCGGTCTACCGCTGGACCGGCCCGGCCGACCCGGCGCCGCTGGAGCGGCTCATCGACGCGCTGCTGGCCGGGCAGGTCGACGCGGTCACCTTCACCAGCGCCCCGGCCGCGGCCAGCGTGCTGGAGACCGCCGACCGGCTGGGCAGGCTCGACGCCCTGGTCGACGTCCTGCGCGACCGCGTCCTCGTCGTCGCCGTCGGCTCGATCACCGCCGGACCGCTCAAGCGGCTGGGCATCCCCGTGGTCTGCCCGGACCGCGCCCGCATCGGCGCGCTCGTGCGGGAACTGGCCGACGCCCTGCCCGCCCGCGCGACCCGCGTCAAGGTCGGCGAGCGCGACCTGGAACTGCGCGGGCAGGCGGTGGTGGTCGACGGAGAGCTGCGCCCGGTCCCGCCCGCGCCGATGGCCCTGCTGCGCGCGCTGGCCGTCACCCCCGGCCGCGTCCTGTCCCGCCCGGCGCTGGCCGCGGTGCTGCGCAAGCACTCCGGCCGCGAGTCCGGAGTGGACGAACACGCCGTGGAGACCGCCGTGGGCCGCCTGCGCGCCGCGCTGGGCGAGTCCGGCCTGGTGCAGACCGTGGTCAAGCGCGGCTACCGGCTCGCGGTGGCCGCCGCGTGACCCTCGTCCTCGTCGCGCACGGCACCCGGGCGGCCGCGGGCGCCGAGACCACCTACGCCCTCGCCGACGAAGTCCGCGACCTGCTGCCCGAGGTCCCGGTCAAGGTCGCCTTCGCCGACGTCCGCGCCCCGGACGTGACCACCGTCCTGCGGTCCGTGCGCGGCTCCGCCGTCGTCGTCCCGGCTTTTCTCGCCTCGGGCTACCACGTCCGCGTCGACGTCCCAGCCCAGGTCGACGCGGCGGACCGGGTCGGGGAAACCGTCATCACCCCCGCCCTGGGCCCCGCCCCCACCCTCGTCGCCGCGATGCACGAACGCCTCACCGACGCGGGCTGGCGCCCCGGCGACGCCGTGGTCCTGGCCGCAGCCGGATCATCCGACGACCGCGCCCTCTCCGACGTCCGCCGCGCCGCAGCACTGCTCGGCGCCCGAACCGGCACGGTCGTTCGCATCGGCTACGCGGCCACCGCCACCCCGCGCATCGCCGACGTGGTCGCCCGCGCCCACGACACCGCCGACCGGGTCGCCGTCGCCTCCTGGCTGTTGGCCCCCGGCCTGTTCCACCGCGCGGTGGCAGGCTGCGGCGCCGACATCGTCGGCGCCCCCCTGGGCGACCACCCCCGCGTCGCGGAACTGATCGTCCGCCGCTACATCGAGGCCCGCGTCTACCGCGCCGTCGCCTGACCCAGGCTCCCCGAACGCCCCCGAGGCCCCGCTTCGGGGGCGTTCGGCGTTGTCATTGTCGGTGTGGGGCGGCCTTCCTCTGGTAGCGGCCTTCGGGCGACTGTCCGGCACTCCTAGAGGCGTGCAATCGCACTGATTCGGCCTTCGATGACCAGCGCGCTGTTCGTCCTTAACGTCGGCATTGTCTCTTTGAAGATCGCGGGACTACCTGGCCGACCTCGCGGAATAATTGAACGCGCAATCACCTTGTACCGGGCACGAGGTCGCCGCCCGGGTGGCCGAAGAGTGAAGGAGGCAGAGGATGCCTGCCATCACCGCTGACACCTTGACCCTGCCCCGCCTGCCCGACCTGCCCGAGTCGGCCACGGCTTGGCGCGGGGTGCGCAGGATCGTGCGGGCGCAGAAGTTCCTTGAAGGGGAAGGGTTCCAGGTTCGTCGGCCGTTCCCGGGCGTCGACCTCTCGATGGCCGACCCGTTCCTGCTGCTCGACCACATGGGCGCGGTCGAGTACGCGCCGGGTGAGGCCAAGGGCGCGCCGTGGCACCCGCACCGGGGGTTCGAGACGGTCACCTACATGATCGACGGCGAGATGCAGCACACCGACTCGATCGGCGGCGGCGGCGTGATCACCAACGGCGCCACGCAGTGGATGACCGCCGCTAGCGGCATCCTCCATAACGAGATGCCCACGCCGGAGATGGTGGCCAAGGGCGGGCTGTTCCACGGTGTGCAGCTGTGGGTCAACCTGCCGCGCTCGCTGAAGATGGCGCGGCCGAGGTACCAGGACATCGAGGCTCGCGACGCGCGGCTGCTCTCCAGCGACGACGGTGGCGCGCTGGTCCGGCTGATCGCCGGGGAGCTCGACGGGCATCAGGGGCCGGGGTCGACGTACACGCCGATCACGTACCTGCACGCGACGGTGAATCCCGGGGCGCGGCTGACCATGCCGTGGGCCGCGGACTTCAACGCCATGGTGTACGTCATCTCCGGGCGCGGCACCGTGGGCGTGGAGCGGCGCCCGCTTGACGAGGGTCACCTGGCCGTCTTCGGTGCGGGTGAGGCGCTGACCATGCGCGCGGCGGACACCCAGCCGAGCGCGTCGCCGAACTGGGAGGTCCTGGTGCTGGGCGGCAGGCCGATCAACGAGCCGGTCGCGCGGTACGGGCCGTTTGTGATGAACACCCGTGAGGAGATCGTGCGGGCGTTCGAGGACTACCAGGCGGGCAGGCTCGGCCAGATCCCGGCCGCGCACCGGTCCGCCGTGGACGAGGAGCTGACCACATGACCGATGTCGCCACCCTGCTCGACCGGGGTCGCCTGTTCCGCGCGAGCGGCGACCCCGCCACGGCGGCCCGCCACCTGCGGGCCGCGGCCGACGCCGCGCCGGACTCGCGCGCGGTGCTGACCGAGTTGGCGTTGGCCCACTTCCAGTCCGCCGCTCTCGGCCCAGCCGAGGAGGTCGCGCGGCGGCTGGTGGAGCTGGACCCGTCCGACGCCTACGCGCGCACGCTGCTGGGCCGGTCCCTGACCCGGCAGAGCAGGCACGCCGAAGCGCTGCCGCACCTGCGGCTCGCGGCCGCGATGACCGCGGACCCGGAGGCGGAGGCCGCGCTGGCCGCCTGCCGCGCGCGCCTCGCCTGACTCATCGGCCCCGGCCCCCGTGCCGGGGCTTTCCCTTGACGTGGGGCGGCTCCGGGCCTACATTAAACCAGTCAGTTAATTAACCGAATGGTTGATGATGAGCGACTCCCTGAGCGCCGTGTTCGCCGCCCTGGCCGACCCGACCCGCCGCGCCATCCTGGCCCGGCTGGCGGGCGGCGAGGCGACGGTCAACGACCTGGCCGCGCCGTTCGCGATGAGCCTGCCCGCGGTCTCCAAGCACCTGAAGGTGCTCGAACGCGCGGGCCTGATCACCCGAGGCCGCGACGCGCAGTACCGGCCGTGCAGGCTGCACGCCGACCCGCTGGCCGACGCGGCCCGCTGGCTCGACCGCTACCGGGTGTTCTGGGAGGCGAGCTTCGACCGGCTTGACGACCACCTGTCCGACCTGCGGAAAGGAAAAACCGATGACTGAGCCCAGCTTGACCATCACCCGGGTTTTCGACGCCCCGCCCGCCCTGCTGTACGACGTCTGGACCGACCCGGCGCACCTCGCGAAATGGTGGGGCCCCAAGGATTTCCACGCGTCCTCGATCGACCTCGACGCCACCGAGGGCGGCAAGTGGCGGCACTGCATGGTCTCCCCGGAGGGCAAGGAACACTGGTCCCATGGGGAGTTTCGCGTTCTGCAGCCCCCGGAGCGGCTCGCGTTCACCTTCACCTGGGAGGAAGAAGGCGCGCTGGCGACCCTGGTGACCATCGACTTCGAGGGCCAGGACGGCAAGACCCTGATGATCTTCCGGCAGGGACCGTTCGCCGACGAGTCCACACGCGACGATCACCGCGACGGCTGGCTGGAGGCGTTCGAGGACATCGCCGCCCACGTCCATTCCGTCCACAGTGGATGATCGAGGTCGGTGGTTGCGTTCAGTGACCCCCTAGTGACCTAAAAGATCGCATCCATAAGGAGTCTTGCGATCCCCGGATTGGGCTGAAAGAGTGAATATCACTCCCGGTAGGCCCGCTGTGGGAAATCTCGTGAGCGACCGATGCTCTCTTCCACCGGCGGCCGCCCCTAGGAAGGTGCTTCATGACGCTTGCCCACGAGGCCGCTCCCACCACCGGTCGAATCGCCGCGGCCCGCGAGATCGAGTCGCAGCACAACGCCGAGCAGTGCAGCCGGGCCGCCCGCACGGTCGCCGACCACGCCGCGGACGCCGAGGACTGCCTGCGCCTGCTGGAGATGCTGGGCCTGGACCCGGCCGCGGGCAAACGCCCCTGACCCTGATCCGGTCCCGGGGGGGGGGGGGGGGGGGGGGGGGGGGGGGGGGGGGGGGGGGGGGGGTGGGGGGAGGGGGGGGGGGGGAGAACCAGATGAGGAGGGGGATCCCGCAGAGC
>NZ_JBVJIN010000025.1:31616-98257 GCF_055586285.1 Actinokineospora sp. NPDC051303
ACCCCCCCCCCCCCCCCCCCCCCCCCCCCCCCCCCCCCCCCCCCCCCCCCCCCCCCCCCCCCCCCCCCCCCCCCCCCCCCCCCCCCCCCCCCCCCCACCTCCGGCTCAGCTCTCGAACAGGCCCGGCTCCCTCGCCCGCACGGCATCGGCCCACCGGTAAGCCCGTAGATCGACCTTCTCGCCGTCCGCAAGCACGCCCTCGGCGCGCAGCCGCTCCAGTTGCTCCCGCGCCAGATGCGGCGCGGGCGTGCCGTTCGCCCGCAGGACTCGGTGCCAGGGCAGGTCGTGCCCGTCCTCGGACAGGATGCGCCCGACCAGCCGAGGCGACGGCGCCCGGGTGAGATCGGCGATGTCCCCGTAGGTCGCGACCCGGCCGTGCGGGATCGACCTGATCGCCGCCCGCACCCGCTCGTGCAGCTCCTCGTCCACCGGCTACGCCCCCGCGAACTCGGTCACCAGCGCGCCGATCCGGTCCGGGTCCTCCAGGTACACCATGTGCCCGCAGTCCAGGTCGACCAGGGAGAACTCGTCGGGCAGCGTCGACTCGCACGCCCGCAGGAACTCCGGGCCGACGAACTCCTCCCGCAGCGCCCGCACGACCAGCGTCGGCGTGCCCGGCGGGGGCAGCGGCGTGGCCCGGCACATCTCGCTCCACGCCGTGGCGTTGGCGGCGGGGCTGAACTTGGGCCGCCACTGCCCGTCGGACTCGGCCCAGGCCGCGTCGACCTCCTCGGCGATGACCTCGTCGGCCACCACCTCCGGCCAATCCGCGCGCTGCGCCTCGATCGCTTCCGCGCGGGTCGCGCACGCCTTCCCGGGTGCCTCGGCCCAGGCCAGCGCGTCCTTGGGCCGCACGCTCACCGCCGGGTCGAGCAGCACCAGCCGCCGCACCCGCTGCGGCGCCAGCCGGGCCAGGTGCAGGGCGATCAGGCCGCCGTAGGAGTGCCCGACCACCGGCACGGAGTCGAGCCGATGCGCGTCCAGCACGGCCAGCAGGTCGGCCGCGTGCTGCTCCAGCGTCCAGGGCGGCAGCCGCGGCGACTCGCCGCAGCCGCGCAGGTCCGGGGCGATCACCCGGAAGCTCGACAGCCCGCCCTCGGCGAGCCGCCGGAAGCGCGCGCCGTGACCGGTCACGCCGTGCAGTGCGAGCAGGGGCGGCGCGTCGTCGGGTCCGAAGACGCGCACGTGGAGTGGGTCGGCCATAGGCCGGATCATTCCATCCCCGGCGCTTGGGCGTGCCGCGTCCGGCGCACGGCGGCCCGCATGGTCCAATCCCGGGATGGCCGCCGGGAAGTCCCCGCTCGCGCCGCAGCTCGTCCGCCGACCTGCGGCGCCGCGCCGCACCACCCAGTGGGACGAGGACGCGCGGCGGGTCCTCGCCGGGGCCGACGGGTTCGTCCGGGTCTTGGGCGGCCCCGGCACCGGTAAGACGACGCTGCTGGCCGAGGTCGCGGCAGACCGCATTCTGCGCGGCGGGGTGGAACCGGAGCAGTTGCTGGTTCTTACCGCTAACCGTCGCGCCGCTACCGACCTACGGGGACGCATTACCGCGCTGCTCACCGACCACACCAACGACGGCCCTCTTCGCACTGTCCGTGAGCCTCTTGTGCGCACGGTGCACTCTTACGCCTTCGCGGTCCTGCGCATCCAGGCGATGCTGCACGACGGCCCCGGCCCCCGGCTGCTGTCCGGCCCCGACCAGGACGCGGTCATCCGCGAACTCCTCGAAGGCGACATCGAGTTCGGCGCGAAGCACTGGCCAGAACGGCTGCGGCCCGCGCTGGGCGTGCCCGGGTTCGCCGAGGAACTGCGCGACCTGATCCTGCGCGCCGCCGAACGCGGCCTCGGGCCGGAAGAACTCATCGAACTCGGCGAAGCGCGGGGCCGCGACGAGTGGGTCGCCGCAGGCCGGTTCGGCCGCCAGTACGAACAGGTCACGCTGCTGCTCGGCGGGTCGGACAGCGCCGTCGCGCACACCAGCGCCCCCGCCCTCGACGCGGCCGAACTGGTGGCGAGCGCCCTGCTGGCGTTCCAGACCGACGACGAACTGCTCGCCGCCGAGCGCGCCCGCGTCCGCTACCTGCTCGTCGACGACGCCCAGCACCTCGACCCGCTGCAATACCGGCTGCTGAGCGCACTCGGCCGCGCCGCCAAGGAGTTCGTGCTCGCGGGCGACCCCGACCAGGCCGTGTTCACTTTCCGCGGCGCCGACCCCCGGCTGCTGCGCGACGCCGACCCGGCGGCGGGCACAGTCGTGCTGCGCACCGGGCACCGGATGGCCCCCGCCGTGCGCAAAGCCGTGTCGCACCTGGCCGCGCGGCTGCCCGGCGGCGGGCCCCGGCGCGTCGACAAGGGCCGCGACCAGGGCGGCACGGTCACCGTGCGGCTGCACCCGTCCGCGGCGGCCGAGGCGAGCTGGGTGGCCAACCAGCTACGGCGCGCGCACCTGATCGACGGTGTCCCGTGGGCGGACATGGCCGTGCTGGTGCGCTCGGCCACCCGCTCGGTTCCCGTGCTGCACCGCGCTTTGGCCGCTGCGGGGGTGCCGGTGGCCGCGCCCGGCGACGAGCTGCCGCTGGCCCAACAGCCCGCGGTGCGGCCGTTCCTGGCGCTGCTGCGCTGCGCGGCCGTGCCGTCGCTGCTCGACCCGACGATGGCCGCGACGCTGCTGTCCTCGCAGCTCGGCGGCGCGGACCCGTTGGCGCTGCGGCGATTGCGGCGCGGGCTGCGGCGGCTGGAGCTGACCTCCGGCGGCGACAAGTCCAGCGACGACCTGCTGGTCGAGGTGATCGAGGACGAAGACCGGCTCAGCGCGCTCGCCGACGCTGAGGCGGGCCCGGTGCGGCGCGTGTCGGCGCTGCTCGCGTTGGCGCGCAAGGGAATCGCCGAGGACGCGGGCATCGAGCAGATCCTCTGGGACCTCTGGCAGGCCAGCGGGCTGGAGGCGCGCTGGGTCGGCGTCGCGGCGCGCGGCGGCCCGGTCGGCGCGCAGGCCGACCGCGACCTCGACGCCATCGTCGCGCTGTTCCACGCCGCGCAGCGCTACGCAGAGCGGCTGCCCGGCTCCGGGGTGGCGGGCTTCGCCGATCACCTGATCAGCCACCGCATCGCGGGCGACACCCTCGCGCCCACCGCCCCCCAGGGCGACGCGGTCGCGGTCCTCACCGCGCACGCCGCCGTCGGTCGCGAGTGGACAGTGGTCGCGGTGCCGGGCGTGCAGGAGGGCGCGTGGCCGGACTTGCGGCTGCGCGGGTCGCTTCTCGGCGTCGAACGGCTGGTCGACGTTCTGTCCGGTGTGGACAGCACCGACCAGCTCTCGGCCACCGCGCCGCTGCTGGCCGAGGAACGCAGGCTGCTGCTCGTCGCCGCGTCCCGCGCGCGCGGGAAGCTCCTGGTGAGCGCCGTGCGCGGCGAAGAGGAGCAGCCGTCGCGGTTTCTGGCCGAACTCGCCGGAGCCGAAACCGTCGACGGCGAGCCCGACACTCCCGTTCCGATGGCCGAGCCCGAGCGCGCCCTCGTCCTCGCCGACCTGGTGGGCGAGCTGCGTCAGGTCGTGTGCGACGGCGCCGCCGACCCGGCCCGCAGAAGTCTTGCCGCACGCCAACTCGCCCGACTCGCCGCAGCGGGCGTCCCCGGCGCCCACCCGGACGGCTGGTACGGCCTGCCCGAGCTGTCGAGCCTGGAACCCTTGCGCGGCAAGGACGACCCGGTCCGGGTGTCACCGTCCACTGTGGAAATCCTGGCCAAATGCCCGCTGCGCTGGGTGGTCGAACGCCACGGCGGCCAAGACCCGGCCGAACTCGCCGCGATCACCGGAACTCTCGTCCACGCCCTGGCGCAAGCCGCCGCCGCGGGGGCGAGCCGCGAGGAGCTGATGCGGGAACTGGACGTCGCGTGGGCGGCGGTTGACGCGGGCGCCCCCTGGTTCTCCCGCCGCGAGCGCCAGCGCGTCCGCGCCATGGTCGACACCTTCCTGACCTGGATGAGCGCCACCCGCGCCGAACTCACCCAGGTCGCCGTCGAGCAGGACATGACGGTGGACCTGCCGGACGGCATCACCGTCCGCGGTCGCGTGGACCGCCTTGAGGTCGACGCCGAGGGCCGCCCGGTGATCATCGACATCAAGACCGGCAAGGCCCCCATCAGCGCCAACGACGCCCAAGAGCACCCCCAGCTGGCGGTCTACCAACTTGCCGTCGCCTACGGCGCCTTCGCGGACCTCAGCCGCGACCCCGGCGGCGCCCGCCTGCTGTACGTCGCCAAGGCGAACCGGAAAACCGGCGCGACCGAACGCGCCCAACCCCCCGTCCGCGGCGAGGCGGTCGACCGCTGGCTCAAGATCGTCCGAGACGCCGCCGCGTCGACCGTGGGGCCGGAGTATTCCGCTTTCGAGAATCCGGATTGCCCCCGCTGTCCAGTGCGCACAGCATGCCCACTTCATCCCAGCGGCCGTCAAGTCACCGAATAACCACTCGAACGTGTGATCGACTGGCGCGCGCCCCAATTCACGCCTTTTCGGGAGTAGATTGGCCCCATGAGCAAGAATCCCGCCCACGACGAACGGCGCCTCTACACGGTGCAACAGTTCGCATCGCTGCCCACGGATCGCTCGCACCGATACGAACTCAGCAGAGGCGTAGTCACCGTGAGCCCCCGTCCGATACCCCCGCACTCCTCAGTGCTGCATGACCTGTACTCGCAGATCCGCCCACAACTGCGGTCCGACCTCCGCGTATACGGCGAGATCGACGTGGACCTGGAGTTGACGCCGCCGGTGGTGCGCGTCCCCGACCTGTGTGTCACCTCGGCCGACGCCTGGACAGGAAAGGGGATGGTGAAAGCGGGCGCGTTGTTCGTCGCGGTCGAGATCCTGTCTCCAGGTTCTCGGGCAATAGACAGCCTCTTAAAGCCGTTGGACTACGCGGAAGCGGGAATCCCGCAGTACTGGCTTGTCGATCCCGAGTTGCCAGTCACTATGACCGTTTACACGCTCATCGATGGCCACTACGAGGAATCTCAGCGCGCCGAACACAAGTTGACCGTCGCCGACCCGTGTCCGATGACGATCGACCTGGACTCTCTCGGCGCCTGAGTCCACGATCGTCAGATGATCATTTTCAGGGAGGTAGATTGACCGCTGTGTGCTCGCACCCCGACCCCCGGTCTCGGCCCACCCGGGAAGAGTTCCGGGCGTCGCCTGCGGGCTTCGATCCTGCGGGTGCGGCGTGCGGTTCCGCTGGCCGGGTGCGTGGCGTGGCTCGCTGCGGGCTGGCTTCCGCTGGTCGGGGTTCTGCTGGTCGGGTTTCTGCTGGTCACGCTTGGGTTCTTGGCAGGGGCGCGGGCGGCCTGAGTGACCGACATGGGCTGTGGGGAGACTCCTGGTCGGTGGTGGGGGCGTGAGTCTTCCCCTGCCGGGGCTGGCGCTGGTCAGTCCGCGCGAGCTTGCCCAGGAACTCGGTCTGCCGCCGCCCACGCGGGAGCAGGCTGAGGTGATCGCCGCGCCGCCTGATCCGGCTCTGGTTGTCGCCGGGGCGGGGGCGGGGAAGACCGAGACCATGGCTGGGCGGGTCGTCTGGCTGGTGGCCAACGGGCTGGTCACGCCGGAACGGGTGCTGGGGCTGACCTTCACCCGGAAAGCCGCGCGGCAACTCGCCGACCGGGTTCGGTCGCGGTTGCGCAGACTGGCCGGGGCGCGGTTGCTGGACCGGCTTGATCCGAGCGGGGAGCGGCGGGCCGCGGTGTTCACCGGGGAGCCGACGATTCTGACCTACCACGCCTACGCGGGGCGGTTGGTCGCCGAGCACGGGCTTCGGCTGCCGGTCGAGCCGGGGGCCCGGCTGCTCACCGAGACCGCGTCCTGGCAGGTCGCGCACCGGGTGGTGTCCAGTTGGGGGCACGACCTCGACACCGACTACGTGCCCGCCACCGTCACCCAGCACGTCCTCGCCCTCGCTGGCGAGCTGGCCGAACACCTCGTTGACGAGGAATCGCTGCGGCGGCACGCCGAGGGGATCTGCGCGGCCATCGAGAACGCGCCCAGGGCCAAGGGGCAGCGCGCCGAGCCGTCGCAGGACTTGCAGAAGGTGATGGTCGCCCAGCGGTACCGGGTGGCCCTGCTCCCGCTGGTCGCCGCGTACGCCGACCGCAAGCGCCGGGAAGGGGCCATCGACTTCGGCGACCAGATGTCGCTCGCCGCGCGGCTGGCCGCCGGGCACGCGGAGGTGGTCGCGGGGGAGCGGGCCCGGTTCGGGGCGGTCCTGCTGGACGAGTACCAGGACACCGGTCACTCCCAGCGGGTGCTGCTGCGGTCGCTGTTCGGCAGCTCGCTGGAATACCCCGACGCCGAGCCGATGCCGGTCACCGCTGTGGGCGACCCGGCCCAGGCGATCTACGGCTGGCGCGGCGCCAGCGCGGCCAACCTGCCCCGGTTCACCACCGACTTCCCGCAGAAACACGGCGGCAGACGCCAGCCCGCCACCCGCTACGGCCTGCTCACCAGCTTCCGCAACCCGCCCGAGGTGCTCGACCTCGCCAACGCCGTCTCCACCCCGCTGCGCGCCTTCGGGCTGGAGGTGGACGAGCTGCGCGCCCGCGACGGCGCGCCGCCCGGCGACATCCGGCTCGCCCTGCTGTCCGATGTGGACACCGAAGCCCAATGGGTGGCCAACCAGATCGCCGACCGGTGGCACGCCGCCGTCGAGGAACGGGACAAGCCGCCCACCGCGGCCGTCCTGGTCCGGCGGCGGGCCGACATGGCCGAGCTGGCCACCGCCCTGCGCGAGCGGGGCCTGCCCGTCGAGGTCGTCGGGCTCGGCGGGCTGCTGGACGAACCCGAGGTCCGCGACCTGGTCAGCGCGCTGCGCGTGCTCATCGACCCGCTCGCGGGCACCGCCGCCGCCCGCCTGCTCACCGGTTCCCGCTGGCGCATCGGCGCCGCCGATCTCGCCGCCCTGTGGCGGCGCGCCGGCAGCCTGGCTGGCGCGTATTCCGACCAGCCCGCCGACCCCAGCGCCCTGGACGCGCTGCCCGGAGAAGGGGCGGAACAGGCGGGCCTGGTCGACGCGATCGATGACCCCGGCCCCCCGGAGCCCTACTCCGAACTGGGCTACCAGCGCATCCGCGCCCTCGGCCACGAGCTGACCATGCTGCGCCGCAGGCTCGACCAGCCGCTGCCCGAACTCGTCGCCGACGTCGAGCGCACCATGCTGCTCGACATCGAGGCCACCGCCCGGCGCGGCGGCGCTGGCCGCGCCCACCTCGACAAGTTCGCCGACGTCGTGGCCGACTACGCCCAGGCCAGCCCCTCGGCCAGCCTGTCGGCGCTGCTCGACTACCTCGCCACCGCCGAAAGCGCAGAAGACGGCCTCGAACCGGGCGAGGTCGAGGTCGCCGAGGACCGCGTGCAGATCCTCACCGTGCACTCGGCGAAGGGCTTGGAATGGGAGATCGTGGCCGTGCCGAACATGGTCGGCAAGGTCTTCCCCAGCGCGCGACGCGGCGGCAGTTGGCTGCGCACGGTCACCGAGCTGCCCGCCGACCTGCGCGGCGACGCCGTCGACCTGCCGAAGCTGAACCTGTCCGGCGCGGCCAACCGCAAGGAAGTCGAGGTCGCCCTCACCCTGCACACCGAAGAGTTCGCCGAGCGCGGCCTGATCGAGGAACGCCGCCTGTTCTACGTCGCGCTCACCCGCGCCGAGCGGACCCTGCTGGTGTCCGGGCACTGGTGGGGCCGGACAAGCTCGACTCCAGCGGGTCCCTCGGAGTTCCTGACCGAGCTCGCCGACTACGTGACCGCCCGGAAGTGGCCCTCGGACGTCCTCGACGTCTGGGCGCCCGAACCCGAGGAAGGCGCGGAGAACCCGCTGGCCACGGCCGTGAAGTCCGCGCGGTGGCCCGCTGATCCGCTGCGCGACCGCCGCTCGGACGTGGCCACCGGTGCCGCGCTGGTCCGCGCCGAACTGGCCGCCCTGCGCGAGGGCGAAGAGGCCGCCGACCCCCCGGACGACCCGGACGGCTGGGTCCGCGACACCGACGTCCTCCTGGCCGAACGCGCCGCCGCGTCCGCCCGCCGCGAGCAGGTGACCCTGCCCGACCAGCTTTCGGTCAGCCAGCTTGTCGAACTCGCTGCCGACCCGGAGGCCCTGGCGCGCCGACTGCGCAGGCCGCTGCCGTTTCCGCCGAACCCGGTCGCCCGGCGCGGCACCGCGTTCCATGCCTGGCTGGAGAAGCGGTTCGGCTCCCGCGCCCTGCTCGACCTGGACGAGCTTCCCGGCGCCGCGGACGACGACGCCGCCCCGGACACCGAACTCGACACGCTGCGCGAGGCTTTCCTGCGCAGCGACTGGGCCGGCCGCACCCCGCACGACGTCGAGGTCCCGTTCTCCACCGAGATCGACGGCGTCGCGGTCCGGGGCCGCATGGACGCGGTTTTCCTCGACCCGGACGGCGGCTGGACTGTCGTGGACTGGAAAACCGGCCGTGTCCCAGAAGACGACCGTCTGCCCGCCCTGACCGTGCAGTTGGCCGCTTACCGTCTCGCGTGGGCGGGACTTTCCGGCGTCCCGTTAGACAAGGTTCGCGCCGCTTTCCACTACGTGCGCCACGACACCACTCTGCGTCCCGCCGACCTCTTGGACGCGGACGGCCTACGCGCCCTGTTGCGGTCCGTGCCCAACCGGTCCGAACCCAACCGGTCCGAACCCAACGCTGTCACGTAACAGCCCCTATCTCGACGCGATCTACGATGAGGTATCCGGACTGGGGGAGGTCGTGTGTCGTTTGGCATCCGCAATGACGAACCGGCGATCGAGGACGCGCTGGACCGCGACAAGATCGCCCTGGCGCTCGCCAACGCGGTCCAGATCTGCGACACCCCGCTTGTCGTCGGCCTCTATGGCTCGTGGGGCAGCGGTAAGACCTCGCTGATGAAGCTGGTCCAACGGCATCTCGACAGGACTGACAACTGCGTCACCGTCTGGTTCGACGCCTGGCAGCACCAGTTTGACGAGAACCCCGCCGTCGCCCTCCTGCACACCATGGTCGAAGAAGTTGGGCTCGGCGAAGAGGGCCGCAAACTGCTCTACGCGATCGCGGGCGCGCTGAGCAACGCGGCGCTCAAGGCGATGACCCTCATGTCGGCGGCCACCGACTTCCGCAAGTTCGAGGAGAAGTACGAGCAGGAGCGCTTCCTGGTCCGCGAGAAGCAGGTGCGGCTGCGGCAGCACTTCGAGGAACTGCTGGGCAAGGTCACCAACAACGGCGAGATCCGGCTGGTGTTCTTCATCGACGACCTCGACCGCTGCGTCTCCGAGCACATCCTCAAGACCCTGGAGGCGCTCAAGCTGTTCCTCAACATGAAGGGCTGCGTCTACGTCCTCGGCGTCGACCGCGAGGCGCTGGAGCGCAGCATCCGCCACCGCTACGGCGACGAGGACGTGAGCGAGGCCCAGTACCTCGACAAGATCGTCCAGGTCCCGTTCACCATCCCGCCGGTGACCGCGGGCTCGACCACCGGTTTCGTCCGGTCCCTGCTGACGCGTGAGCTGCACGACATCGCCGAGGACATCGTGGCCGGGCTGGGCACCAACCCGCGCCGGATCAAGCGGTTCGTCAACTCGTTCATCCTCAACGACGAACTCGCCAAGCAGACCTTCGCCGCGACCCACTACGACGCCAAGATCCTGGTCGCGCTGCTGGTCGTGCAGTACCAGCGGCCCGCGTTCTACAAGGAGATCGTGGACGGCCGCGACGTCCTGCTCGCGCCGACCGACACCAACGCGCACCTGTTCGCCGACCCGGCCGTGCACCGGCTCAGCGAGGTGGTCAAGGCCGACCCCGGTGGCCTGGACGCCTACATCTACCTGTCGCAGGTCGCTGGCGTGCGGCCGACGGAGTTCGACGTGCGGGTCACCCAGGTCGGCGAGTTCAAGATCAACCTGGTCAAGGTCGTGCGCGAGCACAACAACATCAGCCTCAAGGAGGCCAAGGACATCGTCGAGGCGGGCACGCCCATCCTCGCGGGCACCGGTCTCACCCGGGAAGCCGCGGAGGACCTGCTGGAGAAGGTCCTCGGCACCGGCAGCCGCGCCGAACTGGTGTGAGCGCGGGTCAGGCCGAGTCGCGCACCCGCAGCGCCCACGCGACCAATGGCCACTGCAACGGCAACCGGCCCCACGCGACCGCCCGCGCCACGGCGGGCTTTCCCGCGCGCTGGTAGTCCAGCGCCATCTTCACGTTCCCCGGAAACACCCCGATGAACAGCAGCGCGGCCGCCAGCGCGCCGAGCCGCCGCGTCCTCGGCACCGCCACCGCCAGCCCGCAGGCCGCCTCCGCGACGCCCGACAGGTGCGTCCACCGCCGCCGCCCGCCGGGCAGCCACTTCGGGACCAGCGTGTCAAACGGCTTGGGGACGGCGAAGTGCAGCGCGCCCGCCGCGCCGAGCAGGACGGCGAGCGCGACGGCGCTGCGCGAATCGGTTGGCGAATCGGTCGGGGATTCGGTCATGGCCATGCCGCCACAATGTCACGCCGGGACCGGCGCGGCGATGAGCCTCACCACACCCGCCGCGGCGGGTGCGGCTAACCTCACGCGCGTGAGCCGAATGATGTTGGGACGCTCCCGGTGATCCGGCCCAAGCGCAAGACCGACAGCCTCACCGAGCGGGCCGAGCACGACCTGGTGGGCGTCATCCGGATGCCCGAGAGCAGCGTCAGCCCGGTCACCTCGATCGTCCGCCGGGTCATCTGGGCGATGCTGGCGCTGTTCGCCGCCGTCCTGATCGTCTACCTGGACCGGGACGGCTACCGGGACGTCAACGACGACGGGATCTCGTTCCTCGACGCGGTCTACTACGCCACGGTCTCGCTGTCGACGACCGGCTACGGTGACATCACCCCGGCAAGCGATTCCGCGCGGCTGATCAACATCTTGGTGATCACCCCGCTGCGCATTCTGTTCCTCATCGTGCTGGTCGGCACCACCCTCGCGGTGCTGACCGAGCGCTCACGTCAGGCTTTCAAGATCCAACGCTGGAGGTCGAAGGTGCGGGACCACGTGGTGGTCGTCGGCTACGGCACCAAGGGCCGCTCGGCGGTCAGCGCCGTGCTCTCCGACGGGGTCGAGCCCAGCCGGATCGTCGTGGTCGACACCGACCAGGCCATGCTCGACGCGGCGTCGCTGCTCGGCCTGGTGACGGTGCACGGCTCCGGCACCCGCTCCGACGTGCTGCGCGTCGCCGGGGTGCCGCGCGCGAAGTCGGTCGTGGTCGCGGCCAACCGCGACGACTCGGCGGTGCTGATCACGCTCACCGCCCGCGAGATGGCGCCGAACGCGCAGATCGTCGCCGCGGTCCGCGAAACCGAGAACGTGCACCTGCTGCGCCAGTCCGGCGCCAACCAGGTCGTGGTCTCCAGCGAGACCGCTGGCCGCCTGCTCGGCATGGCAACGCACACCCCGACCGTGGTCGACATGGTCGAGGACCTGATCACCCCGGACGCGGGCCTGGCGATCGCCGAGCGCGAGGTCGAGCCGAGCGAGGTCGGCGGCTCGCCCCGGCACCTGCCCGACATCGTGCTGGGCATCGTCCGCGCCGGGACCCTGCACCGCGTCGACTCCTCGGAGGCCGACGCCATCGAGTCCGGCGACCGCCTGCTCTACATCAGGAAAGTCACCCCGGCGTCCGACTGATTCACCCGGTAGGCCGCAGGGTGGCTGGTATTCGCCTCTGTCTGCGACCATCCGGAGGTGCGCGTCCCGTTCGCCGTCCAAGCGTCTGCCCTCAAGCTGGCGGGCGTCGCGGTGTTCAGCGTCCTGGTCGCGCTGGTGTTCGCGTTCGCGGGCGCTTTCCGCGACTGGTCGGCCGCGCCCGAGCAGCCGGTGACGGTGTCGGCGACCGTCCTCATCGGGGTGCCGTGCGCCCGCGCGGGCGTCGAGCAGGTCGCCTACACCCTCGACGGCGTCGAGCACCACGCCCCGCTGGACGCCTGCGGCCACGAGCAGGGCGAGACGATCGAGATCACCCTCGGCGCCGGGGAGACCGTCCACTTGGCCCAGGCGACCTCGGGCGCCACGCTCGACGCCCGGCCGGTCGGGGTGGTCCTGATGGTCTTCGCGGGCATGGCGGGCGCCGGTTTCGCCGAGCTATACCGACGCCGTACGCCCGCCTAAGAGCCGTTAAGAGACGTCGGCGGAGTTGGCCGCCCAGGTGTTGCACGGCGCTGTCCGATTGTTGGTAAACCCGTGTTCCTGCCACGCGCCGTAGTGCTGCGGAGAACCGTGGTCGGGCGGCGCGCCCTGCTTCCAGTCGCCTCGGGTGTAGCCGTCGGCGAGCATCTCGCGGATCACCTTGTCGTTGATCGACGCCCCGCCATGCTGCCCGCCCGCGAACCACATGCCGCCGAAGCACTGCGCCTGCAACTCCGAGCGCCGGGACAGCTCCAACCCGAGCGCGGTCTGGTCGCCCGCCTCGTACCGGGCGTCCCAGTAGGCCGAGTTCACCCCGGACAGCTCCTGGATGTGGTGGCCGAACTCGTGCGCGAACAGCGCCAGATAGTTGCCGGTCGCGGTGCCGTTGGTCTCGGTCTGCAACCCCTCGAACGGCATGTAGATCGTGTTGTTGCTCGGGCAGTAGAACGCCGCCCAGGTCGCCTGGCTCGCCGAGCCGCACGGGCTCTCCCAGGTCGTCCCGCCGGGGAACTCCAGACCGGGGGTGAAGTACGGCAGGCCCGCCCGCTGCATCGCGGGCGCCCAGCCCTGCTCGAAGCACGGCAGCGCCGCGGTGAAGAACGCCTGCGCGGACTGCGGGTCACTGCGCCACGCGGGCAGGTTGCAGGTGACGGCGTTGACCCCGTTGCTGGCGCTGAACAGCGGGTTGTCGGCCAGCGTGTAGACCGGCTGCGGGCCGGTCGGGGTGGCGCTGGTGGTCGTGGTCGTCCGGTCCGTCGTCGTCGTGGTGGTCGCCGACGTCGTCGTGGTGGTCGTGGTCCGCGTAGTGGTGGTCGTCGTGGTCGAGATCGGCGCGTAAGTGCTGCTCGGATAGTCGTAACCGGTGTCGCTAGACGAGCGGCTCTTAGCCGCCGACCGGAGCACCCCGGTCACGGCGACACCCGCGATCAGCAGCACCACCAGCGAGAGCGACACGATCAGGCCGGTGTTCGACTTGGGCCGCATCGGCGGACCCCACCCCGGCGGCGGACCGCCATAACCGGGTGGCGGACCGTAGCCGGGCGGGGGCGGCGGGCCGTACGGGCCGGGGAACGGCGCGGTCCCCTGTGGCGGGTGGTAGCCGGGGGCGGGCGGCATCGGGCGCGCCATCGGCGGCGGGGCCACCGGCATCGGCGGCGGATACGGCCCGTGTGGACGCCAGGGCCCCATCGGCGGCTGGTTCATCGTTCCCCCGCTGTCATCGTTCCCCCGTGTCAAGATCCCGATCGGGCAGTTTGCCCAGACCGCGGGTGAGCATATGGGCGCTCGGCTATCGTTCGCTGCCGTGTTCACGAATTGGGGGGTCGCTGCGGCGACAGCGGCGGCGGGCATGGCTCTCGCGGCAGGTCAGCCGTCGTTTCCGTCGCCGCCGCCGAGCGCGCCGAGCATCGAGTTTCCGGTGCCCAAGCCCGGTCCTACCGGCTCGGCAACGCCGCCGACCATCGATCCGATCCCGCCAAGTGGACGCCCGGGCAGGCCCGCGCGTCCGCCGGGCGTGGGGCAGCCGGTGCTGCCGCGCAGCGTGAACGTGCAGCTCAAAGTGGAGCGCGACGGCAGCCTGACCGTGCTGGAACAGGTTGTCGTGCAGGCCAAGCAGACGATGACCCGCACCGCGCCGCTGCGCATCGGCGACCGCGTTTTCGCCGTACGGAACGCCTCCGTCGACGGGAACGGCACCGCCGCGGTCAACGGTGAGACGTTCGTCATGTCGTTGGGCGAGGGCGCGTCCACGGTCAAGTACACCGTGGACGGCGCCATCGCCGACCTCGGCGACCGCCTCCAGTTCCGCTGGCAGGTCGCGGGCGGCTGGGACACCAAGCTGGTGTTCCTGCGCGCTTCCCTGCTGACCCCCAAGCGCGGGTCCAACTTCGTCTGCCTCGCCGGTCCTTCCGGCACCGAGGACCGCTGCGACTCCGCGGTCACCGACGAGGGCGGCATCCTGCGCGTCGTCCAGTCCGATCTGGACACCGCCGCCCGCGTCGACCTCGCCGCCGACCTGCCCGCGGGCCTCGTCCCGGCCAACGCGCGGTTCGAGCGGGCCGAGGGCGCGGCTGGCCCGTTCGCGCTCACCCCGCTCAGCGGCGCCGGTCTTGGCCTGCTGACGCTGCTGCTGCTCGGCGGCTTCGCCGCGCTCTGGCTGGCCCGGGGGCGCGACGCCAAGGCGCTGGTCACCGAGGTCGCGCCGGTCGACCTGCTGGCCAGAGACGGCGACCGGGTCACCTTCGCCTCTCCGGACGGTGTGCTGCCCGGTCAGGCGGGCACGGTTGTCGACGAAAAGGTGGACGCGCGGGACCTCAGCGCGACCGTGGTCGACCTCGCGGTGCGCAACTACCTGTGGATCACCGAGTCCGGCGGCGACTGGCAGATCGTGCGCCGCAACCCCGCCGACGACTCTCTTACCTCTTACGAGCGCGCGCTCTACGACGCGCTCTTGCCCAACGGCGTCGAGTCGGTCACCCTGTCCGCCTTGCGCACCACCCCGCCGGATCTCGCGCCCGTGCGTTCCGCGCTCTACGCCGACGCGATCGGCCGAGGGTGGCTGGGCAGGCATCCGGACAGCTTCGGCCGGTGGGGCGTCGCGGGCGCGGCCGTCGTCGTCCTCGGCGCGGCGGCCACGGTGCTGCTCGCGCTCACCGGCGGGCCCGCGCTGCTCGGCGTCGCCCTGGTCATCGGCGGCGTCGCGCTGATGCTCGGCGCGCGTCTTATGCCGGTGCGGACCCAACGCGGCAGCGTCCTCGTGCAACAGGTCCGCGGTGTCTTGGGCTACCTGCGTGAGGCCCGCCCGGACGCGGCGCCCGTCGCCGACCGCGAGATGGTCTTCTCCCGGTCGCTGCCTTACGCGGTCGCGTTGGGGGAGACCGAGCAGTGGTTGACCCGCTTCGCGGACCTGGACTCCTCGGCCGACGGCACACCCGGCATGTACTGGTACGCCACCCAGGACGAGGCCGCCGCCCGCGACCACCGGCGCTTCACCGCCCAGTTCCAGGCGTTCCTGGCCGCGCTTGACGAGGTCTGCGCCCGCTGAAACCCCGCTGACCAGCCATGATCCGAAGTTATCCACAGGCGAACACCGTGCGCTGTCCGCCTGTGGCCGACCTCCCGTAGGCTCGCCCTGTGACCGTTTCCCAGCTGCACAGGCACACCCTGCCCAACGGCCTCCGCGTCGTTCTCGCCCCCGACTCGACCTCACCGGTCGTCGGCGTCAGCGTGCACTACGACGTGGGTTTCCGGTCCGAGCCCGAGGGCCGGACCGGCTTCGCGCACCTGTTCGAGCACCTGATGTTCCAGGGCAGCGAGAGCCTGGAGAAACTGGCCCACTTCCGGCACGTGCAGTCCTCGGGGGGCACGTTCAACGGCTCCACCCACCCCGACTACACCGACTACTTCGAGGTCCTGCCCTCGGCGGCGCTGGAGCGCGCCCTGTTCCTCGAAGCGGACCGGATGCGCGCGCCGAAGCTCACCGAGGAGAACCTCCGCAACCAGATCGACGTGGTGAAGGAGGAGATCCGGCTCAACGTGCTGAACCGCCCCTACGGCGGCTTCCCGTGGATTCTGCTGCCCCCGGTGCTGTTTGACACCTTCCCCAACGCGCACAACGGCTACGGCGGCTTTGAAGACCTCGAACAGGCCACGGTCGCCGACTGCGCCGCGTTCTTCGACACCTACTACGCCCCGGCGAACGCTGTCCTCACCGTCGCGGGGGACTTCACCGTCGAGACTGCCCTGGCGCTGATCGAGAAGCACTTCGGCGACGTCCCCGCCCGCCCGCGCCCCGAACGCCCGTCGTTCGCCGAGCCGCCACCGGCCGCCGAGATCCGCGCCGACCACCCCGACCCGCTGGCCCCGCTGCCCGCGGTCGCCATCGGCTACCGCATCCCCGACCCGATCGATGAGATCGACTCCTACATCGCCTACCTGGTCCTGGCAGGCGTCCTCACCGACGGCGACGGCTCCCGCCTCCAGCAGCGCCTGGTGTACGGCGACCAGTTGGTCACCGAGGTCAACGCGGGCTGCGGCATGTTCGGCCCCTTCGAGGCCCGCGACCCGGACACCTTCACCATCACCGCGATGCACACCCCCGACGTCGACGTCGACACCGTCCTCGCCGCCATCGACGAGGAGCTGGACACGCTCGCCAGCACCCCGCCCGCCCCGGAGGAACTGGCCAAGGTCACCGCCCGCTGGGCCGCCAGCCTCCACAAGGAACACGACCGCATCGTCAGCCGCACCCTGGCCTTGGGCGCGTTCGAACTCCTCTACGGCAACCCGTCCCTGGTCTACGAACTCCCTGACCGCATCAGCGCCGTGACCCCCGACGCCGTCGCCGCCGCGGCCAAGGCCCTCCGCCCCGACTCCCGCGCCGTCCTCACAGTCTCCCCCGCCGGAGACACCGAATGACGCCACCCGCACCCCCGACCCTCCACCGCCCCACGCACTCCCGCCCCACCACCCCCAAGCCCCACCCCGGCAAGCCCCCCACACCGCCCCACGGTGCACGGTCCACCGCCCAGACGACCACCGCCCAGCCCGCGGTCCCGCCTCCCGCCGCCAGCCCTGCCAGCGCGGCTGGGCTTGCCAGCGCGGGTGGGCCTGCGAGCGTGGGTGGGCTTGCCAGCGCGGCTGGGCTTGCGAGAGCCGCTGGGCCTGCGAGGGCCGCCGGGTCGCCCGGCGCGACTCGGTCCGCGGTGGGGGCGCGCGTCAGGGAGTTTGCGGTTGTGCTGCGTGCTGCCAGGGTCACTCCGCCGCTGTGCTGGGCCGGGTTGGCTGCGACGGCCAGCGTTGCCGGGTCGCCTGGCGCGATTCGGTTCGCTGTCGGTTCGCGCGTCGGGAAACTGCCGGTTTCGGCGTGTGCTGTCGCCGAGGTGACCGCGTCGCCGCGTGGGCTCGGTTTAGTCGCGTTGGCTAGTGCTGCCGGGTTGCCTGGTGCGGCTCGGTTCGGTGTTGGTTCGCGCGTTGGGGGACTGTCGGGTTTGGCATGTGCTGTTGCCGGGGTGACCGCGTCGCCGCGTGGGCTCGGTTTAGTTGCGTTGGCTAGTGCTGCTGGGTTGCCTGGCGCTACCCGGTCCGCTGTCGGGCCGCGCGCCAGCAGTCTTGCGGTCCCACCGCACGCTGCCCAGCCCACAGCGCCGCCTCACGCCGCCGAATTGTCGCGTGTCGCCGGGCGCGCCGCGCCGTCGCGTGTCGCCCAGCGAGCCGCGCCTCACGCTGCCGGGCGCGCCGCGCTGTCGTGTGTCGCCGTGCGTGGTGCGCGGCGTCGTGTGGGCGTGCGTGCTGCGGTGCCTCACGCTGACCTGCGTGCTGCGCTATCGCGTGCTGCCCAGCGCGCCGCCGTGCTTCCTCGTGCGGCCGTGCGCACTGCGGTGCCTGGGGTCGCTGAGCGTGCCGTGCTGGTTCGCGCTGCCGAGCGTGCTGTGCTGTCGCGTGTCGCCGCACGTGCTGCGCTGTCGTGCGCTGTCCAGCGTGCCGTGGTGCCTGGTGCGGCTGTGCGTGCTGCGGTGCCTGGTGTTGCCGAGCGTGCCGTGCTGGTTCGCGCTGCCGTCCGTGCTGCGTTGCCTCGTGTGGGCGTGCGTGCTGTGCTGTCGTGCGCTGCCCGGCCGGCCGTGCTGGCTCGCGGTGGCGAGTTCTCCGCGCTGTCGCGCGGTGACGAGGTCTCCGCGCCCAGTCCTATTCCACCGGCCCACCTGACCGAGGCCGTGCTGCCCTTGTTCTCTAGGGCCATGTTCTCCTGGGCAGCGTTCTCTGGGGCGACGCCCAGGTCGTGGCCGGACTCATCGGCCTCCGTGCGGCTCGTGCCGGGGCTGGTCGCGTTGCCAGTCCGCGTCTCTGTGCGTACTCCGTTGGGTGGAGTGGCGTCAGAAGCGCGTTTGGGGCGCGGTGGTTTCCGCGCTCCTCTTTCGCATCCCGTTCGCCTTGTCTCGTTCGCAGGAGGAAGCCAGTGAGTCGCACCGCAGAGGAGATCGGGCGCACCGCCCTGGGGCCGCGCCCCCTCCCGCCGCTTGGCGAGCAGCGGGCGGCCGCCAACCTGTCCTCAAAGGACACCGTGCTGGACAACGGCCTCCGGGTCATCGCCGTGCACCTGCCGACGGTGCCGATGGTCGAGGTGCGGCTGCGCATCCCGTTCGCGGGTGAGGACCCGATGCACGCGGCGCGGGCCGAGGTGCTGGCCGCGGCGATCCTCACCGGCACCGAGAAGCGGGACCGGGTGGGCGTCGACACCGAACTGGCCCTCGCCGGGGGCGAGCTGTCCGCCATGGTCGACCCGGAGTTGCTCGCGATCGGCGGCAACGCGCTCGCCAGTGGGTTCGAGACCCTGCTCGACGTCCTGGCCGACGCCCTCACCGGGGCGGTCTACCGCGACGACGAGGTCGCGGGGGAGCGGGACCGGCTGGTCGAGCGGATCACCGTCGCCCGGTCGCAGCCCAATGTGATCGCGCGGCAGGCGTTGCAGAAGCACCGCTACGGCGACCACCCCATCACCCGCGAGATGCCCGAAGCGGCCGACGTCGCCACCGTCGAGCCAGCCGACGTGCGCGCGCTGCACGCCGCGGCGGTGCTTCCGCGCAACTCGGTCCTCGTCGTGGTCGGCGACATCGAGCCCGCGCGGGCCATCGCCGGGATCGACGCCGCGTTGGCCGGGTGGAAGTCGGACCGGGCCGCCGCGGTCCTGCCGCCGCTGCCCGAGCTGACCCCGGGCGACCTGCTGCTGGTCGACCGGCCCGGCGCCGTGCAGTCGCAGTTCCGCCTCTCCGCGCAGTCGATCACCCGCACCGACCCGCGCTACCCGGCCCTGCAACTGGCCAACCTCGCCTTCGGCGGCTTCTTCTCCTCCCGCCTGGTCGAGAACATCCGCGAGGACAAGGGCTTCACCTACCACGCCCGCTCCTACCCGGAGTTCACCCCGCACGGCGCGACCCTGCTGATCGACACCGACACCGCCAGCAAGGTCACCGCCGCCGCCCTCCTGGAGATCCGCTACGAGCTGGGCAGGCTCGCCCTGTCCCCGCCCACCGAGTCCGAAGTGGACACCGTTCGCCAGTACGCGGTCGGCTCGCTGGTCACCAGCACGTCCTCCCAGGGCGGCCTCGCCTCCCAGTTGGCCGCGCTCGCCGTCCTCGGGCACGGCGTCGACTGGCTGGTCCAGCACCCCGAGCGGCTCAAAGCCGTCACCGTGGACGACGTCGCCGCCGCGGCGGCCGAGTTCTTCGCGCCGACCAGGTTCACCGGCGTCATCGTCGGCGACGCGCGTGAGCTCGACAGCCTGCGGCTGCTCGGAGGTGTCCGATTCCCATGACCACGAGCGGCTGAGGCCATGCGTCCGCGCCAGGGGGTGCGCCCATGACCGCAGAGCCATTCGGACTCGCCGCGCTGCCCGCGCTTTCCCGCTCCACCATCGAACGGGACGAGACCGCCCGCAAGGACGACGCCCGGCTCGACCGGCTCTGGAAGGCGGGCCAGGTCCTGCTGGTCGACCGGCACGGCCGCACCCCGGTCCGGGACGACGCCACCGCGCTGGCGCTGCGCCCGTCGGCCGCGGTCGGCGACGAGCGGCCCGCCCAGGCGAGCCTGCTCGGCGAACGGGGCGAGGTCGCCTACTGGACGATGCCCGCCCAAGAGGCGTTCCGCGACGGCGCCGTGCCGCCGCCGAACGGCTGGGGACTGTGGCCCGGCGCGGTCTCCGCGACCGGCGAGCAGTGGCACGACCTGCGCGGCGTCGGCGCGCTGCTGGACGACACCGACGCGGGCCTGTTCACCACCGCGGTCGCCCTCGCCAACTGGCACGCCCGCGCCAGGCACTGCGCCGCCTGCGGTTCCCCGGTCGAGGTCACCGCCGCCGGGTGGGCGACGACCTGCACCGGCTGCCACCGGGAGGAATACCCGCGCACCGACCCCGCCGTCATCTGCCTCATCCACGACGGCGTCGGCGTCAACGGCGCGCACGTCCTCCTCGCCCGCCAGCCGATCTGGCCCCCGGGCCGCTACTCGGTCCTCGCGGGATTCGTGGAGGCCGGGGAGTCCTTGGAGGCGTGCGTCGAACGTGAGATGGCAGAAGAAGTCGGCGTCGAGGTCACCGGCATCCGCTACCTGGGCAGCCAACCCTGGCCGTTCCCCCGCTCGGTCATGATCGGCTTCGCCGCCGTCGCCGACCGCGCCGCCCCCTTGGTGCTCGCCGAAGGCGAAATCGAGCGCGCCCGCTGGGTTTCCCGCGACGAGGTCCGCGAAGCCCTGGCCCGCGACGGCGAGACCGGCGACCTGATCCTCCCCGGCGCCACCTCGATCGCCTCCCAGATGTTGCAAGGCTGGGCGGCGGCGGGCTAGAGCAGCAGGCTCAGCGGCATGATCAGGGCGATCGCGGTGACCGAGATGACTGTCTCCATGATCGACCAGGTCTTGATCGTCTGCCCCACCGTCAGGCCGAAGTACTCCTTGACCAGCCAGAACCCCGCGTCGTTGACGTGTGAGAAGAACAGGGAGCCCGCGCCGATGGCCAGGGCCAGCAGGGCCGCCTGAGCTGGTTCCAGGTCCGCGGCCAGCGGGGTGACGATGCCCGCCGCCGAGATGGTGGCGACGGTGGCCGAGCCGGTGGCCAGCCGGATGGCGACCGCGATGAGCCAGCCCAGCAGCAGCGGGGAGAAGTCCGCGTCCTTGGCCAGGGTGGTGATCACCTCGCCGACGCCAGCGTCGATCAGGGTCTGCTTGAAGCCGCCGCCCGCGCCGACGATGAGCAGAATGCCCGCGATCGGGGGCAGGGCCGCCCCGATCGACGTCGACAGCCGGTCCCGGCTGAAGCCCGCCGCCGCGCCGAGGGTGACCATGCCGACGAGCACCGCAGCCAGCAGCGCCACCAGCGGGCTGCCCAGGAAGTCCAACGCCCGCCGCGCGAGGTTTTCCTTGTCCAGCAGGATGTCCGCGAGGGCTTTGCCCATCATCAGCACGACCGGGAGCAGCACCGTCGCCAGGGTCGCCGCGAAACTCGGCTTGCGCTCGCGCGCCGAGGTCGACTCCGGCACCAGGTGCGCAGGCGCGGTCGCGGTCACCCACCGGGCGGCCAGTTTCGCGAACAGCGGCCCCGCGATGACCACCGTCGGGATCGCCACCAGCACCCCCAGCCCCAGCGTCAACCCGAGATCGGCTTTGAGCGCGTCCACCGCGGCCAGCGGCCCCGGGTGCGGCGGCACCAGCCCGTGCAGCACGGACAGTCCCGCCAGCGCCGGAATCCCCAGCAGCATCAGCGGCTGCCCGCTGCGCCGCGCGGTGAGCAGCACCACCGGGATCAGCATGACCAGCCCGATCTCGAAGAACATCGGCAGCCCGATCAGCGCCGCCACCAGCGCCATCGCCCACGGCAGCCGCGCCCCCGACGCCTTGCCCAGGATCGTGTCCACGATCTGGTCGGCGCCCCCGGAGTCGGCGAGCAGCTTGCCCAGCATCGCGCCCAGCGCGATCAGCACGCCCACACCGGCCACAGTGGACCCGACGCCCAGGGTGAAGCTCTCGATCAGCTTGCCGACCGGCATCCCGGCCACCAGCCCCAGCAGCCCCGACCCCAGGATCAGGGCCAGGAACGGGTGCAGTTTGGCCTTGGTGATCAGCACGACGATCAGCGCGATGCCCGCCAGGGCCGCGCCGATGAGTCTGGTGTCGTGGCCAGTCCAGCCCGCGGCGAGCGTGGTCACGGGGGTTCTCCGTTCGTGGTGCGCCGAGTGGCTCAGCGGGCGGCGAGGGCGGCGTCGGCCAGTTCCTCTGGGGTGTGGGTGATGTCGAGGCGGACGCCGGGCTCGTCGGGGCCCAGTGGCTCCAGGTCGGCCAGTTGCGAGTCGAGCAGGCTGGCGGGCATGAAGTGGCCGGAGCGGCGGGTGATCCGGTCCGCGAGGACCGCCTTGTCCCCGTGCAGGTGGACGAACCAGACGTCGTCGGGGGCGGCGCGGCGGAGCAGGTCGCGGTAGGGGCGTTTGAGTGCGGAGCAGGTCACCACCCCGCCGCCGGTTCGCGCGCGCTCGGCGATCCAGTCGGCGATGGCCGCCAGCCAGGGCCAGCGGTCCGCGTCGGTCAGCGGGACGCCCGCGGTCATCTTCGCGATGTTGGCGGGCGGGTGGAACTCGTCCGCCTCGGCCAGGGGGACGCCAAGGCGGGCGGCGAGCAGGGCGGCCACGGTGGTCTTGCCGGACCCCGAGACCCCCATCACGACCACAACGCTGTGCTCAGTCACGCTGGTCAGTGAAACCCAAAAGTACTACTTATTCAAGAGTTAGCTACAGATTGGTCATACGAGTGGGATAGTGACCCCCGTGACCTCAGGACTTCCCGGCCGGGTGCTCGACCAGCTCGGCGCGGCCATCGTCAACGGCGAATACCCGCCCGGCGCGGTTCTACGCACCGAGGAGCTGGAGCACGCCTTCGCCGTGTCCCGCACCGTCGTGCGCGAGGCGCTGCGGGTGCTGGAGGCGATGCGGCTGGTCACCAGCAGGCGCCGGGTCGGCATCACCGTGCAGCCGCTGGCCGCCTGGAACCTCTACGACCCGCTGGTCATCCGCTGGCGGCTCGCCTGCGACGCCCGCGCCGACCAGCTGCGCTCCCTCAGTGAGCTGCGCTCGGCCACCGAGCCGGTCGCCGCCGCCCTGGCCGCGCGTCGGGCCACCCCGGAGCAGGCGGGCGAGCTGACCGTCCTCGCGGTCAACCTGCGCGCCACCGCGAAGGCCCGCGACCTCCACGCCTTCCTGGTCCACGACATCGCTTTCCACCGGCTCGTCCTCGCGGCGTCCGGCAACGAGATGTTCACCCAGTTAGGCGATGTCGTCGGGGAGGTGCTGACCGGCCGCACCCACCACCACCTGATGCCGGAGGAACCCCAGCCCGTGGCCGTCCGCCTGCACATCGAGGTCGCCGAGGCCATCGCGGCGGGCGCCCCGGACCGCGCCGAGGCCGCCATGCGGGCGATCGTCACGCAGGCGATGGAAGAGATGGCGCTCGACCTGCCGTGAGGGAGGTCAGCAGCAGTGCTCGCCGCGCCAGGCTTCGCGGCCTTCCCGGACCGCGACGGCGGCGATGGCCAAGGCGACGACCGGGTCCGCCCAGGACCAGCCGAACAGGGAGTTGAGCAGCAGGCCGACCAGCAGCGCTCCGGACAGGTACGTGCACAGTATGGTCTGCTTGGAATCCGCCACGGCGCTGGCCGAGCCCAGTTCGCGGCCGGCTCGGCGCTGCGCTGCCGAGAGGATCGGCATGACCAGCAGGGACACGGCCGCCAGTGTGATGCCGACGGTGGAGTGGGCCGCGGCTTCCGCGCCCAGCAGAGAGCGCGCCGACTCGACGGTGACGTAGGCGGCGAGCGTGAAGAACGACACGGCGATGGCCTTGAGCGCCGCGCGCTCGCGGGCTTCGGGGTCGGAGCCGGAGAACTGCCAGGCCACCGCCGTGGCGGAGGCGACCTCGATGACCGAGTCCAGGCCGAAGCCGATCAGGGCGGTGGACGAGGCGGCCGCGCCTGCGGTGATGGCCACGATCGCTTCGATGACGTTGTAGGTGATGGTCGCGGCCACCAGCAGCCGCACCCGGCGGGTGAGCGCCGCCCGCCGGGCCGGGGCCGGTGCGGAGTTCTCGACGGTCTCGGGCGCGCAGCACCCGTTCGCGCACCCGTCCCCGGCTGGTGCGGCGGCGGGTGACGGGTCGGTGCTCATCCGCTCGCCCCGGTCACGGATCGCTCGTGGTCGTCGACGCAGGGTTCGGCGGTGTCCACGGCGAGCACGACCTTGACCAGTTCGCGCAGTGCCCGCGCCAGATGGGCGTCGGCCAGGGTGTAGTGGACCTGGCGGCCCTCGTAGGTGGCCACGACCAGGCCGCAGCCGCGCAGGCAGGACAGGTGGTTGGACACGTTGGACCGGGTCAGGCCAAGGCGGTCGGCGAGCTGGGCGGGATAGCTGACGCCGTCCAGCAGGGCCACGAGGATGCGGCAGCGGGTCGGGTCGGCCAGCGCCTTGCCCAGCCGGGCCAGCGCGTCCTCCCGGGTCTCACACTTCAACATAGCCGCAACAGTACAGCGCTGGCTGTACTACAGTCACGGCTGAATCGTCAGGGGACGGCGCTCAGACCGCCGTCAGACCCGCCTTGAGATCGGCGAGCAACAGGTCGAGGACGACTTCTTCCTCGACCGCCCAGCCCGCGCGCATGGCCTCCGGCAGAGCCGGGTCCCACGGGGTCGGGCCGGGTTCCGCGCCCAGCGGCGGCAGGTCCACCTCATCGGCGCGGGCCAGGTCGAGGGCTTCGCGGTAGTCGTCCGCCCCAAGGCGCCAGGGAGCGCCGCCGGTCAGGTCGAGGACCTGGCGGGCGATCAGGAGGCCGTCGCGGTCGAAGTCGCCGTGGTGCGCGATGACCGCGCCCGCGTCGGCGAGGTGGGCCAGCAGTTGCCGCGCGACGGTGTTCAGGTGCCCCGACACGCACACCAGGGGATGGGTGACGCCCGCGGCCACCGCCGCCTCGACCAGGCGCGGGCTCTCGCACACCGCGACCACGGTTCCCTTGGGCACCACCAGATCCGCCGCCCGCAGGTCGCGCAGCGTCAGGTGCGTCGGCAGACCCGCCGCCGTGCGGTCGGCCAGGCCGGGGGTCGGCAGCGCCCAGCACAGCACGGTCGTGGACACGCTGTCGAGCGCGACACCGCAGCGCTCCCACAGGGTGCGTTCGTCCCGCGCGGACCGCGGGAACTCCACCCCGTGCGCCAGCGCCGCCGCGCGCAGCACCAGCCCGGCCAGCTTCTGGCCCCGGTCAAGGGAATGCGCGCCGCCGTGGCGGGCGGCGAGATCGGCCCGCGCCCGCCACGTCCGGGGAATGGCGTTCGGGTCCAGATTCAGCCCGGCCAGGATCGCCGCGGCGCGGGAAGCCGGTTCCGCCAGGCGTTCCGGGGGGATCTTGGCGTAGCGGCGCACGTGGTCGACCCAGTACGGCGCCCACGCCCGCGACTCCAGCCCCGCCGAGGCCAGCGCGCCGGCCAGGATCTCGTTGACCCACTCCCGCCGCGACGCGTCCACCGACGCCTGCGCCGGGCTGAACTCCGCTGGCTCGCCGTGCACGGCGGCCAGCGCGTCGGTCAGTCCACAGTGGAACTTCCCGGCCCGCAGCCGCGCGTCCAGATCGGCGATCGCGATCGTCGTCCCGATCCCGGCGGTGAGCCGGGCCCGCGCGGGCGGCTCGTCGAACGCGCCGAGCAGCGCCGACACCGCGTCCGCCGCGGGCTGGTCGGGCGGCTTGTAGCCGAGCTTGACTTGCCCGCGTGCCACCGCTTTGCGCGCCTGCCGCCACAGCACCTCGTACTCGGGGCGGCCGTATTCGCGGACCAGGTCGTCGGTCACGGGTCGTCCCGGTCGAGGCCCGCGCCGTCCCAGGTGGTGTGGGTGCAGGCGACGCCGTGGCCGGACTTGGGGCGCAGCACGTCGTAGATGTGCATCCGGGGAATCCGGTCGGACACGCCCCAGCCGCTGGGCCAGGTGATGATCCAGTCCATGTCCAGATCCACCAGCAGGCCCAGCATCCGCGCGATCGTCGGGTCGTCCAGCCGCTCGAACGCCTCGTCCAGCAGCACCAGCCGCAGCGGCGCCATCCGCGAGGTCGCCGACACGCCTGCGGTGATCGCGCCGTAGAACGCGGCGGCGGCGGCGAACAGGGTCACGTACGAGATCAGCCGCGTCTCGCCGGAGGAAAGCTGCCGCAGCCGCCGCGAGCGCGGCTTGCCGTCCGGGCCGGTGTCGCGGACCCGCACGGTGAAGGAGAACCACGACCGGTAGTCCAGCGCCCGCGCCAGGATCTCGGTGTACCCGCCGGACGCGGTGTCCCGCTCGGCCTCGATCCGCTCGGTGAACACCTGCTGCAACCGGGTGTCCTGCTCCTCGGTGCGCTGCGCGAACGGCAGCCGCAGCAGCCGCAGAGCCTCCACAGTGGACTCGTCCAGCCAGGCGGCTGACTGCCATTCGAGCTGCACGTGCACGCCCTGGCTGGAGCGCGCCGAGTCGAGCACGTCGTTCATCCTGCGGGTCAGGTCCTCGGCGACCGACACTTGCGTCGAGAGCCGCTCGGCCAGCTCCCGCACCAAGTGCAGCGCGAAGATCCCCTGGTACTGCTCGGTCAGGAACCCGCGCCGCTCGGCCAGCCGCTCGGCCACCTGCCGGGCCGCCACCGCGACCGGGGCCGGACCGTCCTCGGCGGACACCACGACGGTCAGGATTCCCGCGTGCCGCTCCGGAAGCACGTTGTGCGTGCCCGCCAGGGAAGCCTGCAACGCTTGCAGCTTGGTCAGCACGTTCTCTTCCGAGGGCAGCCGCTTCGCCTGCGCCACTGCGTTTTCCAGCAGCGCGTACGCCTCTTCGTCGTCCTCAGGCCGCTCGGCCTCCACCGCGGCTTCCCACACGCCGGGCGCGCCCAGGGCCTCGGCGAACGCCCGCGCGGCGGCGTCGGCGGCCGCGCGCCTGCCGTCGATCTCGGCCATGCGGGTGTCCAGCAGGGTCTGGGTCTTCACGACCTGGTTGGACAGCTCGGTCGCGGCCCTGCGCGTCTCCGGCAGCTCTTGGCGGGTGGCCCGCCGCTGCCGCTCCAGTTCCCCAAGCTGGCGCGAGACTTCCTCGGCCTCACCGCCGACCGCGGCCGTCAACTCCGCCAGGGCGGCGGCTTCCCGGTGGAAGGCAAGGCATTTCTCGTCCGCGACCCGCTCGGCCGCCGCCCGGTCGTCCGCGGCGGCGTTGTGGTCGTGCAGCGCCTCGACCAAGTCGCGGACCGTGCCCACGCACCGCTTGGCGAGCGCGTCGCGCAGGCTCAGCGCCGCGTCGCGCGCCTGGGTCGCCGCGCGGTGCGCCTGCCGCAACGCCTCCGAGTCCGGCGCGATCCCCGCCGCGCCCGCGTCCTGGGCGAGCTCGGTCGCCATCGCCTGCACGCGGCCGTCCGCGGCAACGTGCTCGGTCCGCAGTCGCTCGGCCTTCGCCGCGGCGTCCTCGGCCTGCCGGGCGGCCTGCTCGACGGTCACCCGCGCGGCGATCAGCTCCCGGTCGTCGGGGAACGCGTCGAGGTGCCGGTCCCACACCTCCACGGTCGCGGTGCGCTCCCGCAGCTCCGCTTCCGCGGCGGAAAGCTCCTCGTGCAGCCGTTCCAGCGTGGCGGCCAGCTCCGCGATCGCCCGTTTCCGCGCCGCTTCCCGCGCGCCCGCCCCGACGAACTCGGCGTCCTGTTTGGACAGCGCGCCGCGCAGCACGCCCGCGCGCCACCGGCCGGAGGGCCACACGGCCAGTCCGGCATGGTCGGCGTCGTAGGAAACCGCCGCCAACAGTCCCGACACCGCTTCCACCGACACCGGGCTGTCTGGCTCAATGGCCGGGACGAGCGCCGCGGCCAACGACTTCGCCGCGACCGGACCGTCCACAGTGGCCACGACGTCCGCGAGGTCGGGGTCGGCCACCACGCCGTCCGCGCTCACCCACGCCGTCAGCAGCCCGCTGGCCTGCAACGCCGCTTCGAGCCCGGCCCGCGCCGCGGCGTCGAGGCCGTCGGCGAAGTCGACCAGCCGGTAGAACGGCGCGCCCGCGGCGGGATCGCGCTCCGCGCCCGCGTAGTGCGGCGGCGGGGGAGTGGCGTCGACGCCCTTGCGCAGCTCGATCAGCCGCCGCTCGGTGTCCTTGATCTGCCCGACCAGTCCGTCCGCGGACTGCCGCGCGGCCACGACCCGCTGCCGCAGCCCGGAAATGTGCGGCGCCGCCCACCGCCGCGCCGCGTCGCGCGCCTCCCGGGTCTGCTCCGGGCCCGCCTGCACCTGAGCGGAGGTCGGCGGCTGCGGCGGGCGGGGCGCGTGGTCGTCGGCGAACGGCCCGGCCCCCGTCCACGCGACCGCCTTCTCGCACCACACTTCGGCCGCGACCATGAAGCGCTGCCACGCCTCATTGCGCCGCCCGGCGGACTCGGTGGCCTCGATCTGCGCGTCGCGGGCCTTGGCGCGCAGCTTGTCCAGCTCCTGCCGGTCCGCGTCGAGGCTCTGCGACCGCTCGTGCAGCGACATCGCCAGCGCGCCGCGCCTGCTGAGCACCGCCGCGACCTCGGCGGCCCGCTCGCCCGCCGCGGCGAAACCGGCGTGGAGCTCGTCCGGGGCGACCTCGGGCGGAACGCGGCGCTGGATCTCCAGCGGCTCGGCCTCCGGGTCGGGCTTCGCGCGCACCTGGTCGGACTCGGTCCGCGGCAACGGTTTCGGCGCGGCGGGCGCCTTCGGGCACAACCCTGGGTCGAGTCCCGCGGCGGCCAGACCGTCCCTTGTGGACTGGGCGAGTTCCGCGGCGTCCTCGACGTCCCCGCCGAGCCTGCGCAGCACGGTCAGCACCGTCTCGACCGCGCGGTCGGCGTGGTTGCGCCGCACACCGGCGTTGTCGAGCGCGGCGGTCGCGGCCTCCCGGGTGCGCTCGACCAGCTTCTCCCGGTCCTGGAGGTCGCGCAGGCCCTGGTAGGCGGGCAGCGACTTGAGCGAGTCGATGCTGTTCTCCAGCTCGACGTCGCGGTCCTCCAGCGCCCGCACGCGTTCCTCGGCCTCGGCGTGCCGGGCCTCGTCCGCGGTCAGTTTGCCTTGCAGTTTCCGGATTTCGGCGTGCGCGCTGTCCAGTGCCCGGTTCGCCGCCTGCGCCCGCCCACCGGCGGCGTGCAGCGCGCCGAGAGCGTAACCGGAGTAGCCGGACAGGAACGCGCTCATCGCCGCGTCGGCCGCGCCGAGCCTGCCGATGTTCTCCCGGATGGACTCCAAGTCCTCGAACGAGGTGGCCAACTGCTCCACGACGCCCGCGTCCAGCGGCGGCAGCGCGTCGGACAGGATCTGCTCCAACTGCCCGTCCTGCACCTTCAACCCGATGTCCGGGTTGCGCAGCGTGCGCTGGAGGTGCAGCAGGTCGCCGTAGCGCCCGCCGGGCACGCCGTAGACGGTCTCGGCGACCTTCGCGCGGAACGCGGTCTCGTCGTAGATCCGGTCCGCGCCAAGGACTTCGCGCAGCGCGGCCGGGCCGAGCGGCACCCGGTCCGGCGAGGCGAGCTGGAAGTGCGTGCCCACCCGCGACGGCGTGACGAACCGCCACGAGTCGCTGATCTGCTGCGAGGTCGCCGAAGCCTTCACCCCGATGCCGCAGGTCAGGTACTCGTCGCCGCCGCGCGGGGTGGTGCGGTGCAACTCGATCCACGCGTAGCCGATGCGGTTCGGGCCGCCGTCATAGTCGTCCAGCATGAGCCGCCGGATCGACACCGTGCCCGCGCCCTTGGAGCCCAGGTAGCGCAGATCGCCGTCCAAACACAGGGGCAGCAGCAGTTCCAGCGTGCGCGACTTGCCGGACCCGTTGGTGCCCTGGAAAATCGCGCGCCCGCCGGAGAAGTCGAACGTCTGCTCGCGGTACTGCCAGATGTTGACGATTCCGCCCCGGTGCAGCCGCCAGCGGCCGAACACCTCGTGCTCCTGTTCGCTCACACGTCACCTTCCTCGTCGAACAGGGACCAGCCCGGCTCCGGCGGCGCTTCCGGCGCGGTCGGCCGGGTCGGGGTGTCGTCCGGCTGCGGCAGCCAGCGGTGCGCGGCCGGGCTGATCAGCCAGCCGTCGCCGTCGGGCAGCGCCAAACTCAACCGGGACAACAGGTCCGTCACCGAGTCCACCAGCGCGTCAACGTCCTCGGTCGCTTGCCGCGACCACGCCGCCGGGTATTCGGCCACCAGCCGCTCGCACACCTCGCGCACCGCGGCCCTGGTCACCGGGACCCGCCCGTCCCGGCGCGGCTCATCGTCCTGTTCGGACAAAAGATCGGGCAGGGCCAGCAGGGCGATCCGCGCCACCGTGCCGGTGGACGGGAACAGGACGTCGGTCAGGTATTCCTCTGGGTCGGTGACCGCGACGCCCTCGGCGCGGGTCTCGGTGATCAGGCCGAAGCACCGCTCCAGCACCACCGACTCGCGGCGCTGCCCGCGCAGCAGCCAGTCCGCCTCGTCCGGCGGCAGGTCGGCGTGCAGCGTCACGGGATTCTCCACCAGCCGCCTCCGCACCGCGTGTTCGGTCCCCAGTTGGCCCGGCGAGGCCGCCAGCTCGATCAGCTCGTCGGCGGACTCGGCCTCGGCCAGCGGACCGGCGAGCAACTGGCCGAGCAGGTCGGTGTGGATGGTGATCAGCGCCTCCGCGGTCGCCTCGCCGATCAGCCCGGCGACGCTGCCGTCGGTCTCGGTGATCACACCCAGCCCGATCAGGTGGCGCAGGGCCGCGGTCAGCGCGCGCCGGTCGCCGATGTCGTCGGCCACCGCCACGCCCGCCTCCGCCGCGGTCGCCCGCACGTCCGCGACCAGGCGCGACAGCAGCACCTGCTTGCCGACGCCGGTCAGCGCCGCCATCGTCAGACAGACATACGCGTACGCGCGCGGCGACAGCGCCGCCTCGCCCCGGGTGGCGTCGCGGCCCGGCCCGGCTTTGTAGAGGCGCGCGAATCGCCGCTCTACGACAAGGCGGTAGCCGAGCAGGGTCGCGAACATCTCCTGCAACGCCACCCGGTAGCGGTAGACCAGCGGCAAGAGGTCGCCGTCCGGCCCGCCGGTCCGCAAGAGCGGGTGCCGCAGCAGCACCTTCGCGCAGCGGGCGACGTTGGCGGCGTCGATGTCGGACAGGTCGGCGAGCACATCGGCCCGGGACTTAACGGCCATCGCGCACCTTCCTTCCCGTCTCGACGCGGCTGATGCCCAGCGCGGTGTCGCGCAGGGTCAGCGTGCCCGACGAGCTGCGGATGCGGGTCGTCCGGCCGGGTTCCGGGGTCAGGGTGAGGGAGAGGCCGCGCACCTGGTCGGTCGCCGTTCCCGGGTCGGCCGCGCCCTCGCGCTGCGCCATGGCCAGCGTCAACAGCTCGCACAGCGCGCCCAACGCCTCCCCGGACAGCGTGACCTCCGCCAGGTTGGCCGAAGCCGCGGCAAGCTCGGCCGAGGCCGCCTCCCGCCGCTCGTCGGCCTCCCGGGCCTGGGCGAGCAGCCCCTGCTCGGTGATCGGGTCGTCCATGATCCGCGACGTCCGGCCGCGCGCGCCCCGGTCGCCCCGGCCGCGCACGCTGACCGACACGTCCAGCGCGGGCCCGTCCTGCCAGGGCGTGTGCTCGTCGTCGCCGTCGTGCTCCGGCGCGGGCACCAGGTTGCGCGCCGAGTACAGCCCGAACGCGGCGGCGTAGATCGCGTGCGCCTCGTCCGCGGTGGCCTGGTCGAACCAGCCCGCCAGCTTCACCAGCTCCGCGCGCCTGCTCGGCAGCAGCCCGCCGCCGGTGGTCGCCCGGCGCACCGTGGCCAGCAGCGCGCCGATGGCCCGGGTCGTGGCGTCGCGCAGGGCGGTGACCTGGCTGGGGTTGCCCGGCCGGTCGGCGAACCAGTCGGTCAGCTCCTGCCAGTCGGCCTCGCTGCGGCCCCGGGTGCGCTCCACCGCCGCGCCCAACTGCTCGGCGGGCCGCAGCAGCCGCACCAGCTCGCCCCGGGCGCCCCGCAGGTTCGCCAGCGTCGCCGCGATCGTCGGGGTGTGCCGCAGCACGTCTTCGACCACGAGCTGGATGTACTCGACCAGCAGGTTGCGGAACCCGGAGATCTCCTCCGGTGCCAGGTGGTGGCGGGTGAGGACCTGGCCGAGGTAGGCGTAGAAGTCGCGGACCGTGGCGGCCAGCTCCGCGTGCTGTAGGAACAGCGTCGTCACCCGCTCGGCCAACTGCTCGCGAGCCCGGCGCGCGGGCAGCGACGCGGCGTCCTGCTGGGTGCGCGCCGATGCCGTCGCCAGCGTCTCGCCCAGCTCGGACAGGCCGCGCTCGATGGCGGGCAGCAGCTCCCGGGACACCTCGCGGGCGCCCTCGGGCACCCGCAGCAGCGCGTCCACGTCCCGCTGCACGCGCACGGCGAGCTTGCTGACCTGGTAGCGCATAGAGCCCTGCTGGAACTCCGCGATGCTCGCCGCGATCGTCTCCCGGCGCCCGTGCACCAGGTTGCCCCACTCCACAAGCTGCCGCAGCCGGGGAATCACCACGTCGATGTGCGACTCGCCGATGTCGATCCGGCCGTCCCGCTCGGCGGCGGCCAGCGCCGAGGACACCTCACCGGCGGACAGATCGGCCAGCAGCGTCGAGGTGAACAACCGCATGATCGCCAGGTACGTGCGGTGGTGCTCCCGGGGTTGCAGGTAGGCGTACAGCTGGAGCCTGCGCTGGGCGTCGGCGCTGCTGCCCTGCTCGTCCTCCACGGCGGGCCACGATAGCCCGCCGCGCCGACACCCGCGCACACCGCCCGCGCCGCGCGATACCGTTCACCCGCACTGGGGAAGGAGAGCGCCTGTGTCCGCGGCACGTGCTATCGGGCTGTTGCTGGGGGTCGCCGCAGACGGCGCGCTGGGCGACCCGCGCCGCTGGCACCCCGTCGCCGGGTTCGGCCAGTTGGCTAAGAGGGTCGAAAAGGCCCTCTATAGAGACCACCACGCACCCGGTGTGCTGTATACGGCTCTGCTTACCGGCGGCGCGGTAAGTCTCGGCCTCGTGGTCGAACGCGCCCGCAACCCGCTGCTCCGCGCCGCCGGAACCGCCCTGGCCACCTGGGTCGTCCTCGGCGGCCGGTCCCTGGCCGCGGAGGGCACCATGATCGGCCGCCACCTGGACTCCGGCGAGGTCGAAGCCGCCCGCGACCGCCTGCCGAACCTGTGCGGCCGCGACCCGCAAGCGCTTGACGCCAAGGCCATGGCCCGCGCCACCGTCGAATCGGTCGCCGAGAACACCTCCGACGCCGTCGTCGCCCCCCTGGTCTGGGGCGCCGTCGCGGGCGTCCCCGGCCTGCTCGGCTACCGGGCGGTCAACACCATGGACGCCATGGTCGGCCACCGCTCCCCCCGCTACCAGCGCTTCGGCTGGGCCGCCGCCCGCCTGGACGACCTGGCCAACCTCGTCCCCGCCCGGCTCGCGGCGGCGCTGACGGTCGTCGGAGCCCCCGTCGTCGGCGGCAACCGGCGCGGCGCGTGGATAGCGTGGCAGCGCGACGCGTCGGCGCACCCGAGCCCCAACGCGGGCCGGGTCGAGGCCGCGTTCGCCGGGGCCCTGGAAGTCCGCCTCGGCGGCCGGACGGTGTACCCGTACGGCGTCGAGGACCGCCCGGTCCTGGGCGACGGCCGGATGCCGGACGCGGGGCACGTCACCCGGGCGGTGGAGCTGTCCCGCGTCGTGGGCGTCCTCACGGCGGCGCTGGCGGCCTTCGTCGCGCTGGTGATCCGCAGGCGCTGAGGCTCGTCGCGGCTCGCCCTCAGCGGGCGCCGACCTGGTTCACCGCATCGCCACCGACGCCGGGTAGCGCGACACCCATTCCGGGTCGGTCGGGGGAGTGGGGCCGAACTCGGCCAGGGCGTCTTCGGCCAGGCGCTCGATGACGTCGCGGAGTTCGAGTTGGGACAGCCAGCCCTGGTCGATGGCGTCTTCGCCGTAGAGGGCGCCGACGATGTTGCCGCAGACCGCGCCCGTGGAATCGCTGTCGCCGCTGTGGTTCACCGAGAGCAGTAGGGCCGCGTTCAGATCGTTCGTGGCCAGGGCCGCGTAGACGGCGATCGCCAGCGCGGACTCGCCCACGGCTCCGCTGCCGAGGGTTTCGACCCGTTCCGGGGTGGGCGGGCCGCTGGCGGCCAGGGCGAGCGCCGCGTCCAGGGCCGCGGAGGTCTCCTCGTGCCGCTCCCAGCGGACGAGGTGGGTGCGGGCGGCGTCCAGAGCGGGCCGCAGCGGCACGCCGCGCAGCAGGCCGTGGACCAGCACCGCGAGCACCCCCGCCGACAGGTACCCGCTCGGATGCCCGTGCGTGACCGCCGCCGCCATCGCGGCGACCTCGAACACCACCGCCGGATCGTCGGACCACAGCGCCGCGGGGGCGGCCCGCATCACGCCGCCGCAGCCCTTGGAGTCGTTGACCGGCGCGGCCAGCGTCCCGGCCCGCCCGGTCGCCCCGTACTCCTGGAGCGTGAAGAAGCACGTCGCGCCCGGCGCGCGGCGCTTGAACAGGCCGGGAATGCCGATCAGCCAGCCGTCGGGGGCTTCGGAGGCGTCGCGGGGGCCGCGGGCCTTCGCCCATGGGGCGCCCTGGGTGTGCAGCCACCGCTGGTAGGCCATCTGCAGCGTGTACCCCACGTCCGCGCGGCCTTCCCGGCGCCGCTGGGCGTTGGCGCGGATGAGCGCGTCGAGGGTGAACAGCGTCATCTGCGTGTCGTCGGTGATGCGGCCGACGCCGTTGTAGGCCGGGACCAGCCCGGTGATGCCCGCGGGCCCGGCCAGACCCCGGATCTGGTCCAGCGGCTTCCCCTCGATCGGCGCCCCCAGCGCGTCGGCCACCGCCCCCGCCAGCACACACCCCCGCCACCGCCGCCGGTCCACCCCCGCCGACGCCACCGCGGCGAACGGCCGCGCGGGCAGCAACGCGTCCACGTCCGCCACCCGAACGGGAGCACGGGTGACGAACCGCCGCCCCGCCGCGTCCACCCCGATGTGCACCTCGACCCGCAGCACCTCCGCCAGCCCCGGCGGAACCGGCCGCGCGTCGGCGTCCCGTTGCAGCCGCAGCAGCCGCGCGAGCACGGCGAGATCGGCGTCGGTGAGGTTGGGATCGGTCAGGTTGGGGTCGGTCAGGTGGGGATTGGTCACTGCTACCTCTGTATCAGGTATCGGGCGGCGGTCTCGGCGGGCAGCGCGACGCGGTGGAAGCGCAGGAAGGCGTCGGTGGCGACCGTTTCCACCAGGTGGCGCAGGTCCAACTGGTCCACCCAGGCGCGGGGCAGGCCGGGGATGCCGGTGCGCGCCCCGAGCAGCGCGCCCGCCAGCGCCCCGGTCAGCGCGCTGCGGCCGGAGTGGTTGACCGCGCGCAGCAGCGCCCGCTCGGGCCTGCTCTCGTGCCCGGAGATCGCCGCGAACGCCTGCCCGATCGCGGTGAGCGAGTCCCGTCCCGCGCCCAAGTGCTCGGGGAAGCGCACGTCCACGAGGCCGAACTTGTTGAAGTTCGGCAGCGCCGCGGTGACCACGGGGGTGACCTCGGGCACCTGCACATCGCGCCCGGCGATCCACACCGGCATGCGGCCGGTGTCCTTGGTCAGGAGCATGTCGAACAGCCTGGCCAGGTACTCGGTCGCGGCGAAGTCGATCCCCTCGGTGTGGGTCAGCCCGGCGAGCAGCCGCGCCGCGACCGGGACGCCCTGGTCGAGCCCGGTGCCGGGGCCGCCCACGGTGAGCGCCGCGGGCAGGGCGGCCAGCAGCGCGCCCGACCCGGAGCCGGTTCCCCGGTTCCCGTCGGCCAGAGCGCGGATCGCGGCGAGCTCGTCGGGGTCGGGCAGCCGGTCGGCGTAGAGGTCGGCGACCTTCACCAGGAACCCGTCGAGCTCGATCGGCACCGTGTCGCCCTGGGTGTGCAGCCAGCGCAGCAGCCCGTTGGCCGCGGCGTCGGCGAACACCGGGTGGTCACTGGCGTCGACGTCGCGGTGCTGGCTGCGGATGACGCCCTCGGTGAGGAACAGCAGCCGCTGGGTCAGCGGACCGATCTGGCCCGGCCGCTCGTACGCGGGCAGCGGGCCCCGCACGCCCTGCGGGCCGTACCGCGCGAAAATCTCGTCCAGGCTGAGCTTGTCCACCGCCGCGCCCAGCGCCTCACCCAGGGCGAACCCGACGAACGCGCCGGACACCCGCCGCCAGCTGAACCGGAAACCTTTCGACACCCACGAGCAGTACTTGCCGAAAGTGTCCTCCGTGGGGACGCGCTTGCCGTGCTCGTCGTAGGTCCACGTGAGACCGTTGGCGGCCAGGTCGTCCGGCCACCTCGGCTCCTTCGTCTCGTAGACCAACTGGCGCCACGACTTGGCGAGGACGGTCTTGCGGATCTCGTCATCGGTCAGCTCGAACTCGTTCAACCGCGCGGCCAGGGCCTCGTGCTCGGGTGACCGCGCGGGCTCCGCCAGCCCCAACCGGGCAGCGGTCTCCTCGGTCAGCCGCGCCACTTCCGCACTGAACTCGAACCGCGTCTCGTTCACGTCGACGGGCGGCTGGACCCGAGGAAACCGCTCCAGCGCCGCGGCGAGATCGCCCGCGCGCACCTCTCGAAAACCGTCGCCGCCGCGGAAGGACAGCACCGTGTCGGCGGAAAGCTCACCGACGAACGTCGCGAGGTCAACGCGCCGCCACTCGGTGGTGTCCGCGGGCATCAGCCGCGTCGAACCGTAGACCCGCCGCATCGTCGCCGTGCTGACGCCGCGGGCACACAGGACCACCGCCTGCGTGAGCGCGATGAGAAGCTTCTCGTCATCGAACCAGCGGACGTCGCGAAACGCGAGCATCCACTCGACCTGGTTCTCCGGCATCTCAAGCCCCAGGCGCGCGGGCCCGGCCCGATACCCTGGGTTCTCCCGCTCCACATTGGTTCGGGTGCCATCGGGAAGCACCTTCTGCCAGCCGCCGATCGCCATCGTCGGCACCCCGAGATACCCCAGCCCGGACGCCGCGACCTCCGGGTCCACGATTTCGGCCCAGTACTCCTGCCCCGGCATCCGCGCCGGAACACTCACCCCACCGGGCTGCGGACTCGGCTGCCGCAACTCCCCATCCGGCTCCCGAACGATAAGCCGAGGCGGCGGGAAAATTTCCTTCCCAGCGTCTCCCCCATCGAGGTAAGCCACCGAGTTGTAGGGCACCGACCACCCCTCGGGCACGAGCCGCACCTTGTCGTGCTCCACCCGCAACCCCGCCATCTCCGGCCCGTGGACGGCGCGCAGCCACTCCTCGACCTTGGCCACCGCGGCCGTGGCATCCACCTGACTCAGCCCTCTCCCCTTGACTCACTCACCGGCGCGTGACCCTGAACGACGGCGGCTCCCCCGCGGCCCGCCGCGCGGCTTCCTCTTCCCACATGGCGAAGGTTCGGCGGCGTATGGATTTGATCAGTTCTCGTTCCTCGTGGGTGAAAGAGTTGCGCCCTTCGCTCTCCCGCTGGGCGAACATCGCGTCGATGGTGTCGTAGAGGGCGAAGATAGGGCCGTCACCGCGAAGGTGGTAGGCGCGGATTTCTTCGGTCTCGCAGACGAACTCTTCTGCCCCGAGGGGAGAGATGTCGCTGGTGGAGGTGGCACCGGAGATGGGCACGATCGGGCTGTTGTCGATTTCGAACTCGCCGGTGTTCCAGTTGAGCAGGTATCCGACCCGCTGGCCGTCGGGAGTGGTGTCGAGCTTGAAGGTGCGGCCATAGTACTCATAGTATTCCGGTGCCCGTGTTGTCATCGAGTCGCTCCTCTCATTGGTCGGCGTTCACTTACGTGTGATGCTGAACGTGGGTGGTTCGCCCGCGGCTCGGCGGGCGGTTTCCGCTTCCCACATGGCGAAGGTTCGGCGGCGAATGGATTCAATCAGTGCGAACTCCTCGTCGGTCACTCCACGATTCTCGGCTTCTGCCTGTGCGAAAAGCGCGTCAATCTTGTCGTAGAGCGCGAAGATCGGGCCGTCGCCTCGCAGCCGGTAGGAGCGGATCTGCTCAGTTTTACGGATGAACGTCGTCTCGTCGATCTCAGCGATGTCGCTGGTCGATGACGCGCCCAAGATCTCCGTGATCGGGCTGTTGTCGATCTCGAACTCGCCCGTGTCCGGATTGAGTAGGTACCCGATCCGCTGGCCGTTCCGTGTGGTGTCGAGCTTGAAAGTCCGACCCCAGTATACAAAATATTCCTCTGTCGGCGCTGTCATTGCTCGCTCCTGTTGTTCGATCGCTCATCGCCGCGAGTGATGCCGCCGCCCAGGGTGAAGGCTGCCCCGAATCGAATTTTTTCCTCGTTGAGGATGGCTCCCAGCAATGCCCGTTCTTCTGCTGTCAAAACCCGGTTCTTTCCGTCCGGGCTCATGGGCCTGTCGAGGTCTTCGTTGGCCACCGCCTGCAAATCTCTGCGCACTTCGAACAGGGCGTGCTCGTAATCGGCGACATCATCGATCTGCTTGAGGTGCAGGCGTAGTTCCGCGACGTGATAGCTGCCATCCTCGGTTTTGAGGCGGACGCTCATCTGAAGGTCGCGGTAGCCGCTTGACTGCGGTTTCAGGAACCGGTCCTTGAACTCGACGATTTTGATGCTCGCCCCAGGTTTGCTGGTTTCCGCGACGAGTGCTTCCAGTCCTCGGTAGACTTCTTCGATCGAGTCGTACTGGATCTTCGATCCGACCAGGTCTGTCAGCAGGTCGGCGTCACCCCCGTAGTTGCTCACCTTGTCGTTCGCGCGGACTCGGCTTTTCTCGGTTTTGCGCGACTCGGGATGGCCGTTGGTCGCCGCCGCGACCCGCTCGGCCAATTCGTGCAACTGCCGCTGTTTTCCCTGCCAGTTCTTGTAAAGATGATCCAGATACTGGCTCCGATAATCTGGGTCGTTTTTCCGGGAGTGCTCAAAGTCAGGTTGCAGATTGTGCCCAGTGGGCGCCCTGCTCGCCACGGCCTCCGCTCGCCGAGAGATTTCCGCCTGCTCCGGGGTCAGTGCCGCGGGTGCGGGCTTGGGGTCGGCCTCGTAGGCCTCCGCGAGGTCCGCTGGGCCCGCCGGGTGGTCTCGGACCTCGCGCACGCAGTCTTCGAGGACGTCGATCGCCTTGGGGTGGGTCAGTAGGTTGGCCAGGGTCTGCGGTCGGGCCAGCAGCGAGTTCTCCAGGTACGGCACGTCGCGCAGCATTCGGGCCAGGGTGGGGTGGCGCGGCAGCAGCGCGGCGATGGCCTCGCCGATGTGGATTTTCTCGCCGTCGACCTTGATGCGGGAGTCGGGGTCGCGGTGGCTGATGGCGTCGGCGACGCGCATGGCCTCTTGCAGGCGCGGGTGCTGGAGGTAGCGGTCGATCTCCGCGCGGGTTGGGAGTGGGCGCTCGGCCGCGGAGTCCTGCTCGCGCGGGGGCGGGTCGGCGGCGCCGTAGCCGCCCTGGTCGGAATGGGTCGAGGCGGTGTCGGTGTGGGTGCTCGCGGCGTGGCGTTCGGCGACCGTGGCGAGGTCGTAGGGGAGCAGGTCCAGTTTGGCGGGCGGGTGCGGCAGGCGCATCAGAGAGTTGTTCTGCGGATCGATGAACGCCACGCCCTCCCGGGTGTGCACGACCTCCGCCACGTGCCCGTACTCGGCGCCGTCCGGGCCGAGGTACTTCACCGCGATCACCGCGCGGGAGCCGAGAGGCTGCTCCCGCATCGCGCGGATGACCTCGTCGTAGCCCGCGTGGGCCTGCCAATCGCCGCCCAGCCGGTCGCGGACGTGGTCGAGGGTGCCCGCCGACATCATCTCCTGCGGCCGCAGCGGCCCGGCCTCGGTGTCGATGCCCAGTTGCCGCAGCGCGCTCGCCACCACACCACGCGTGCAGTTGGTCTGATACCCCTGCTCGAACGCGTCGGCGTCGTGGAAGCGCGGGTTGACCCCGGCCAGGTGCGGGTGCCGTTCCGCGACGTACTTGGCGGCCTGGTTGCCGTTGGCGGTGTCGGCGTGGATCGCGGCTTCGCTCGGCGGGTTCGTGGCATACGACAGCGGCGACCAGTCGTGGTCGCCGACCTGGCCGTCGTCGAACGCGAGCCCCTCGACGGCGAGGTCCGTTCCCGCGTATCCGCCATCGAGCCCGTCGAGCCGGTTGATGATGTGGCTCGAATCGTGCGGCGCCTGCGCTGTCTGGTCCGAGCCGGTGCCGAGGGCGTCGCCGATGTCCTCCTGCTTGCGCGCCTCGACCGGCGGTGTGTGCTCCGTGCCGCCGTCGAGCCGCGTCCGGACCGGATTCAAGCGCTCATCGAAGATCTTCTTGTTGGCGTTGTTGGCGGCTCGCCGAGCGGCGATCTCCCGCTCCGCCGCGTCCTTGTCCAGATACCGGGGGTCGCCCGGCAGGACCTCTTCGACCCTGATGATCGTCTTCTGCTTGACGACCCCGCCGCGTTCGACCTCGACGGTCACCTTCTCGTGGGTGTACCACTGGGTGCCCGGCTTGCCGACCCCTTCCTTCTCGGCGCTGTTCTGCGACAGCTCATGGATGTCGCGGACGGTCTTGGCCTGGATGTGCAGCTCGACGTCCTCGCCGAACTTGGACACGAAGTCCGGCGACTCCTTGAACGAGGCGCTGACGATCGTCGGCTCGACCGTGGTGCGGCCCGGCACGTACTGGTCGGCGATGAGCTTCGCCAGCACGGGGTCGCCAGCGACGTTGATGCCGCGCAGCATCTCCGCCTCCACCGGCGGCAGCTCGTTGAGCGCCGAGACGATGGCCCGCACCTGCAGCCGGGCTCGGACGAAGTTGTCGAACTGCTTGCGCGCCTCGTTCGGGGACAGGTCGGGGCGCCCGTCCGGCCCCAGCCGATGCGCGGTGTTGGCCGAGTCGAACAGGTCGTGCCCGGAGTAGCCGTACAACGCGACGGCGCCGCGGTCGGACAGGCCCGCCATCGACGCGGCGGCGTCGCGCTTGGCGAGCGCGGCGGCCCGGACCTCGTTATGGCGGTCTGTCGTCTTGAAACCGCCTATGAGTGCGGCGTTGTCCTCCGGAGTGGCCCGATAGTCGGGGTCGAAGAGGTAGTCCTCGCTGAGAGCGTCCTGTTGGGCCGACGGGTCTGCGGGTTCTGCGCCGGAGGCGTGTTCCTCGGTGTCCGGCTCCGGGGACCGCTGGTCGGCGTGAGCCTCAGCCGCGGGCAGTGGCTCATCGATGGGTGGGCGGCTTGGTTCCGCGGTGTTGGGTGTCTGCTCCTGCGGCTTGGGGCTGGCTGGGTCGGTCGATGTCGGTGGCTGCGCGGGTGGGTCCTGCCGAGGGGCAGTGGCCTGCGTGAGGTCGTCGGGGCGCGGTTCGACGGGCGCTCGGTCGGAAGCCGCGGCGGGCAGTGGCTCATCGACGGGTGGGCGGCTTGGTTCAGCGGCGCTGGGCGCCTGCTCCCGCGTTTCGGGACTGACCGGGTCGGCCGACGTCGGTGGCTGCGCGGGTGAGTCCTGCCGAGGGGCAGTGGCCTGCGTGAGGTCGTCGGGACGCGGTTCTACGGGCGCTCGGTCGGACACCGCGGCGGGCGGTGGCTGATCGGCGGGTGGGCGGCTTGGTTCCGCGGTGTCGGGTGTCCGCTCCTGCGGTTCGGGGTTGACAGGGTCGGCTGATGTCGGTGGTCGCGCGGGCGGGTCCTGCCGAGGGGCGGGGACCCGTGCGAGGTTGTCGGGGCGCGGTTCGACGGGTGCCCGGTTGGAGACCAGTGGCTCGGACGGTGGCGGAGTTCGCGTGGGGTTCGTGTCCGGCGGCGTCGGTCCCTGCGGGCGGGAGGACGTGTCGGCTGGTGTGGGCGCGGGCGGCTGACGGTGTGCCGGTGGTGGTCCCTGCGGACGCTGGGGTGGTGGTCCCAGCGGACGGGAGCCGTTCGACGGCCCCTGACCCGGCTGCGGGTGATACCCCTGCGGCGGCGGGGTGACCGGGCCACGCGGCGGGGGACCGGCGGGCGCGTGACCGCGGGGCGCCATCGGCGGCCTGCTTCCCGGCGGCGGAGGCATCGGGGGAAGCGGCGCGCGGTGAGTGCCCGGCGGCGGAAGCGGCGGAGTCCCCTGTCCAGGGGGATTGGGGCGGTAGCCGGGCGGCGGCGGGCCGGACGGCCGCGCCGGGTGCGGTGGCCCGCCCTGGGGACGCGGCGGCGGCCCGCCGTGCGGACCCCGGGGCGGCCCGCCGTGCTGTCCTTGCGGAGACGCGGGGTAGGGCCGTTGGTCGGAGCGCGGTGGTGGCGCGGAGCGTGGGCCTTGGTCGGAGCGCGGTGGTTGTGCTGGGTGCGGGCCTTGGTTGGAATGCGGTGGTGGCGCTGGGTATGGGCCTTGGGGGGAACGTGGCGCGGGGTACGGATTTTGGTCGGGGCGCGGTGCGGGCGCGCGGTGCGGACTCTGGTCGGAGCGCGGCGGGAGCGGTCCAGTCGGAACCGGTCCGGGCCTGCCCGGCATGCCGCCCTGCGGGCCGATCGGCGGGAACCCCTGCTGCTGGGGCGGCAGGGGTGGCCCGTCCGGCCTCTGCGGCATGTCGGGGCGCGGGGTGAAGTGGCCGTTGCCCGCGAAACCGGCGGAGTTGACGGCGTCGCCGCGCGGTCCTGGCTGTCTGCCCGCGTCGAATGCCTGGTGTCCCGGTTGCGGCCCGAAACCGCCCGGGTGCGCCGCGGGGGGCGGCGCCATGCCGTATCCGCCCGTCGCGGTGGGGCCGCCGTTGCCAGATGAGCCGTGGGCAGGCGGGGCTTGCCCGTACCCGCCGGTGGGCGACGGCGAAGTGGCCCCGCCCGACGACGGCGGATTGCCGCCACTGGGCGATGGGGTGCCGCTCGCGGACCCGGCGCCTGCCGCGCCACCGGTGGGGTTGCCTGGACCGGTGGGGTTGCCGCTTGCCGGTGGAGCGCCGGTGGCGGAACCACCTGCCGAGCCGGCCGAACCGCTCGTCTGCGGGCCGCCGCCGGGGGCGGCGCTTGTCAGGTTGGATGGGCCGCCCGCGGGGGAGCCGCCCGGTGGGCTGCCTGCTGAGGGGCCGCTGGTTGATCCGTGGGCAGGCCCGCCCGCTGAGCCGCTCGCCGGGTTTCCGGGTGTGCTGCCTGCGGGTCCGCCCGGTGGGCCGCTGGCTGAGGGGCCGTTGGTTGATCCGACAGCAGGCCCGCCCGCTGGGTTTCCGGGTGTGCCGCCCGGTGAGCTGCCGGGCGTGCCGCCGGGTGAACCGCCGGAGGGGCCGCCAGGTGTGCCACCTGAGGGTCCGCCCGGTGGGCCGCCTGCCGAGGGACCGCTAGCTGATCCGACAGCAGGCCCGCCCGCCGAGTTTCCGGGTGAGCCGCCTGCTGGGAGACCGCCCGCTGATCCGGATGCCGAACCGCCCGGCGACCCGGTGTCGGCGCTGGGGCCGCTCGGGCCAGGGCTCGGCTGCGTGGAGGGGCCGCCCACCGGCTGGCCGCCGTCCACCCGGTCCACGGTGGGCGCGGACGACAGCACCGACGCCTGCGGCGCGTCCGCCCTGCCCGTGCCCGGCGAGGAGCCCGCCGACGCTGACTGTGCGCCACTCGGCGCGGAAGACGGTGGTGCGCCGCCGGAATCATCCCCACCAGAGTCCAAAGTGGACCGAATAGCCGAGTTTCCCGGCTCGGCAGATGGCGCTAGGACCGGCTGGGGGCCGCCCGCGTCTGGGCGGGTCGGGTTGGCGGCCGGGTCCGGGGCGGAGAAGCCGTCCATGGTGTCCTTGGCGCCGCCCACGCCTCGGTCGACGGCGCCGCCGGAGGCGCCCATGAGCACGTCCCCGGCCGAGAGTTCGTCCAGCTTGCCGGTCACGGCGGCTTCGCCGACGGTGGTGGCCACTCCTTCGACCGCGCCTCGGGTCGCGCCGCGGACGGCGCCGTCGACTATCTGGCCGCCCGCGGTGTCGGACAGGCCGCGGGTCGCGCCCTTGGGGACGGCGTTGGACGCCGCGCCGACGACGCCCTCCACGGCGCCGCCGATGCCTGCTTCCTTGGTCTTCTCCCAGTCCCAGGACTTGCGGTCGCCGGAGGCCATCTGCACGGCCTGGATGCCAGCGTCGAGGGCGATCCCGCTGGCCACGTTGGTCGCCACTTCGCGCAGCACCCGTTTGAGGACCTGCTTGGCGACCTGCTTGAACCCCTGCTGCATCAGCTTCTGCAGGAGCTGCCGGAAGATCATCTGCACGGTGATCCGGGTGGCCACCTGGGCGGGGACGATGCCCGCCGTCGAGCCGCCGAAGGTGAACGGCGCCGAGGCCAGCATGGCCGCGATGGAGATCGCCAGCATGACCAGCGAGGCGATGATCATGTACTTCGTGTACTCGACGTCCAGGGCGGTGGCGTCGCAGGCGTCGCCGAGGGCTTGGCAGGCCTTGACCAGGGCGTTGAGGTACGCCTCGTCGCCCTCGCCGAACTTCTTCCACATCTGCTCGAAGGCGTCGGCGCTCTCGCCGGTCCACACGTCGATGACGTCCGACGCGCCCTGCGCCGCGGTGGTGGTGACCTGCGGGATGGCCTGCGCGGCCTGGTGCCAGGCGTCGCGGAGCGCGCGGAGCTTGTCCTCGTCGCCCTCCGGCCAGCTTTCCCCGACGACGATGGGCAGCAGCCACTTGACCTCGTCGGGCATCTCCATTCCCACGGCGCTACCCCAGCCGCGCGGGGACGGGCGGTCGACCAGTTGGCACGGGGTCAGCTCTCCTGGGCGTCGAGACCGTGGCGGTTGACGTCGTCGGCGTTGCCGTAGGCGGCCACCGCGTCGGTCACGCCGCCCTGCAACCCGCGCAGTCCGTCGACCAGGGAGGTGAACGCCTTGACGGTGTCGTCGGAGCCGGGCACGTAGTCCTTGGCGAACTCCTGGCCGGACTCGTCGTTCCCCCAGCAGGCGCCTTGGGCGGCGAGCGCGTCGGCGAGCGTCTTGCCCACGGTCGCCAGCTGGTCCGCCGCCGACCCGAGTTTGGTGGCGGCGCGGGCGGCGGCGTCCGGCTCGATGCTGAAGCCGCCGGCGGTCACGAGCGGCCCCTGTCGAGCCAGCTGTCCGGCTGTTCGTCGGCGTCCTCAGGCTCGGGTCGGCGCGGGCGGCGCGGCGGCGGGGCGCTCTCTTCGTGCCGGTAGACCGCGCTCTGGTCTTCGTAGGACTCGTCCTCGACCGGGGCGGGCGGCGGCTCGGGAGTGTCGAACCGGGGGAGCAGACCCGACAGCGACGGCGCCCCCGCCACCAGGTCGGACAGGTCGGGCAGCCCGTCGGTGAGCGGCGACATCGCCTCGGCCACCTCCTGCTTGACCTTCGCCGCGCCTTCCTGGGCCAGGCGCAGCGCGGCGCGGGCCAGCGCCTCGGGGGTGGACCGCTCGAACGCGGACGGCGCGAACTCCAGGTGGGTCAGCACGCCCGAGGCGTCGACGGACACGCGGACCAGGCCGTCTTTGGAGGTCAGCGACGCCGACGCCGCGGCGGCAGCGGCCTGCGCGTCGCGGAGCATCTCGGTCTGCCGGTGGAAGGTGTCCAACAAGCTGTGCACTTGTTCCTTCATCGCGGCGTTGCGGGCCTGGAGACTCGCGTGATCGTCGCCGGACATGACTGCGTCCCCCTGGTATGCGCATCTGGCGTGGGTGCCGACCCTATCGCCTTGCCGGTCGCGGTCGCGGGTGATCGGAAAGATCACGTGGCGGCGCGCTCGCGGGCCTCGTCTTCGGCCAGGATCTCGGCGACAGAGCGGCGGCGGGGTTTGTCCGGGGCGTCGAGGACGCCGCCGGGCTGGATCTCCCGCCAAGTGAAGTAGAGCAAGCCCAGGAGGGTCATGACGCCGAAGGCGATCCATTGCAGCGCGTAGGACAGGAACGGGCCCGCTTCCAGCTGGGGCAGCGGGAGCGCGCCGAGGACGCCGGGAGAGCCTTCTTCGAGTTGCAGGTAGCCGGGACGGATGTCGAGGTTCGCCGCCGCGCCGACGACGGCGGGGTCGATGGCGTAGACCTGCCGGTGGCCGTCGTCTTGCAGGATCGACCGGTCACTGGCCTGCGTCTCGCCCGCGCGCAGCCGGGCGGTGAGCTCGACCTGGCCAGCGGGGGCGGCGGCGAACGGGGGGACGCGCACACCCTCCACCGGGCGGACGAAGCCGCGGTCGACCAGGACGACCGAGCCGTCGGTGAGCCGGAACGGGGTGAGGACCTCGAAGGCCGCCACGCCCTGGACGGTGCGCAGGCGGGCCAGGGCCTCGGCTTCCGGCAGGTAGGCGCCGGTCAGCGTCACCCGCCGCCACTCGCCGGACACCGTGCCGTAGGGGGCGGGCGGGGCGGTGAAGGAGGCTTCCACGGCCGCGTTGGTGGCCTTGCGGTCGGCGTGCCGCTGGAACTGCCAGGGTGCGAGCAGCGTGAAGCACGCCATGGCGAAACACACCACGACGAGCGCCGACAGCAGCCATCCCGGGCGTAGCAGCAACTTCAACCGCACTCCCCAACGGTAGGCCAGTGCGCGGCGGCCCAGTGGCCGGGCTAGGCGGGGGTGCGGTCGGTCACACGCTGGCTGACCCAGGCCAGCAGACCGGGCGTGGCGGCCTCGACCATGGCCAGGACGGCCGTGAAGCCTTCCGCGCCGCCGTAGTACGGGTCCGGTATGTCCAGATCGGGACCGGCGGCCGGGTCGAAAGACCGCAGCAACGTCACGCGTTCGGGGTCTGGCACTCGGGCCCGCAATGCGCGAGCGTGCCCTTCGTCCATCGCGACGAGCAGGTCGGCGTCGAGGTGGTGGGTTTCCAGCCCGCTGGCGACGTGGCCGGTCGGGTAGCCGCCGCGGGCCAGGACGCGCGCGGTGCGCGGGTCGGCTGGGTCGCCCGCGTGCCAGTCGCCGGTGCCCGCGCTGCTCACCCGCACCAGATCCAGCAGGCCCGCCCGGCGCAGGTGCTCGCCGAACACCAGCGCGGCCATCGGGGAGCGGCAGATGTTGCCGGTACAGACGAAGCAGATGTGGCAGAGGTGCACTGGACCAGGGTAAGGAGCGTGCTGTGGAAGACGAGCCGTGGTGGTCGGCGGAGTCGGTGTGGCGGCTGCCCGCGGCCGACCAGGAGGTGGCGTTGCGGCGGATCTCGACCGCTGTCGAGCAGCACACGGTCCTGCGCACCTCGCCGGACGAGCTCGCCCGGCGCCGGGCCGACCGCTGGCTGCGCGCCCACGGCCTGGCCGTCCTCGCCGATGGCGAGCCCTGACCGGGGGCGGACACCGGCCCCATAGAATCCTGCGGTGACCAGCACCGGACCCGACGATCACGCGCTCCTGCGCCACCACGGCGACCTCGACGCGCGCCCGGGGCTGCTCGACTTCGCCGTCAACGTGCGCGGCGGCCGCCCGCCCGCCTGGCTGCGCGACCGGCTCGCCACCGCGCTCGACCGGCTGGGCGCCTACCCCTCCGCCGACGACGACCGGCGCGCGCGGGCGGCCGTGGCCGCGCGGCACGGGCGCGACCCCGACGAGGTGCTGATCCTCAACGGCTCGGCCGAGGGGTTCGCGCTGCTGCCCACCCTGGCCCCGGCCAAAGCCGCGCTGGTCCACCCGTCGTTCACCGAGCCGGAGGTGGCGCTGCGCACGGCTGGGGTGCCGGTCCACCGGGTCCTGCTCGATGCCGCCGACGGCTACGCCCTGCACCCCGAACGCGTGCCAGACGACGCCGACCTGGTCGTCCTGGGCAACCCCACGAACCCCACATCGACCCTGCACCCCGCCGACACCGTCCGCGCGCTGGCCCGGGACGGCCGGACGCTGCTGGTCGACGAGGCGTTCATGGACGCCGTCCCCGGCGAGCCGGAAACCCTCGCTGGCGACGGCGAGACACCCGGGCTGCTCGTTTTCCGCAGCCTCACCAAGACCTGGGCGCTGCCCGGCCTGCGCGCCGGTTACGCCCTGGGCCACCCGGATCTGCTCGCCAGCATCGCCCGCCACCGTCCACAGTGGCCGGTCGGGGCGCTGGTGCTGGAAGCCGTCGTCGCCTGCTGCGAGCCGCCCGCGCTGGCCGAGGCCGAGGTAGCCGCGGTCGACGCCCGCGATCACCGCGAAGCCCTCGAAGCCGCCCTCGCCGCGCTCGGGGTCGCCGTGAACCGGCCCGCGACCGCGCCCTTCCTGCTGCTGGAAGTCGAGGACGGCCGCGCCCTGCGCGACGCCCTGCGCGGACGCGGCATCGCCGTCCGCCGGGGCGACACTTTCCCCGGCCTGGGGGAGAACCACCTGCGGGTCGCTGTCCGGTCACCGCGAGAGTGCGTGCCGCTGCTGGCCGCGCTCCGCGCGGAGCTTGCTGTGGAGGTCTCGCTGTGACAACGAAAGTCGCCGACGCGGTGGCGGCGCTGGAAGCCGCCTACCCGCCCGCCCTCGCCGAAAGCTGGGACGCGGTCGGCTTGGTCTGCGGCGACCCGGCCGACGAGGTGACCAAGATCCTCGTCTGCGTCGACCCGGTCGAGTCCACTGTGGACGAGGCGATCGAGACGGGCGCGCGGCTCATCGTCGCCCACCACCCGCTGCTGCTCAAGGGCGTGCACGGCGTTCCGGCGGACACGGTCAAGGGGTCGCTGGTGCACCGCATGATCCGCGCGGGCGTGGCCCTGTTCTGCGCGCACACCAACGCCGACGCCGCCGACCCCGGCGTGTCCGACGCGCTGGCCGAGGCCATCGGCCTGACCGTCACCGCGCCGCTGAACCCCAACCCGGACGGCCGCACCGGCATCGGCCGGATCGGCGAGCTGCCCGAGCCGGAGCCGTTCGCGGCGTTCGTGGAGCGGGTGGCCCGCGCCCTGCCCGCGACCGAGGGCGGCGTCCGCGCTGCGGGCGACCCCAACCGCCGCGTCCGCCGGGTCGCGGTGTCCGGCGGCGCCGGTGACTCCTACCTCGCCACCGCGGCCAGGGCGGGCGTTGACGCCTACGTCACCGCCGACCTGCGCCACCACCCCGCCAGCGAGCACTTGGCGGCCGCGGCCGCGCCCGCGCTGGTCGACGTGGCGCACTGGGCGAGCGAGTGGCCGTGGTGCGGGCAGGCGGCGGGGGTCCTGCGCGCCGCGCTCGGCGGTACCGTCAGCGTCGAAGTGTCCACTCGCCGCACCGATCCCTGGACCGCCCAGTCCGCCGGGGCGCCAACCCGAACCGGGAGGTTCACCGGGTGAAAGCCGATCCCGCCGCCCAACGCCGACTGCTCGACCTCGCCGAGGTCGACGCCGAGCTGGCCCGTGTGCTGCACCGGCGCCGCACGATGCCGGAGCTGGCCGAGATCACCGAGGCGGAGAAGACGGTCCGCGCCAAGAGCGACGCCCTGGTGGCCATTCAGATCCAGGTGGACGACCTCGACCGCGAGGTCGCCAAGCAGGAGAAGGAGATCGACGCGGTCCGCGCCCGCGAGGACCGCGACCGCAAGCTCTTGGCGGGCGGCACCCTCAACAGCAAGCAGCTCACCGACATGGAGCACGAGCTGGCCACCCTCGAACGCCGCCAGTCGGTCCTAGAGGACGACTTGTTGGAGCTGATGGAGCGCCGCGAGGCGATCGACATGGACGGCAAGCACGCCGGTGTCGAACTGGCCAAGGCCCAGGAAACCCTGGCGGAGGCCACCAGCAGGCGCGACGAGAACCTGGCCGACCTCGACACCAACCAGGCCCGCCGCGAGGCTGAGCGAACCAAGATCCTGCCCACCCTCCCGGAAGACCTGCTGGCCTACTACGAGCGCAGGCGGGCCCAGCGCGGCATCGGCGCCTCCCTCCTGCGCGCCCGCCGCTGCGGCGCCTGCCGCATCGAGATCGACACCCGCGAAATGTCCCGAATCCGGGAAACCCCCGCCGACGAGGTGGTCGAATGCCAGGAGTGCGGCGCGATCCTCGTCCGCACCCCGGAGTCGGGCCTGTGAGGGTGCTGATCGAGGCCGACGGCGGTTCCCGGGGCAACCCGGGCCCCGCCGGTTACGGCGCGGTAGTGCTCGACCCCACCACCCGCGAGGTGCTGGCCGAACGCGCGGAAGGCATCGGTGTCGCCACCAACAACGTGGCGGAGTATCGGGGCCTCATCGCGGGCCTGCGCGCGGCGGCGGACCTGGGCGCGGACACAGTGGAAGTGCGCATGGACTCCAAGCTCGTCGTGGAGCAGATGTCCGGCCGTTGGCAAGTCAAACACCCCGCGATGCAACCTCTGGCCCAGGAAGCACGCGCCCTGGCCAAGCGTTTCACCTCGATCACCTACACCTGGATCCCCCGCGAACGAAACAAACACGCGGACCGCCTCGCCAACGAGGCCATGGACACCCAGGCAGGCGAGCCCCCACGGAAAAAGCCCGAGCCCCAAGACCGCATCTCCCCGGCACGCTGGTCCGGCGCCCAGGGCTCCCCCACCAAGCTCCTCCTCCTGCGCCACGGCCAAACCCCCATGTCCGTCGACCGCCGCTACTCCGGCCGAGGCGACGTCCCCCTCACGGCCCTAGGCCAAACCCAAGCGGAAGCCGCCGCCCGCAGAATCGCCAAACTAGACGGCATAGACGCCGACACCCCCATCATCGCCTCCCCCCTAACCCGCACAAAGCAAACCGCAGCGGCCCTAGCAGCGGAAACCGGCGGCCAAATCGAAACCCACCCCGGCCTCCTAGAAACAGACTTCGGCGACTGGGAAGGCCTAACCTTCACAGAGGCAGCGGAACGAGACCCAGCCCTCCACTCAAGCTGGCTCTCCGACACCTCAATCCCCGCCCCCAACGGCGAAAGCTTCGACGCAGTCCACCACAGAGTCCGCAAAACCCGAGACGACCTACTACTCCGCTACGCGGACCGCACCCTGGTCATAGTCAGCCACGTAACCCCCATCAAGTCCCTACTGAGAATGGGCTTGGACGTAGGCCCCTCACTCTTGTTCCGCCTACACCTAGACCTGGCATCCCTCTCGATAGTCGAGTTCTACCCAGACGGCAACGCCTCAGTACGCCTAGTCAACGACATCTCCCACCTGACCTGACCCAGCAGGGCACAGCACAGCACCTACCAACAGGAACCCAACGCTGCCAGGTGCTCGATGGGGTGGAGTGGTTTCTCTGGGGGAGAAGGAAGATCGCTAAGCTGGCTGCGCGCGTGTGAGGCCGAAGGCTTCCCACCCGTCTTTCACACGGCGATCTTCCTTCGTAGGGGCCCCAGAGAAACCACTCCACCCCATCGAGCAACCCCCGCAACCCAACGAAAGCCCGGGACCCCCAACGAATCACCCAGTCAACCGAGCATGCCGAGCAGCAACCCGCCGCACAGCCACAGAGAACCCACCCAACACCTCAGCCAGAGCAGCAGCCGCCAACGGCCGAACCACCCCACCCTCCTCCCGAGGCGCGATCTGCTGATCCAGCAGAAAATGCCCAGGCAACACCCGAGTAGCCCCCATAGCCGTCAACAACGGCCGCAACACAAAGTCAATAGCCACAAGATGCCCCTGCGTCCCCCCAGTGGCCAGCGGCAACACAGCCTTCCCAGCCAGAGAACCAGCAGGCAGCAGATCCAGCAGCGACTTCACCAGCCCGCTGTAGGCAGCCCGATACACCGGACTGGCAACCACCACCCCGTCAGCCGCGGCCACCGCCTCCACCGCCGCCCGAATCGCCGGATCCCCCAGATCCTCGGCAAGCAGCGCCACAGTCGGCAGGTCCCGCACAGCCAGCACCGTCACCTCATGCCCCAGCCCGCGCAGAACCTCAGCGGCATGCTCGACCAGCACCCCGGCCCGAGCCTCGGCCGACGGACTACCGGAAACAACCAGAATCCCCACGGTCCACTCCCATCGCCTACCGGCGAGTAGATCAGCCCAGGTCCAGCCGCTCAACGCCGTCCAAGCCATGGGACGTGCCGGTCCGAACCAGGCTCCCCGTATCCTTGATCCTGCGGGCGAGTCGGCAGGGCGGCCGCGCCGGTGCGACCCACCGGCGAGGAAAGTCCGGACTCCACAGGGCAGGGTGGTTGCTAACGGCAACCCGGGGCGACCCGCGGGACAGTGCCACAGAAAACAGACCGCCTGGCGGTAAGCCAGGTAAGGGTGAAACGGTGGTGTAAGAGACCACCAGCACCCCGGGTGACCGGGGTGGCTCGGTAAACCCCACCCGGAGCAAGGCCAAGAGGGAGCCTCTGGGCTCCTGCGCAGACGTTCGAGGGCTGCCCGTCCGAGTCTGCGGGTAGGCCGCACGAGCCTGTCGGCGACGGCAGGCCTAGATGGATGGTCGCCGCCGGGGCGAGAGTCCCGGCACAGGATCCGGCTTACGGTCGGCTCGCCCGCCCCCTGTGAGCGACCCCGGCTGGCCGTACACCGATCGGAGTAACTTCGCACGGGACGCGCCCGGAACTTTACTGTGACTTGTCACACCGACTGTGAAGATCGGGTTCGCGGGCGGGTGAAACATGGCTGTGACGAGGAAAATCTGGTCGACGCGGGGCATGGCCGCCCGCCCGGGGATGATGATGGATGTGGTCAGATGACATCCGGACGCGCGCAGGAGGCTCGGTTGGACGTACGGACAGCAGTGTCGTAACTACGTTTCGTAATGACAATCATGTGCCTTTCGTGCTGTACTCGACAGCGCACAGCACGAACCTGCCGCGCAGGAGCACGACGACGCCCCCGACCGCTCCGCGCACTTGGGAGATCGACATGACTACCCCGACCCTCGCCGCCCTCATCGACCTCGCCCAACAGCAAGAGCCTCCCGCGACCAACGTGGACACCGCTGGTCTGCGCGGCTGGATTCTCGACAACGTCATCCCGCTTCTGCTCCTCGTGGTCGCGCTGCTGCTGCTCTGGCTCGGCGGCGGCAAGGGCGACAACGCGGGCGTGATGCGGCGCCTCGGCGGCGTGATCGTGGCCCTGGGGATCATCGGTCTCGCGGTGACCAACGCAGGCGAGGGCATCGGCCGGTGGCTGGCCGGCCTGTTCACCGGCTGACAAGGCCGGTGAACTGACGTGCGAATACGCACCGACGACGAGGTGTACCGGGTCGACGCCGTGTGGCTCGGCCCGCCCAAGGCCACGTTCCCCTGGCGGGCCAGGTACGTGGCCTGGGGCGTGGGCACCGTGGTGTTCCTGATCGCCCTCACCGTGCTCCGCAACGTGGGCATCGGCCTGTTCTGGTCGTTCGCCTGGGGCATGGTCGCCACCATCGCGCTGACCATGCTGATCTGCTCGCGGATCAGCCACGAGCGCCCGCTGGGCGCGGTGCTGACGATGTGGGTCCGCGAGCTGACCGCCCCCCGTGAGGCGTCCACCGGCAACGGCGGCGCGGTCAGCGCTGCGCACGTGCGGGTTCGAGCCGAACTGCCCCGCAAGAAGCCGCGCGGACAGCGCCGCCGGGAGAAGATCGAGCGCAGAGCGCAGAAGGCGCGCTCGTCCAGCAGAGCGCGCCGGGCGGGCACCGCCCGACGGCCCGAGGCCAGAACCGGCGGAAACGCGCGGCAGCGGGGCGGCGGAGCGCCGAGCGGTGGGTACGGGGCTGGACACAGGAACGTGGGAAACAGGGAGGTCAGCGGTGTTCGGACGCCGTAAGCGCGAGCCGGAAGGGCTCGCGCCGCACCCGGCGGGACACCCGCAGGCCCAGGCGCACGCGCGACACAGCGCCCGCTACAGCCAGCCGCAGCGCAAACGGGGCAAGCGCTTGCCTGGCGAGCAGGCCATCCCCAGCTACACCCCGGAGATCGCCGCCCGCAGCATCGACGGGCACCTGCTGCGCACCGGCGCGGACGTCTACGCCTGGTACCGGCTCGCGCCGCAGCGCTGGTCGTTCCGGTCCGACTCGCAGCGCCAGGACCTGATCGCGGCCATCGCGGGCCAGTACGCCGAGCTCGCTGGGCGCTGGATGCACCTGCGGGTCACCACCCGGCCGTACCCGATCCGCATGTGGGCCGAGGCGCACGTGCACAACGCCGTCAACCGGCTGCCCGACGTGCCCGGCGCGCTGAGCTTCGACGATTACCTCGTCGGCGAGCAGCAGCAGCTTCTGGGCCGCTCCATGGCCGAGAAGGAGGTCTACCTCGGCGTCCAGGTGCAGACCCGCAACGTGATGGACCGCGCCGTCGAGCGGGCCGCCCCGCTGCTGCGCAAGGTCTTCCCGGACGCGGTCGACGCCGAGCTGCTGGCCATGGAGAGCGAGGTCGAGCACCTCGACCAGGTCATCGGCTCCGCCGGGCTGGAGGGCCGCCCGGCCACCGCCGAGGAGATGTCCTGGCTGATGCACCGCTCGTGCTCGCTTGGCCTGCCCGCGCCGCGCAACCTGCCCGCGGTGCCCGGCGCGGCCTGGGAGCCCGAGGACCTGGCCAGCTTCACCGACGCCGCCGACTTCCACCAGGACCCGTATGCCCCCACGGTCACCGTGCGCGGGCGCACCGGCTCCAACGCGGGGGTCACCCGGCACGTGTGCGTGCTGACCGTTGGCATGATGCACGGCCTGCAGATCCCCGAGATCGATGACCCGTGGGTGCAGCGCGCCGACCGGCTGCCCGCCTCGGTCGAGTGGTCCGCGCGCATCTACGTGCGCCGCCCGGAAGAGGTCCAGGGCGAGCTGGCGCGGCAGATGAACAAGGTCCGCTCGCAGGTCAAGCACTACACCGACGAGCACGAGCTGGAGCCGCCGCAGTCGCTGGCCCGGCAGGCGAGCCGGGTGCTGGAAATCGATGACGAGATGACCTCGGGCTTCACCGCCCTGGCCACCCGGGTCCGCTCCTGGTGGCGGCTGGCGGTGTCCGGCCCCACCGACCGCGACGCGCTGCGCCTGGCCCAGCAGCTGCTCGACCTGTACAAGCCGAAGGTCGCCATCGAGCACCCCGAGGCGCAGTACGCCATGGCCCGGGAGTTCATCCCCGGCGAGCCGCTGGCCTCCACCGCCTACCTGCGCCGCGGCTCGGTCGTGTGGGCCGCCTCCGCGGTCCCCACGGCCACCGCCGAGGTCGGCGACCGGCGCGGCATCCTGCTCGGCGAGACCGTGACCGCGACCCGGCGCCCGGTCGCCTGGGACCCGTGGATGGCCCAGGAGATCCGCGACGCGTCCGGTTTGACCGCCATGGTCGCCGGGCTCGGTGGCGGCAAGTCCTTCCTCGGCGGCGGCATCGTCTACAAGACGCTGCGCGCCGGGGCGCACTGGACGATCCTCGACCCGTCCGGCCCGCTGGCCCGGCTGTGCGACCTGCCCGAGCTGCGCCCCTACGCGCGGCCGATCAACCTGCTCAACGCGCAGGCGGGCATCCTCAACCCGTACCGGGTGGTCGCCGAGCCCAAGATCGACCACTTCCTGGACGAGGACGACCCCGAGCGCGCCTGGCGCCGGGAGAAGGCGCTGGCCGCGGCCACCCGCCGCCGCCTCGTGCTCGACGTGCTCTCCGGCCTGCTGCCGTATGAGGTCGCGCGGCTGCCGCAGAGCCGCATCGTGCTGCTGCGCGCCGTGCGCACCGTCGGCGGCCGCGCCGACGCCGACCCGAGCCTGGTGTTCGACGCGCTGCGCCGCGACGCCAGCGAGCACCACGAGCACGCCGTCGTCGTCGCCGACTTCCTGGACGAGATGAAGGAGCGGATGTCGCTGCTCATCCCCGAGCGCGGCGCCGACCCCTACGACGAGCAGCGCGACGACCGGATGACCGTGCTGACCATGGCGGGCCTCACCCTGCCCAAGGACGGCGTCGGCCGCGAGCACTGGACCGACGCCGAGGCGCTCGGCGTGGAGATGCTGAACCTGGCCGCCTGGCTCACCCAGCGCTCCATCTACGAGAAGCCCAAGGACATGCGCAAGGGCGTCTGGATCGATGAGGCGTTCTTCCTCTCCGAGGTCCCGACCGGCCGCGTCCTGATGAACCGCTTCGCCCGCGACTCCCGCAAGTGGAACGTCCGGGTGCTGCTGTCCTCGCAGATCCCGGCCGACTTCCTCAAGATCCAGGGCTTCGTCACCCTGCTCGACTCGGTCTTCATCGGCCGCTTGGACGACGATCAGGCTCAGGCCGACGCGCTGCGCCTGCTCAAGGTCCCCGTAGGCGCGGGCTACGAGCAGGTCGTGGCCAGCCTCGGCCGCCGCCCCGGCGTCCAGCGCGGCCTGGTCGAACGCGACACCGCCCCCCGCCAGTTCATCTTCGGCGACGGCGCGGGCGGCGTCGAGCGCATCCGCATCGACCTGTCCGGCGCCCACCTCGACCACCTGCGCGCGGTCATGGACACCACCCCGGACGCCCAGCGCGAAGGCGCCCGCAGGCTGCTGCCCGACTCCACCGAGCCCGCCGCGCCTGCCCCGACCCCCAAGAGCGAGCACGACTTCGTGCCCGCTGGCGGTTCCGCCATGCCCAGCGACGAGGAGTTTGAACGCGCGGCCGAGTTCGAGCTCGGCCTCACCGAAGACGACTTCATCGGCGACGACGCCCCCGGCGACGACCCCCACGGTGACGACCTCCAAAGCGACGAGCGCGCGCAGGTGGAGGGCGGCCAGGACCCGGAGAAGAAACGCGGCCGTGAGGACGCGGCATGAACGACACGGTCAGCCCTGTCGTGACATCCGTCCTCTTGGCTACCTTGCCGAAGGCCGCGATGATCAAGGCCAAGTTGATCGAGCTAGTGCCCGGTGACCCGAGTGCGGCGAGGTTGGTGGACGTCAAATGATCACGTTCCTGGTGGTGGCCTTCGCCGCGCTGCTCATGTGGGCCCGGCGGCGCAAGCGGCTCGGCGTGCCCGCTGGCGCGCCGAGCAGGCGGTACGCGATGCTCGCCGTGGTCGGCATCCTGGCGTTCCAGGGCGTCCTGGGCAGCCCGGCGATGGCGCAGGACGCCAACAGTTGCGTCCCCAACCCGGAGCGCCCCGGCTCGGGCATGGTCGGCGCGCTCGACCCGCCGCAGGGTCGCGGCGGCGAGGCCGACAGCCCGTACAAGGTCTACAGCTACGCGGGCATGGTCTGGCACGTCTACGACGAGTCGTGCGGCGGCCTGGTCCCCTCCGGGGTGACCGACCCGGGCGCCACGATCGACAACTGGGCGGGCAACGAGCTGTTCAATGTCGCCAAGAACATCGTCGGCGCCACCAACTCCCTGCACTACACGCTGTTCGACGGCGGCGTGCTCGGCGGGCTCAACGCGCAGATCGGCAAGGCCGCTGAGGCGATCTTCGACAACATCTACACCCAGCTGTTCAGCCTGGCGATGCTGGTGCTCGCCATCCTGATGTTCCGCCAAATCTGGCAGGGCGACCTGGCCACGGTCAGCAAGCGCACCCTGTTCGCCCTCGCGGGCATGTGGCTCGCGGCCTCATCGGCGGTGCTGGTCAGCAACTACGACCGCATCGATGACACGATCGAGCGGGTCACCACCGGCATCCAGGCCGGGTTCGTGGACCCGGAGGACGCCGACGTCGCCGCGCAGCACATCCTGCCGCTGAGCCTGCACCAGAAGATCGTCTACGAGAACTGGCAGCGCGGCGAGTTCGGCGCGCCGGACACCCCCCAGGCCAAGGAGTTCGCCCGCAGGCTGCTCGACGCGCAGGCGTGGACCATCGATGACGTGGAGTCCGGCCGGGACGCGGACAACGCGGCCGAGCAGGCGAAGAAGAACGAGTACAAGACCATCGCCACCCAGCTCGGCCCGGCGACGGGGTACTTCAAGGGCACCGACGGGTCGCGGACCGGGGCGGGCATCCTCGCGCTGTTCCAGTCGATCGTCTACTCGATGTTCCAGCTGTTCGCCAAGCTCGCCGTGCTGCTGGCGCAGCTGCTGCTGCGCATCCTCGCGCTGACCGCCCCGGTGATCGGCCTGGTCGCGCTGGTCCACCACGACATCCTGCGCAAGGTGGGCCGCGCGGTCGGCGCGGTCGTGCTCAACGTGCTGGTCCTGGCGATGCTCGCGGGCATCCACTTCAAGTTCCTTGAGCTGATCTTCTCCCCGGAGGCGCGGCTCTCGCTGCTGACCCAGATGCTGCTCGCGGCGATCGTGACGCTGGTGTTCTTCCTGGTGGGCCGCCCGATGCGGCGCATGTGGCAGATGCTGGAGCTGTCCGTGGGCGCGGCGGGCGCATCCATGCCGGGGGCGGGCGCGGGGATCTTCTCCCGGTTCCGCCGGGGCAAGCACGACGGCCCGACCCCGCAGGACGACTTCTGGGAGACCGTCCGCGAGGGCGAGGCGGCCGAGACCGGCGCGCTGGTCCCCAGCGGCGGCGGTCGCAGGCCGCGCCCGGAGGCCAGCAACCCGGTGACGGTGGTCGCGGAGCGGATGGACACCCGCAGGCAGGCGGCCATCGGCGGGTCCCGGCCGGGCATCGAGGCGAGCAAACCGGGCGTCGACGGCGAACTGGTGCTGCCCGACACCGGCGGCCCCGGCCGCGGCGGTCCCGCGCGGATCGCCATCGGCGGCGGCAGCGGCAAGCCGACCAGCAGGCTCGTGGACACCGTGCCGGTCGCCGACCGGGGCTGGGACCGCGGTGAGGACGCCGTGGTCATCCCGTCGATGGTGCCCAGCAGGCGCGGCGACTTCGACGCGCCGGTCGAGGCCCAGCCCAGCCCGACGCCGAGGGTCGCGGACGTGGAGATGGTCGCGGGCCGCCCGGTCCACGTCGTCTACCGGCCCTCCCGCGGCCTTGAGGTCGCCGACAACACCCCGCCGCGCCGGATGCCGCTCAACGACGGCCCCCGCGAGACCGACGCCGTGGTGAGGTGACCCGTGCCGATCCGCACCAACCGCGGCCGCGCCGCGGTCTACCGCAAGCTGTGGGGCTGGCCGCTGCGCTCGCCCCGGCACCTCGCGGTGGCGGCGTTCGTGGTGGCGCTGCTGCTCACCGGGGCCGGGATCGTCATCCCCAAGGTCGTCGGCAAGAACGGCGGCCAGACCGCGACCGGCGGTTCGAGCTCGGCCGCGGCGACGACCACCGCCCGACCCGGCCAGCGCCCGGACGCCGGGCCAGGCGGCAACAACCTCCCGACGTCCTCCCTGCCCAACCGGCTCACCTCGACGCCCCGCCCCACCAGCACCGTCCCGCCCGCCCCTGACGCGCTGAACACGGTGCGCGACTGGGCGCAGCGGTGGGTCGACCACCCGGACGGCCTCAGCGCGCAGGAGTGGCTGGAGCGGCTGCGCCCGTTCACCACCCGCGAGTACATGGCGATCATGGCCTCGGTCGAGCCAGCCAACATCCGCAGCACCCGGCTGACCGGCGACATCCGGGCCATCACCTCGTTCGAGAAGTCCGTCGAGGCCGAGGTGCCCACCGACGGGGGAACCATCCGGGTCATCGCGATCAGGACCGACGACGGGTGGCGCGTGGCGAACTACGAGCAGGTGGAGGGCCGATGAAGTCGGCGGTGATCATCGGCACGGTCGCGGTCGCCGCGCTGACGGCTGTCATCGGCACCGGAGCGCTCACCTCCGTCGTGCAGAACGAGCAGGCCGCGCAGGCCCGCCAGGTGCGGCTGGCCTCGTGCAACGCGACCCTCGGCCCGGCCAGCACCGGCCCGGCTGGCTCCGGCGCTGGCGACGCGGCCCGGCTCACCGCCGAGCAGCGCGGCACGGTCGCGCTGATCATCGGCATCGGCAAGCAGCGCAACCTGTCCCCGCGCGCCTGGCAGGTCGCCATCCAGGCTGGCATGACCGAGTCCGGCCTGCGCAGCCTCAACTACGGCGACCGCGACTCGCTGGGCATCTTCCAGATGCGCCCGTCCATGGGCTGGGGCTCCCCGGCGGAGGTCACCAACCCGGAGTACGCGGTCAACAAGTTCTACGACGTGCTGCTCGACGTCCCCGACTGGGAGTCGCAGCGCCCCGGCGAGTCCGCCCAGGACGTCGAGCGCTCCGCGTTCCCCGACCGCTACCACCGCTGGGAGGCGATGGCGGCCCACCTGATCGGCGACCTCGGCCAGGTCCCCAACGCCACCGGCTGCGGCCAGGGCGTCGGCAACCTGCTGCCCGCCCCCACCCCCGCCGCGGGCGACGCCATCCGCTGGGCCCTTGGCCAGCAGGGCAAGCCCTACCAGTGGGGCGCGCTGACCACCCACCAGAACTCCTTCGACTGCTCAAGCCTGATGCTGCAGGCGTACCGTTCCTCCGGTATCACCCTGCCGCGCACCTCCCGGGAGCAGTTCCGGGCGGGCGCCCTGCTGCCGGTCGAGCAGGCGCAGCCCGGCGACCTGCTGTTCTGGGCCTACGACGAGTCCGACCCGCGCACGATCCACCACGTGGCCATGTACCTCGGCGACGGGAAGATCGTGGAAGCGCAGCAGGACGGCGTGCCGGTGCACATCCGGCCGGTCCGCTGGACCGAAGGCGAACTGATGAATCAGGCCGTGCGACCCGGGGTCTGATGAGAAAGGGCAGATCATGAACATGTACAGCCCGGGGCCCATCCCGCGCCACGCAGGCCCGCCCGCGTCCAGCACGCCGATCACCGACTTCCTGCGCGCGCCGCGACCCGGCGTCAGCGAGGGGTATGTGGTGCTGCCCCGGTCGCTGGCCGAGGCCATGCCGTTGCCGTGGCAGCAGCAGATGACGCACCTGCTGCACGAGTTCCACCAGGTGTACGCGCATTTGAACTGGCCGGAGTACCGGGTGGTTCCGTCGCGCAAGGAGCGCCTGGTGGACCTGGACGAGGACCAGTTGGCCGAGGTCGGGTGCTTCGTGGAGATCGACGCCGACGGGGAGCTGGTTTACCGGGAGCGCAACGGGCGGCGCATCGAGGACCCGGAGCGGCATGAGGTCTTCGTCTCCTGCCTCGACCCGATTCCCAGCCAGCACATGAACGCCAACCAGGACACGCCGCCGCGCGGATTTCCTGCTCCTACCTGGGGGTAGTCGTGAGTGATGATCCGGATGTCGGGTGGTACTACAACACGCGCACGGGTGAGGTCGAGCATGGGGCGCTGGCGCGCGGGATAGACCGGCTCGGGCCTTATCCGGACCGGGCGTCCGCCGAGCGGGCGTTGGAGATCGCCCGGGAGCGGACGCAGGCCGCTGACGAGGCCGATCGGGCCTGGCGTGAGGACGACCCCGACTAGGGCCCTAGCTCTGGGTGAAGGGGGTTAGTTCGGTGTCGATCAGGTCGGACTCGCCCTTGCCGCAGATCACCGCCGGGCCGCCGTAGTCGCGGGTGCGCAGGGCCGCGATGCGGAGGGGCGTGGCCGGGTGTGGTGTGTCCGTGCGAGGGTTCTGGGCTTGTTTTTCCAGCGCCGAGCAAGTCGCGTCGGGGCCCGCGAGCCGCGCTGACAGGTGGTCGGCGAAGTATTCGGCGCGGTGGTCCGACGAGGTCAGCAGGCGGTTTTGGGCCGCCAGGAGGGCCCGGACCGGCAGGGAGAGCGCGCTCAAGGCGACTCGGACCGCCAGGGGAGCGCGGACCTGCGTCGTCCGGTGCAGTTCGGTGAGGGTGTGCAGGGACGACCCGATGACCAGGGTGCGCCGGGGGTCGCCGGTGACGCTGTGGCCCAGCTCGTGGCCGAGCAGGGCCACCCGTTCCTGCGGTTCCAGAGCGGTCCACAGGGGATAGCCGATCACGAGCACGGGGCGTCGCAGGAGGCCGACGGTGTCGTAGACCGTGTTGTGGTCGGGGGTGAGGGCCAGTCGCCAGACCGGTTCGGCGTTGAGGCTGTCGGTCACCCGGTCGACCAGGGCGTGCAGGGTGGGAGCCGCCGCGCGGTCTATCACGGTCGCGTGCCGGGGGAGCCTGCGCGGGCGGGGGCGCAGCAGGACGGCCAGGCCGACCAGGACCGCGCCCAGCACGACGGGGACCAGCGCGGGGCCCGCCAGCACCACGAGCAGCACGCCCATCGCGGCGAGGCCGAAGGCGAGCAGGTGAACCATCGCGGCGACGGCCGCCGCCAGCAGGCTTGCCGTGTCTCGGGCTGGGCGGAGCATCGGGCGGGACGTCACTTCCGTGTAGAGGCGCGTGGCCACGCGGTCGGCCAAGGTGACCCGCAGGTGACCGGACGTGATCCCCGAATTCATGTGCACGCAAGCTTATCGTCATGTGATCGCCCGCCGTTTCTGTCACTTCTGGACAGTACGGGCGGAGATGGGCTGGTCGCGGATGGTGATCAGGGGCGCGGACGCAGGTGTCCGGCATGTGAAGTCGGTCGCAGGGGGTCGCCGGGGGAGGTGGGTGGTGTCACGCTTTCGAGGTAAGCCATCCGCGTAGAACCCGGGGACCCGCGATGACGCGGGCTTCGAGGGAAGGACGGTAGACAGCGATGTCCGCTGAGCTGAACTCCGCTGGCCAGAGCCCGGAAACCACCGCTCCCTACGGGACGGGCGCCGCAGCGCAAGGCGACAAGCCTGTGCAGCGAGTACGCGTCCACCACCTGCGGGACCTCAAGGAGCGGGGCGAGCCGTGGCCCATGCTCACCGCCTACGACATGTACACGGCCGAGCTGTTCGACGAGGCGGGCATCCCGGTGCTCCTCGTCGGGGACTCCGCCGCCAACAACGTTTACGGGTACGACACCTCCCTGCCGGTCACGGTGGACGAGCTGATCCCGCTGGTCCGCTCGGTCACCCGGGCCGCCCGGCGGGCGCTTGTCGTCGCCGACCTGCCGTTCGGGTCGTACCAGGTGTCGCCGGAGCAGGCCGTGGCCACGGCGGTGCGGTTCATGAAGGAAGGGCGCGCGCACGCGGTGAAGCTGGAGGGCGGCAAGGCGTTCGCGCCGCACGTCCAGGCGATCACCAACGCGGGTGTCCCGGTGATGGGGCATATCGGGTTCACCCCGCAGAGCGAGCACAACCTCGGCGGCTACCGCGTCCAGGGGCGCGGCGAGGCGGGGGACACCGTGGTCGCCGACGCGCTGGCCCTGCAGGAGGCCGGGGCGTTCGCGGTGGTCATGGAGATGGTGCCCGCCGAGGTCGCCAAGCGGGTCACCCATGAGCTTCGGGTGCCGACCGTGGGGATCGGCGCCGGGCCCGACTGCGACGCGCAGGTCCTGGTGTGGCAGGACATGGCGGGGCTGCGCCGGGCGAAGGCGCCCCGGTTCGTCAAGCGCTACGCCGATATGGCGGGCGTGCTGCTGGGCGCGGCGGAGCAGTTCGCCGCCGACGTCCGCGGGCGCGAGTTCCCCGCTCCCGAGCACGCTTTCCACTGACCGGACCCGCGACGCGGTCGGCGATTCCACGGCCGACCGCGTCGCGCCCCGTCGGTGCGCGTGGGCCGGGCGAGTGAACTTGACCTTGGTATGCGTGCGGCGTGCTGTCTCCGTCTACCCCCAGGTGTGGCGAAGGGGGCTTCGCCACTCGTGCAAGCACGCAGACAAGGGGGACTCAATGCGTCGCGCCGTCACTCGCATCGCCGCCGGAGCCGCTGTCGCGGCCCTGGCGGTCACCACCGGCCCGGCCGCGGCCGCGGACCCGGCCCCGGGTTTCGACTTCGACCCGGCCAAGCTCGACGCCCGGATGGACGACTGCATGGCCTACGCCGTGGACGAGCAGTTCCTGCTGATGGGCTGGATCAACGTCAGCACGGGGGAGACCCGCCAGTGGCGGTGCAGCTCGCTGCGGCACATGATGCTCGACCCGCGCCCGTCCGGGCCGCACGACCCGTTCGTGAACGTCAACGACTTCATGCGCTGCGCCGACCGGGTCGTCAGCTACGGCTTCCCGCGTCCGGGCGACCCGGGAAACACCCGCTACATCCTGCAATACCGGGGCACCGAACGCCGGGGCAACGTGGTGGTCAACGACGCCAACAGCGACATCGCCACCATCTACACCGAACCGAACAACGACTGGACCGAATGCGCCTACTGGCAGCCCGCCGCGACCGACCGCGCGAACCAGCGCGGCCCCTGGCGGCTCACCTACCCTGGTTCGCATGCGACCACCGGGAGTAGCGCAACGGATCAGGCAACTCCATGAGGACGGCGACGAGCACGCGCGGGCGCACCCGGAACTGGCCCTGCGCCGCGCGCTGACCGAGTTCGTCCACGGCTGCGCCCTGCTGGGCTACGGCGGCGAAGGCGCCAGCGCCGTCATCGAGACTTACCGGAAAGTGTTGGCGCACTGGGACGACCCCGCCCAGCGGCGCACCGGGAGCAAGCTGGAGAACGCCAGTCTCGCCTGTGTGACCGCGTTGCGGGAACCGTTGGCCGAGCAGGCCAGGGACCCGCGACGGCACGCCACCCGCGACGACGAGGTCGCCGGGCCCGTGCTGTCGCGGGTCCCGCCCCGCGCCTTGGTGGGCCGCGACGGCGCGTACTTCCCGATGGCCTGCTTCAACGCCGCCGGTTCCTGCCTGGACGGCGTCGTCAGCCCGTACCACGCCACGTCCCTCATCGCCGCCGTCGGCCACTACGAGCCGCGGGAGGAACGCGACCTCCTCGACGCGATGCGCGCCTTGCGCGTCCGCTACGAGGACGAGCCCGCCACCCGGCCCGCCATCGCCGCCGAGATCACCGATCGCCTGCGAACCTGGCTCGCGACCTCGGCTCCGGGCTCGGCATAGGGCAGCATGGGGGCCATGCGCGCCCTCTACCCGCCGATCGAGGCGTATGACCGCGGGATGCTCGACGTCGGCGACGGGCAGCGGATGTACTGGGAAGTCAGCGGGAATCCGGCCGGGAAGCCGGTCGTGGTGCTGCACGGCGGCCCGGGAGCCGGGTCCACTCCGGTGCAGCGCAGGCACTTCGACCCGGCCGCGTACCGGATCGTGCTGTTCGACCAGCGGGGCGCGGGCCGCAGCACGCCGCACGTGAGCGCGCCCGGGGCGGATCTGACGGCGAACACGACCTGGCACCTGGTCGCCGACCTCGAACGGCTGCGGGAGCACTTGTGCATCGACAAGTGGCAGCTGTTCGGTGGTTCCTGGGGCGCGACCCTCGCCGTCGCGTACGCGCAGACCCATCCCGAGCGGGTCACCGAGATCATCCTGCGCGGCGTGTTCCTGTTGCGCGCCAAGGAGTTGGACTGGCTGTACCGGGGCGGCGCTGGCGCGCTGTTCCCGGAGGCGTGGGCGAAGTTCCGCGCGCTGGTGCCCGAGGGACGCGACCCGCTGGCCGCCTACCAGGACATGATCACCAGCCCCGACCCGGACCTCCGCGCCGCCGCGGCCAGCGCGTGGAGCAACTGGGAGGGCGCCGCGGTGTCCCTGCTGCCCAACCCCGCGCTGCTCGCCCAGTACGCCGCGCCCGCCTTCGCGGTGCCGTTCGCCCGGATCGCGCTGCACTACTTCACCAATCTCGGCTGGCTCGCCGAAGACCAGCTCATCCGGGACGCGGGCACGCTCGCGGGCATCCCGGGCCGCATCGTCCAAGGCCGCTACGACGTGGTGTGCCCGCCGGTCACCGCGTGGGAGCTGAGCCAGGTGTGGCCGGACGCCCGGCTGACGATCCTGCCCGCCGGGCACGCCGCGTCCGACCCGGGCGTCCTCGAAGCCCTGCGGGACGCGACCGACGAGTTCAGGTGAGCGCCGCGGTGACTGCGGCGTCGAGCTCGGCGCGCGCGGGGACGAGCGACGGCCCGTACCAGGTGAGGTAGCGTCCGTTGACCAGCGCGAACCGCTTGTCGGGGAAGGCTTCCGGGCCATCGGCCGCGGTGAACGCGTACGGCTCGTCCGGCAGCACCACCAGGTTCGCGCGCGCCGCGTTCAGCTCGGCCAGCGGTGGCCGCGGGTAGCGGTCGGGGTGGTCGGCGTAGGCGTTGGCCACACCAAGCCTGCGCAGCAGATCGCCCGCGAAGGTGTCGCGGCCGATGACGACCCACGGTTTGCGCCACACCGGGATGATCGCGGTGGCGCGCACGGGAAGCGTCTCGTGCCAGGCGTCCTCGGCGGCGACCAGCCAGTCCGGCTCGGCCAACCCGAGGCCCTGGGTGAGCAGCCTGCGGGTGGACGCCAGACCGGCGGGCACGCTCGCCGGGGCGTCGGTCACCCAGACCGGAATCCCGTTGGCGCGCAGCCGTTCCACGTCTTGTGGCCGGTTCTCCTCGGCGTTGGCGATCACGAGATCCGGCCGGAGGTCCAGTATGGCCTCGACTGTCGGGTACTTCGATCCGCCGACCCTTGGCACGTCCAAAGTGGACGGATGGGTGCAGTAATCCGTCGCGCCCACCAGCAATCCGGGCGCGGTGGTCTCCACGGCGTCGGTCAGCGACGGCACCAGGCTCACCACGCGGCCCGGCGAGCCGGTCACCGGGACCGGCTCGCCGAGATCGTCGACCAGCATCAGACGTCGGTGACGCGGATTCCGGCGTGCGCCTTGTACCGCTTGTTGATCGCGATCAGATTGGCGGTGAACGCCTCGACTTGGTGGGCGTTGCGCAACCGGCCTCCGTAGACACCGCGCATCCCGGGAATGGCGTCGGCGAGCGCGCGCACGAGATCGGTGGCCTCCCGGTCGTCGCCGAGAACGAGCACATCCGTGTCCACTTCGGACACTTCGGGGTCGCTCAGCAGCACTGCGGACACATGGTGGAAGGCGGCGGTGACCCGGGAGTCCGGCAACAGGCGCTCAGCCTGTTGCGCCGCGCTGCCTTCTTCGACCGGGAGGGCGTAGGGGCCCTGCTTGTCGAAGCCCAGGGGGTTGACGCAGTCGATGACGATCTTTCCGGCGAGTTCGTCGCGCAGGGACTCCAGGAGCTCGCGATGGCCTTCCCAGGGGACGGCCACGAGCACGACGTCGGCGTCGGCCGCGCAAGCCGCGTTGTCCAATCCGGTGACGGTTGCGCTGTCGGCGGCCTTGCGGAGTTCTTCCGCCGCCGCCTCGGCTCGCTCGGCGGAGCGGGAGCCCAGGACCACGGGGATACCTGCCTTGGCCCAGCGCAGCGCCAGACCACGACCTTGGGGGCCGGTCCCGCCGAGCACGCCGACCTTGAGCTGACCGATCTCAGTCACGTCGTTTCCTTCCACGGGGACTCTCTAGCGCACGGTAGCGACAGATCGCTGACGGCTGGCTGTTGGGTGGCTGGTTGCTTGCTGTCTGCTCTCCGGGTTCCCTGGGTGGCTGGCTGGGGCTGTCTGCTCGATGGGGTGGAGTGGTTTCTTTGGGGCCCCTACGAAGGAAGATCCCGTCGTGGGAAAGACGGGTGGGG